>CAKULY010000010.1 GCA_934667505.1 uncultured Treponema sp. | reverse complement strand
CCCCAATAAAAGCCTTGGATTTTACAAAAGTCGGGGGGGGGGGAGAACTTTAGAGAGGTTTTTATGTACTGGAGTTTATTGGTTCTACCTTTTATTTTAACAATTAGTCTTACCCCTTTGGTAATCAAGGAATGTAAAAAGTATTCTATTTACGACATTCCAAATAAAAGAAGCCAGCACACAACCCCCATTCCTAGGCTTGGTGGATTAGTATTTGTTTCTGCCGCAATTTTAACTTCACTTCTTTACTTTTTTCTAAAAAGACAAATCAACGAAAACAGAATTATTGAATTTTTCGCCCTAACTTCAGTAATCTTTGTTTTTGGTGTTCTTGATGACTTTTTAAATCTAAAAGCAATGCTCAAATTTGTTATACAAATCGCCGTTGGGCTTGCCGCAGTTTTTTTCGGTTTTAAATGGACAACCTTTGCAGGAATCGCGCTGCCTGCCTACATAAGCGGACCGCTTTCTTTCTTCATAATAATTACCCTTATAAATGCATACAACCTTATAGACGGAATAGACGGACTCTGCGGCGGACTTTGCCTGCTCTATTTAATTCCAGTTTCAATCTTCAGTTTTAGAATAGACAACATTACTTCTATTGTTTGCCTTATGTTTATCTCTTCGATTTTGGGATTTTTGGTTTATAACAAACCTAAAGCATCCATTTTTATGGGCGACGGCGGAAGCCAAACCATTGGATTTATAACAGCAACGCTTCCTCTATTGAACTTTAATTCAGAATCATGTTCTATTCCACTTGAAATAGAACTTCTTTTGTGCAGCTTGCCGATTTTTGATCTTATCGCAGCAATCTGGCGCAGGCTTCGCGACCACAAAGGCATTTTTTCCGCAGACAAAATGCACCTTCACCACAAGCTGCAAAACATTGGGCTAACACCTAAAAAGAGTCTGCTCTTATTGCTCGGCATTCAAGCCATTCTTGATTCGGTTGTGCTTATAAGCCTATCGCTAAAATCAGGTTTTTCTTATATATTCATAATAACAGGTTATATCTTTATGATTGCTTTCTTTACGGTTGTTCACATAATGAACAGAAAAGCTTGCAAAAATAAGCATATTCCTTATGGAAAGAGTGTAAATCCGTAAAAAATTATATCGACTTAGGAAATCTTATGGAAACTGAAAAAATTGAAAATCCAGCTAACAACGATGATGAAATCAGCCTCATAGACCTTTTTGCAGTTCTTCTGAAGCACAAAAAACTTATAATCTTGACAACAGTTGGATTCGCCGTATTTTCTGTTGTCTTTTCAATAATTTCCTTAGTTCTTCCGCCTAAAAATTCACCGCTGCCGAATAAATACACTTCCACCGCATATATGCTTATAAAAGATTCGTCTTCCAGTTCGGCTGCCAGCAGCATGCTTTCAAAGCTTTCTTCATCGGGATTGGGAAGTTTAGTAGGCGGACTTGGCTCATCTTCGAACAGCAACAGTTCGCTTGCCCTTTACCTGGCAACTTCAAATCCTTTTTTGGATTCAATCATTGAAAAATACGACCTTGTAAACAAATGGAAAATCAAAAAAAGTCCAAAAGCTGAAAGCCGCAAAGCCTTAAAAAAAGTTTTAGTTGCAGACTTTGACGAAGATTCTTCTGTTTTTTCAATAAGCTTTACCGATATAGATCCTGAGTTTGCGCAGCTTGTAACGAATTCCGCAGTAAGCTACCTGGAAGAAAGTTTTAAGGACTTGGGGCTTGATTCAAACCAACTTCAAAAAGAAAACCTTGAGGCAAACCTTGACGCTTGCTATAACGAAATTTTCCGGTTGGAAAAAGAAGTAAAAAAACTTGAATCATCTGTGAACAACGTGTATTCAGCAAAAAACACTCCTACAATCATGACAGATGTTTCTATGATTAAGCTTGAACTTTCAGCTCAGCAGGAAGTCTATAAAAATCTAAAGTCGCAATACGAATTGCTAAAAATTGACATGGCAAGCGAAACTCCTGCGTTCCAAGTTCTTGAGCGCGGAGAAATTCCTGACCAAAAATCAAAGCCTTCAAGAGGGAAACTTTGCATAATCTTGACCTTTGCAGGATTCTTCATAAGTGTTTTTGCAGCGTTCCTTATAAATGCGATTGAAAATATAAAAAACGACAAAGTTGCCATGCAAAAACTTTCTATAAACAAAAAGAATAAGAGTGGAAACTAGTATGAAAAAAATTATTTTCTGTGCAGTGCTATTTGTATCTTCAATCTTAGGCCTTTATTCCCAGTCGCTTCTTTCAACTTCAAACAGTTTAAACAGCAATAGCGCTTCAAAATCAAAAACAAACACTGAATCCGAAGAAGATGTAAAAATAGAAAAAGAGGAAGAATTTAATCTGGAAGATTCCATATCAGCGCAACTTGCAATGAGCAATCCAGACTACCCTGTTACTGCCGGTGACATTTACCGGCTTATGTTTGTGGCGCAAAGCACAACGGTAGACTACTTTATTCCTGTAGATACAACGTACAAAATCAGAATTGCCAACCTTGCTGTTCTTGATGCGCGCGGCAAAACTTTTGTTCAGCTAAAAAAAGAAGTAACAGAAATTGTCTCTTCAAACTATCCGCTAAGCGGCGTTCAATTTATTCTTACAAATCCAAGTATTTTTAACGTCCTTGTAAAAGGCGAAGTTTCTTCTGCAAAAGAGGTCAAGGCATGGCCGCTTTCAAGAGTTTCTGATTTAATCAAAAGCTTAAAGACTGAATTTTCATCGGAAAGAAACGTCATTGTGACCGACAAAAACGGAACTAAAAAAACGTATGACATTTTTAAAGCGATTAGATACGGTGATATAAGCCAAAATCCTTATGTAAAGCCAGGCGACACAATAACAGTCCAAAGGATTAATAAAAGAGTCACCATAAAAGGAGCGGTTGAACGCCCTGGAACTTACGAGCTTCTAGAAAACGAAAACTTAATTGCGCTTATAAACAGCTACGCTTCCGGCTTGCAGCCTTTTGCCGACACAACAGATATTGAAGTAAAAAGGATTTCTTCAGACGCTAAAAAACTGGGCGAGATAATAAACATCTCTAGCAAGGAACTTCAAAACGACTTTGAACTAAAAAACCATGATACTGTTTCGCTCAGAAGTCTAGAAGATTCGCAACCTGTTGTGTATCTTACAGGTGCTGTACGGGTATTAGTGCCGGACCAAACAACGATTGAACTTAATGCAAGCAATAAAATCGTTCAAAGGTTTACACCAGGACAAAATTACGCTTTTTTAATAAGAAATGTAACTTCTTATTTTGGAAGCACTTCGGACTTAAAGAATTCCTACATAGTGCGAGACGGTCAAATTCTTCCTTTGAATATTGAAGAGATACTTTATGACGAGTTTAAGCTTTCGCCTTACGTTGTAGAAGCTTTTGACACCCTTGTAGTTCCATTTAAACAGTTCTACGTAACCGTCAGCGGAGCTGTTCGCACGCCGGGAAGATACCCATACATTCCGGACAGGGATTGGTCTTATTATGTAGGTCTTGCCGGAGGTTTTACAGACTCAAATGCTTTTGATGCCGTAACTATAAGAGATATAAACGGCGAAAAAATTTCAAAGTCTGGCGTAATTCAACCAGAATGTACAATTGAAGCTAAAAACAATTCCTTCTTCTACGGATTAAACAAGGTTTCGCCGTTGATTACAACAATTATTTCAATACTTTCGATTTCTCTAACAGTATACACCGTAGCAAAATAGCAAGACTAAAGGGATGTCCAACAAATTCTAAATGCCGTTGTCGTACTTGAACTGCGTGTTTGCATAGCAAACTCTGTTAGCAATCTCTAAATGATTGCAATATAAGCATTTAAATTTTCAAGTCAAGCCCGAAAACGACAAAAAAGATACTTTTTGGACACCCTTTTCAATCTACAGGCTGGCTATTTCTTCTGGGCCATTTCGATTGCGCCGGTATCAATACCGTATCCAATGATTGGATTTGAAGTATTATTACCGTGTACAATTGTCGCATTGCCAACATTCAATGTGGAATTTGAAACAACTTCTCCCGGAGCAACATCGCCTGTAGACCAGTCAGAATTGCTTGTAAATGCTTTAGCTTTTCCATTTGAATCGCGCCAAACGCCTACGTTTATGAGATCGTCATTCGGAATATTGCTTGTTGGAACAATGCTCACTTCCCAGTCGCCTGTGTAGCAGTCTTTATCGTCAACACCAGCAGGAATTGTTCCGCTTACGCCGTTTGGAAGATATGCAATCTTTGCCGCAAGCGGAGTTCCCAAGTAGGCGTTCATCTGATAGCCGATATAAGGAACCCAATTGCCACTAGCATTCTTAGCAAGGTCGATTGTACACTTTGCGCCAACAGAACCAAATGAATCTACAGAAACAATTTGTGGAGTTGCCGTATACGATGACATATAAGCGTATTTCAAATCGCTGCCGCCTTTGTTATCATAATAAGCAAAGTGAATTCCTCCGTCAGAATCTGCCGCAATCTTTACATTTATACCACCATTTGAATCCACAACTTTAGAAACCCAATTTTTGCTTGTAGTTGGATTTGTGTTATACGCCATGCAAAGCTGCATATTCTTGCTGTCATACCAAGAAACAACCGCAACAGGATTTGAAGAATCTTTGTTCACAATCGCAAGAGAAACGTATTCACCTGCACCATACTTTGTTGCAGAACTATAGGCAGCATTTGCACCACTTATACCATTAGCGGCAACAACCTGAATTGGAATACCACTATTATTGGTGTAACTGTATTTTATGTAAGAATCCGGCAATTCTTTCGGACGAGTGCTACCATTATTTTTAGCCTCTTGTGCATAACCTGTGTATTTTGAGTCTACAATGTCGTCCAAGCCGTATCCATTCCTATTGGCAAAACTAGATGGCTGTGTATAGGCATTATTTGTACTAGTAATATTATTATTAGTTTGTCCGTCTATACTATCAGTTGTTGCTCCTACTGTTCCCCATCTAAAACGAACTTGTCTTGCACTCTTATCATAATAAGCCATGTAAACATAGGTAGGCGTTGAAGAGCTTGGCGCGCTTGTAGAAGCATGAGTTGTTTCCATTGCAATTGACTGGATTCGGTCAATGTCTGTTACCCAGCCGTTATCACCACTAGAAATTTGAACTGTAGATGAATCCAAACGGCTAGCATTCATACTATTCACATAGTTCATATTTTGATCCATAACAGAACTGTCTAATGGAGCTTCTCTACTAAAGAACTGGAAGAATGCACTAGCTTTTGCACTTTGTGTGTCTGTACACATAGCCGCACCGTAAGAATATCCATAATTGTCAAATGCAAATGTATTGTGGCTAAATCCACCATAGTTCATTCCAAATGGAATCTGCGAGTATTGGGTCTCTTCAACTTTCGCATCAGCACCATAATACCATTGACCATTATTATAATTTCTTGAACTTGAATTATATCCCGGCATATTAAAGTACAAAATACTGTTTGCATAGCTAAATCCTGGAACACCGCTATTTGGATTTATTTTCATGGTAACATA
This sequence comes from uncultured Treponema sp., assembly GCA_934667505.1. Taxonomy (GTDB): domain Bacteria; phylum Spirochaetota; class Spirochaetia; order Treponematales; family Treponemataceae; genus Treponema_D. The sequence goes on along the minus strand of CAKULY010000010.1, from coordinate 68,996 downwards.
TTTTGCACCGCCATTTACTGGTTCAGCCGCATTCTTAAACTGCCATACATCTGCGTACAAATCATCGGTTAAAATGTTGTTGTTCACGTTGTTTGGCTGCTGGTTGTATTCTTTTGTGTTGTCGTTCATGTTGTTTATTGCTTGCAAAGAATTTACTAAAACCGTAAACGCCCCGGACTTTGCAGTTGTTCCTGTTGTTCTTGTAGCCTTATTAGAACCGCTAATAATATCGCTCAAAGAAACTTCTGTTCCGCCAGGACTTAGAGTAGTTTCACCCAATGCTACACTAGGTGTTCCCAAGTTGAAGCCATAGAATGTTATGCTTTCATTTTCATGCAATGGATAGCGACCTGTAGACGTTCTTGCATAGACGCTAGAAGCGCTGCGGTAGAACGCGCTTAATTCAGTTCCTATTCCTGTTACATACGGTACAACGTCAACCGTATACATCGCTGTTTTTGCACTTTCGGTTGTTTGAGCTGTTCCAGCAATACTTGCATTGAGCTTCCAGTCGGTTGCGGAAATTGTGATGTTTTTATCTTTTCCGGCAACGCCTGTAAGTTTTTCTGTGTCTACAACGAGCGTGAACTTTGCTTCGTGACCTTTTTGAGAAATTGAAACATCTTCTGCTTCAAATGAAACAATGCCATTTGGCAAAGGAGAAACGTTTTTCCAAGTTCCACTATCGTAGTTTGCAAGTGTCGTAGAACTAAACAAATCGTCAAAACCTATACTAATAGAAGAAATTCTTACGTTGTCAGTTACAGTTCCTTCAATCTTGATTTTTCCGGAAACTTTTGGCTTTTTCAAAGAATCATTATCTCCGTAAGCATTCGTTATTTCAGAAGTCAAATCGCCTTCAAGCTCAATGTGGCCGAGCAAGTTGCCATCATTATCTTTTTCAACGCTGTTTTCGCTCTTGCTTTCCCAATAGAACGGCGTAATTGTTGGAACAGGCTTTTCAGTTTCGCTGCTCAAAAGCGTTACAGGAATCATCAAATGCGCCCACTGGCTGTCTGTTCCTGGTGTGGTTTCCTCTGTTGAATCCCAGAATGTAAAACTTATGAAGTTCTTAGGAACGCTATTAAGAATAATTCCACCTTTTTCAGAAATCAAATCTGCATAGGTTACACCAGAAGAATTTGTATTTTTGTTTGCGAATTTATATTCAAAATCTGCCATGCTTCCTTCAAGGTCAGTTTTTGAAACAAGTTTTGCTAAACCTGTTGAGGTTGCGCCTGTTGCAAATTGCTTATAATCTGTACTTTCTGAAGAAGCAGAATATTTTGCCATATACAAAATATCCCCGTTTCCGCCAACAAATTCAGGAAGAATTGCAAGACCGCCTATAACTTTAAACTTAGAAGACTTTAACTCAACTTCGCTCTTTAAATTTGTGGTTTTTGCTTCCATTGCAGAATAGAAACTGAATTCGCCAAATTCTGCGCCGTCTTCTGTGCGGTTGTTTACAGTTTCGCCGTCAAGACCAGTTACTGGAGCGGAAGAAGCATCGTAGTCAAACTTTTTGTTTCCGTTTAAATCTGTTGCAAGCATGACTTTTGCAATTCGCGGGCGGTTATTTTCAACTTTGGTATCGATGCAGCCATTTGAAATATTTCCGGCATTGTCTATAGCCACAACATGAATTGTAATCGGACCGTCAGGAATATTGTTTGAATTAACGCTTGCAGTCCAGTTGTAGCTTGAACCTGTCTGATTGATTGTCTCAACCATTTCATCGCCATCATCGTTTTCCACGCCGCCATCAGTTTTAGGCGTTTCTATAATCTGATGGTCAACAACCTGCGCAAAAATAATTTCTGCGCTTGCAAACGAAGCAGATGCTGTCGGGCTAAACTTCACTGCAGTTCCAGTTACTTCTGTAATCAAACTGTAAGAACCGGCAATCTTTATAAGGCCGCCTTTGCGGACATTAGGATTTGCAGAAACAAGGTTTATAGAATCCTCGCTTGTTCTTGAAGAGTCTTCTATATACATTGCGGCAAGACCGTCATCATTTATATAGACATCGCCGTTTGCAGGAGCTGCCGGTCTTTGCTTATAAACAGTTTTATTGTTGCCATTTTCACTGAACATCGGATTATAAATGCGATTTCCGCCGCTTCCCTTGCGTTCAAAGTAAAATGCAAGATAGGCAAGTCCGCTTCCCGATTCAGAAACGTAATCTCCGAATGTAAAATAATTGTCGCTGTTTATAACAGTTGCATTTTCAGAACCTGTGCCTAAAACTTTTCCTAAACTCTTTAAGCGCAATTTATCTTCAGGATGTAAAGTTTCTGAATTGCTTGTGTTATACAGACTTGGAGCCGTGCTGTCTATATTTATTGTAACAGAAACTGTTGTTTCGCCAGTGTTATTGTCTTTTGCTCTTATTGCATAGGAAATTACACCGCTTTCGTCAGTTTTTAAAGGAACTTGCAAATTATATGTGCTTGCATTTGGCTTTATTTCATCTTCGCTTTCAAGACGAATGTTGTTCTGCGTTGAAGAAGTTATCATCTCAAACGTAATGGAAGAAACAGACTGATTATCAGAAACTTCGCCTACCAGATACCATTTTCCTTTATTTTCAACAGAAACATTGCTTATATACATTCCAGAAATATATTCGCGCTCTGTAACAGGCACGGATGAAACCGTAGGAACTATTCCGCTTCCGTACTGAACAAGCTTAAGATTCTTTATAACCGGAGTTTCGCTGTCAATCTTTACAGTAATTGGCTCTGTCCATTCTCGGCTAAGGCTATCGCTATCGACTGCTTTTACCCTAATTCTTAAATTTTTAGAACCATCTTTTTCAGGAATTTGGTCGGAATCAACATTTAGTTTCCAGCTGTTAGTTCCATTTGCAAGAATGTACCAATCAGACTGAGAACCCTGCAAGCTAGTTTTTAGCTCATCCTTATCAGTTGTCCAAGTGTTTTTGATGTAGTTAAAATCGTTTCCATCAAAGTTTCCATCATTGTTCGCATCAATTTGAACGCAAACCTTGCTTACGCTTACATTGTCAATCGCTCCGCCATAAATTGTCACCACGCCGCTTGTAGTAGCCCCTTCTTCTGGGGAATTAATCCAAGCCTTTGGCTTTCCGCCTTCTGAATCTGCAAAAACATACTGATCTTTTATAATTCCGATGTTTCCAGCTGAATCTTTTGCCTTAAACCAAATAGGAACCTTGTAAATATTTTCCGTTCCAGAAGCGGTTATCTGATAAGCAAAATCGCCGCCGTTTTTGGCAGTTACATAATAAACAAGGCTGTCTGTGGAATCAGGCGCTCCCGAAGCGAATTTTATTTCCCAAGAACTTGCTGTTCCCACATCTTTCCATTCCTGAGCTTCGTCTTCAACTCCTTTTTTAGGAATTGTATACATCAGCCGTTCAATAGAAGATGCGTTGTCCAGGACAGTGCCTTTTAGAGAGATTGCCGCAGTAACCGCATCAGAAATCGCTGTTGTAGGTGAAACAATTTTTACAGTCGGCACAGTTTTATCTATAGTTATGTTCATCATGTCTTTGTTAAAAAGACCTGCAGAATCTTCTGCCGTAACAGAAATTGCAAGCTGACCATCTTTATAGCTAGAGCCGCTTATGTCGATTGGAGCGAATTTGTATGTGTAAACTTTTATTCCGCTCGCATTTGTGCTTTCCTGGCAAGAAGGATAGCCGCTTGCCTGCTCCTGTTTTATTCCTCCAACAAAAAGCGTTACAGGATTTGCGGCAGACATTCCAACTTCTTCAGTAACTTCCGCCTTTACATAAACCTTATTCTTTCCAGAGCCTTCAGCGCCGCCAAAAATTGTATTCGTTTCGCCGTAAACTACATTATCCTGGCTTACAGATATTTTTACTTCCGGAGCAACGCTGTCGTAGAAGAAAGAAACACCCGCCGTATTATCAGTTTTAGAGCTTGCGCTGTCAGAAAGATATATGCGCTGCAAAGCAGAACTGTTTGCTGTGCAGAATTCGCCGCCGTTTTCGTCAACTACATAGAAATACCAAGATTTTGAGCCTTGATTTTCGCTTTCCTGCAATTCTGTTTTCCAAATGCCTGTACCAGATTCAACTGAAATTTTCTTCCACTTGCTGCCAGAAGTTTTTGGTTTAGAGCCTGCTGTGTAATCAGATTTGTCGATTCTGTACAATTCAACTTTTTCTGCAACACCATCGTCATCAGAAATCACGCCTTGCACAACATTCGAGCTTATTGCGCTTCCGCTTATCTTGATATTCGTAAGCTTTATTTCCGGACGATCTGTATTTTGATTGATTGTTAGTTTATATGAAGTTTCGCTGCCGTCTTTTGCAACGATTGAACTATTCGTATTGTTTGCATCATCTGTAAAAAGGACTCTAAACTCCACATCTTTTGAATCTGAACCATTGTAAAGTTTTGTTGTATCAATTCCCAAAATTGACCAGCTCTGCCCTTCAAGACTTGAAGACGTATATTCAAGATTTTTCCATTCAGAACCGTCTGCACTGTCCTTATACTGCAGAACCGGAATTTTATTCTTATTAAGATTGTCTTCAACAACCGTTCCACTCAATGAAATTGTTTTATTCACCGTGCTTCCAGAAGCCGGGGTATTTATTAAAACTTTTGGCAGAACGTTATCAACGGTAAACGAACCTGCTTTTTCAATTTCTGATAGATTGCCGGCATTATCTTTTGCCTGCACATAAATTGAATACTCTTTTACACTTAAATCTTTAAACTTTTCAAAGTCCGATAGCGCATAAGTATAAGAAGGTTCTAATTCTATAATTTCAATGGAATCGCTCATATTTGAGTTTGTGCTGATTTTTAAGCAAGCAATGCCGCTTCCATTAATAGTTTCGCTGACTTTATCTTCAGTTGAATAATTTATTTTCAGAGAATCATTTTTGCTAAGAACAACGCCTTCGTTTTCTAGCGAGGCAGTAGTAACTTTTGGAGCTGTTGTATCTATCTTTAAGAAACATTCTGAATTTGCTGCAGAATTGCCAACATTATCTGTTGCCGTAAACTTTATTCCAATTGAATCGCCATCGCCTAAATCATCTATTGTTGTAGAATATTTATAGTACTTGCCGGATTCTGATGCAGTTCCTTCTTCCGTATACTTATCTTTTTCGCGGGAAAGCTCCCTGGTTTCGCTTGCTAAAGTTCTTCCGATATAAGAACAACTTACTTTATCTATTCCGCTAGGACTATACCCATTAATATCTGCGACTAAAACCGAAACTTTTACAGATGCTGATTTTTTCCATTTGTCGTCAAATACAGAAGCGTCTTTTTTTATAACCGGAGGATTTCCATCCCCATTGCAAGTCAGTTCAATTGAAGCGGATTTTCCAAAAATATCGGTCGCCTTAAAATAGAAACGCTGCTCGCCGTCTTTTATATTTTCAGCAGGAATATCAACCGCCCAAGAGATTTTTCCATCTTTTGCTTCAGCCGTAACTGGAACAACTGTTTCGCCTTCTAGTTTTTTGTACTTAGCAAAGGCATTTTCTGCGGCTTGCCAACTTTCTTCATTAGTAGCAGAATCTACAGTTTTTTCCATTACAAAACATTCTATATTTTCAAGTTTTGCAAGATCCGAAAGACTAACCGTGCCTTTTACAGAGGTCTTATTAGAAGCCTTTACTTGACAAGTGTTATTTGTAATATCCACAAAAGAGATTGAAAGGTTGCCTTCTGTTACAAAAATATAACTTTCAGTTTTTGTTGCATGCCATTTTTTGTTTTGCTCGCTTGCAGTTTTATACTCTGTGTCAAAAGCTTCTATTTGGATTTTATACTTTCCTGCCTTCTGAGGAAGTTTATAAGAAAGCGCATAAGATGTGCTTCCGTCAACTTTATACTCAACAGGATTTGCAGGATTAGTCTTTGCATTTTCAGAGTTTTCCTGTTTTTGAAGCTGCGCATCTTCTACAGAAATTGCCCCTTGTGAACCAACAAGACTTCCACTTTCGTCATATATGTAAACCTTTGCGCTTTCCAAACCGTCATCGTCGGTTATTGTAAAGTTCGCAGAATTATTGCTTTCTATTCCAAACGCGTTTTGACCGTTCGTTGCCGCTGCCCAGCTAGAAATTCCATCCGCAGAAGTCTTTCCGTTTGTAAACTTTATTTCTGGATTATCAGTTTTTTGGCTTACAAAGACATCAGTTTTTTGCTGCTCAGAAACGTTTTCAGCAGTATCTGCAGCAACTACCTTAAACACTAAAGCATTTTCGTCTAGAAATTCTGTTGTATCAAACTCTTTTTCTATTGTAGAAGAATTACCCTCGAACAAAGTTTTTGTATTTGTTCCATCGGTAACAGTAACCAAAACATTGTTTAAATTCGTGTCTGTTATAACCGCAGAAAACTTTACTTTTCCGTTTACAGTAAACTTTGTTTCAGATTCTGTAGCCTCTTTTTTAGCCACTGGAGTTATATCGTTTATTTTTATTTCCGGCTTTTTCATATCTACCACAAAAGATTTTGTTTCTTTTGAAGCAAGACCTGTTGAATCCTTTCCTTCAACAGTAAGAGAATACTTAAAGCGGCTGCCATTCTCTGGAACGCAGCTTGTATAACCGTTTTCATAGCTTGCGGTGCCGCTTTTTATATCTTCGATTTCCCAAACTGCAGAAAGTTTACTGCTTTCATCTTCAAAGGAAAGTTTTGCAGAGCCTTCAACAGTTGCTACGTTTTTCGCATTTATTTCATCTTGCACTATAATTTTATAGCCAACACTAGAGACTTCTGTTTCTTCGGAAATTAAAGTTCCCGAAATTGAAATCTTGCTCAACTCGTTGGCCATAGCTCCATCGGCAAAACCGGTTATAGAAACAGAAGGAGCAGTTCCGGCAGATTCTCCTACAAATCCAAAGTAATTTCCATTTGAATTAACCAAAGGATAACCGTCTACATCCTGACCGGTTGCAGCAAGAACATAATGCTTGCCCTTTGTTATTACAGATGGAAGCTCAATAGAATCCGTAAAAGTTTCTGTTGAACTTGCTTTGCTTTCAGAATAGTCTTTTATTATTTGCCCTTCTGCACTATGTGATTTATAAAACAAGTCTGCATCTTCATAAATTTTGCTGAGTTTTTCGCTCGTAATTTCAGAATTATTGTAAGGTCCAAACATATAAACTTTTAACGACGAAGGTTTTACGTAACTATCATCAAGCCCTGCCTGAACCTTAAAAGTCAAAGAACTCTGCTTTGCAGCCTTATGTGAACCAAAAGTTGCGCTTTCTTCGCCATTGAACGAAAATCCCATAATTTCGTAAGTTGGATTTGCATTTTTGTTGAGATTAAAAACAATTGGAGTCTTTGAAGTAGTTTTTACTCTGTCGTTAAGAATTTTTAAGACTTCTTTTTGACTTGTTTCGTCCATTTTTTCAGAAGAGCTATTTGCGGCTCTGTCCTGCGAAGAACTGTCTGAAGAATCATTATAAGTTCCATTTATAAGCTTCATAAAAGTTGCGGCAGAAAGCACTCCGTATTTTGACGTTTTGCTCATAAGGTCTTCATAAACATCGTCGTTTAAATAAAGGCAGCTGTCTGTAGAATTCCCGATGGAAGAAGCTTCGTTTTTTGTATAATCTTGCCAAACTTCAGCAGAATCTTTTAAAGTCACAGTAGCAAAAAGCTTTTGGTCCCCACCTTGCTCGGTATTATAAATTTTCAGGTAATTGCTGTGCAGCTCATCTGCTTCTTCTTTTCCAGACTCGATGTCAGAATTATAGCGCGCTAAAGTAACGTTAATTCCGTCAGTTTTATCAATGCTTTTTTCAGAAAGAACTGCCTTAGGGTGCCCGGACAAATCTGAATTTTCATAAACAGAAAGCGAAAGTTCATAAATCTCGTGAGCATCGCCTACAGTGCCAACAATTTTTAAAATCGAGCCAAAAGAGCTTGGCGCGTCGGCGTTTGTTGTACCAGGGTTTCTTATAACAAAAACAGGAGGCGTGTTGTCAAGTTCAAAGGTTCTATAATTTGGAGCAGATTTTTGCTTTGAAGAGTCTTCTGCAATAACGCAAAATGTATAAGTTCCGTCTTTTAGCTTATAAGAGCCATCGGTTTTTTCATTAATTTTACAAGCCCAAGAACCGTCTTTTTCAGGAGAAAATGACCCGAAATCAATTGTTTCCTTTGTTCCTGTATTCACAGCAGAAACGGAAATTGACGCAACACCTTTATCATCTGAACAGGTTCCCGCCAAATAAAACCAATCGCGAACGACTTTAGAAGCCGGCGGATAAGTTATTTCAACCTTAGGGACTTCGGTATCAACGGCATCTCCTAGACCGACATTGCAAGAAAACAAAACAGAAAGAATTATTGCAAAAAAAGAAAATATAAAAGCTGAAACAATTAATGATTTTTTAGACATAATTTCGCTCCGTAGATTTTTTTTACATCAGTTCAATTTTTTTAGTACCCTTATATTCTCCACCGATTTTTAAAATAAAGCAACATTTTTTTATAAAGCCTTAATTTCAAAACAAACATTCAGCAACGCAAAATATGCAAACGCAAATATTGCAATTTCAGAATTTTGATTTAGAATAAAAGAATGGAGTTTTTTTCCAACCTTACAGAATATTACGACGAGTTATTTCCTGTAACAGATTCATTAAAAAGTTTTTTTTCAAATCTCTCAAAAAATTGCTGCAAGCCTATAAATTTTTTAGACATCGGTTGCGGAACAGGAACGTTAGATTTTGACTTAGCAAAAAAAGGCTACAACGTAACCGGCATTGACGCAAACAGGGCTTTAATAAATTCGGCATCCTTAAAACACAGAACACAACTTCTTTCTATTCGTTTTTTTTACCTTTCCACAAAAGAAATGACTTCCTTTTTAGGTAGAAAATTCTACAATATAATATTCTGCGGCAACAGCCGCTTGACATTTTTAAAAACAGAACAGGCCTTGTTTTCTTTTCTTAAGGATTGCACACAATTGCTTGCAGAAAACGGCTTTCTTGTTCTTCACTTGCAAAATTTTGAACTCTTTAAATCAAAAAAATGCATGGAACTTCCTAAAAGAACTAGCCTCAGAGCGCAATTATCTAGCGTTATAAACCGAACAGAAACAATAACAGTTTTAACACAGAAGATTGAAATCTCAAAAGAAAAGACTATTCCGATTTTAGAAAAAGAACCTATTCTTCCCATAACTCAAAAGCATATATTGAATTACGGCAAAAAAGCGGGATTTTCCAAAATCCAGTTTTATTCAGATTTTAACCGTTCGCCCTTTGCAAAAGACTCCATGGAACTTGTTTGCATTCTAAAATTGTAAATTCGCTTGCGTTTTTGTTCATTTTCCTAAAAACTCGAGGTCTGGGCTAACTACTGAATACGCCATTTATTGTTTTCTTTTATAAATCTTTTTGCATTAACTTCCAACAAGCGGCCATCTTCGCCCAGCATTTTTACCATAGACGTAAGAAGATTTACTTCTGTTATTTTAAAATTCGTGCCGTCGTAGTAAATATGCAAACCTTCTGTTGGAACTTTTTTCTTCGCCTCGTTATACCAATCAAATTCATAAGAAAGACAGCACAAAAGCCTTCCGCACTGACCGCTGATTTTCATGGAATTCAAAGAAAGATTTTGATCTTTCGCCATTCTGATGGAAACAGGCCTAAGTTTATCGCTCACGCCGTGGCAGCAAAATGGTCGTCCGCAAACGCCAAGACCGCCTATAATCCGCGATTCATCTCTTACACCAATCTGGCGCAGTTCAATGCGCATTTTAAAAACGCTTACCAAATCTTTCACGAGCTCGCGGAAATCGACTCTATTCTCAGAACTAAAAAAGAACAGCGCTTTTTGTTCATCTATCAAAAAATGAACGGTTATAAGCTTCATATCCAACTTGTGGATGGCAACTTTTTCTTTAAATACTTTAAACGCTTCCTCTTCTTTTGATTTGTTTTCGCGGACTTTTTCAAGATCTTCATCAGTCGCCTTGCGGTCAATAGCAACAATATCGCAAAGCTTTATTCCAATAGGTCTTTTCGACTGCCCCAAAACTTTTGCTATATCCTTGCCGTAGCGAGTCTGAACAATAACAAAATCGCCTGCTTTTACATCAAGATTCTTTTCATTTTTTGCATAAAGAGATTCACATGAATAAGAAAGTTTTAAGCAGAACAGAGGCTTGTCTAAAACAAGGTCTTCCTTTTGTTCATAGTTTTCGTTATCTTCAAGGCTAGAAAGATTTTCGCTCTCATCATCTATATCATTTTCAAAAATATCGCTCACATTTGTCTCCGCAAATATTTAAATAAGTAGAACAATTATATCAGTTATATTGCAAAAAAATCTACAATCATTCCTTTAATTTCATCTACTTGTGCTAAAACTTTTAACTTTTCAGCGTGATTTTGCAAAATCATCTGAGTAAGTTCTGTCAATTTTTTATTAACAATGTTTATCTGCACATAAGGGTCTTTGTCACGTACATCAGAAAAAAACGGACTTATTCCCCTTACCCTGGCTTTTCCAATTCTTTTTCTAGTAGAAATTTCGTATGCATTTTTTTCAACGAATTTTAAAAACTGTCCTACAGCCTGCCTAAACTTTACGATAGAAGCATTATCCATTTTATCAGAAAGTTCGTCGCCAGCCATATCTATGGCATCTTTTAAATAAACAACGGCTTCTTCAAGAGACAGCCCCGCAATTTGAGGAGGAAGCCCCGCATTCGCCAAGCTTTCTATTTCTTGCTGCTTTTCTAAAATTGAAGAAAATATCTTTTTCTTACTGTTTTTTACCTTTGATTTTTCCTGTTCCTTTTGAACATTCTTAGCATTTAATGCTGTGGTTGAAAAAAGAAGCGATGAATTCAATGGGTCTATGGAATTCATTAAAGTTTTGCCTTGTCAAGGATTGCTTTCTCTTCGAGGAACGCATTAACTTCCTTGTCAAAACGCTCTTCGTTCCATATAGAAATGCAGTGTCCATGAAAAATAACTTTATCTTCCATTCGAACTTTTCTTGTTAGAATATTGCCGACTACCGCAGAGGAAGAAAGGAGCTTTACACCTTCGCGCGCAGAAATATCTCCAAAAACAATTCCGCCTACTATTACAGACTTTGCAGTTATATTTCCACGGATTCTCGCTTTTTCGCTTATAATCACGGCTCCATCTGTATCAAGATTTCCGTCAATATCTCCATCAACGCGAATAAAACCGTTCACTTTTAAATTTCCGCTAACAAAAGAACCGTTGCCTATTAAAGTATTTATAGAAATATCATCTGTACGAAGTGCCATAATCTATCTTTTTAATTTGACGTTAATGTATTTACTTGGATCAACTACATCAGAACCGATATGAACTTCGTAGTGAAGATGCGGACCTGTAGTTACACCAGTATTGCCAATATAGCCAATGATTTGACCTTGATTAACATACTCTCCTTTTTTTACGCGGAATGCGCTCATGTGCGCAAACCGAGTATAAATTCCGTGCTTGTGCCTGATAATAACGTAATTTCCAAAACTTGCATCGTATCCGGCAGTAACAACCTGACCGTTTGCGGTTGCCATTATAGGATCTCCGGAACGCCAGGTAGAAAAGTCTATTCCCTTATGAATGTACCACTGCCCAGTAATCGGGTGAATATTTGGTCCAAACATCATTGAAATATGAACGTTCGGATTTGTTACAGGCCATATATTAGGAATCTCTTTAAACAAGGTTGCCTGATTTTCCAGCATTTTTCCAATCTGCTCAATTGGCTGCACAGAATCTTCAAGGTAAGCCGTAAGAGAACGTATATCTTGCGTTTCGTGCAAAGAACCTTCAACCGAATCCTTGGAACTAAACAGAGAAGAAAGGTCTCCATTGCTTACAGACGCTTTTGAAACGTTGTCGCCGTGATCCAATCCCAGCAAAGCCAACGACTGCGAAAGCGACGCCTGAAACCTTTTTGCAGCTTGCAAAAGATTCGTGTTTTCATCCCTAAGCTCATCGAGGCTAGCCATTGTTTCGCGGTTTTTAGAAACAAGGCTGTTTATTTCCAACTTTGAAACTACTGTATTTTTATTAAAGAAAAAGAACGAAACGACTATTCCTATTACGATAAGAAATCCCATGCTGAGCGCAAAAACATTTGTTTGGAAATTCAAAACTTTGCTCTGCGAGTGCGGAACTATCATAATTGTAAGCTTGCTATCAAAAACTTTAAATATGCGAACAAAGAAGTTCTTTATACCTTTTATAAACGAAAGAAAACCGTTATGAACATCAGAGGCAAATTTCTTTTCTATTTTTTTATATCTTTTTTGTGTTTTTGACAATTTTTACCCCATCAAACAATTCGCTAAAAACCACTTATAGCACAGTAAAGTATATCATAGTAGATTAAAATGTGTCAAACTCTGCGATTAAAGTTGACAACAAAAGATTACTATATTATCTTTATCGGTAGGAATGGTTGAAATATTCACCATTTATTACCCGCATTTTAGGAAGAAAAGCCATGCAATTTTTTGATACTCATGCCCACATCGGGCTTATATACGATGATCCTATAGAACAATTACGCGTTATTCAACAAGCTAAGCAAGCAGGTGTTTCAAGGATAGTCAGCATAAACAACAGCCTTATTGACTTTGAAAAAACATATAAAAATCTTAAGTCTATTTCTGGAATCTACCACGCCGTCGGTGTCGCTCCTGCAGAAGTTACAAATCCCGGAAACGATTGGTACAATAAAATAGAAGAATTTATTTCTCTTCCAAACGTTGTTGCCGTAGGCGAAACTGGTCTTGACTACTACAAACAGTTTGGCGACAAGCGTTCCCAGATTGAACTTTTTATTGCGCAGCTTGAAATCGCGCAAAAACACAATCTTCCTGTCATTATTCACAACCGCGATGCAGGAAAGGATGTTTACGACGTTTTAAGAGAGCGAATTCCAGACTCTGGCGCAATTTTTCACTGTTACTCTGAAAATGCCGAATATGCGAAAAAATGCCTAGACATGAACGTTTATTTTTCTTTTGCAGGAAATCTAACTTACCGCAATGCTCACAATCTGCACGAAACAGTAATGAATCTTCCTTTGGACAGAATTTTAATAGAAACCGAAAGTCCTTTTATGATTCCAGCAGAGTTCCGCGAAAAGAAAAGAACAAAACCTGCATATATAACTTCTACGGCAAAATTCCTTGCAGAAATGCTGGAAATCGACTTGGAAAAACTTGCCGACCAGCTTTGGAAAAACAGTTGCAAAGTTTTTAAACTGCCGGAATAAAATGCTATTTCATCCTGTAAATATTGGCTCTTTAAAACTAGAAGGAAATTTATTTCTTGCTCCGGTAGCAGGTTACAGCGACCGCTCCTTTCGTTCTATCTGCATAGAACACGGAGCTTGCTTTACCTACACAGAAATGGTAAGCGCAGAAGCTCTAGTCAGAAAAAATTTAAAAACAGAAACTTTGATGAAAAGAGCTCCTAATGAAAAAGCCTACTCTGTTCAAATTTTTGGCAGCGACCAAAGCACAATGGAACAAGCCGCAAACATAGTTCTTGAAAAGACCAATTGCGAATGCATAGACATCAACTGCGGCTGCCCCGTTCCTAAAATTGTAAAAACAGGAGCAGGCTCTTCGCTTACAAAAAATCCAACGCAGCTTGGAAAAATTGTCGCAGCAGTAAAAAAAGCGGCAGGCGAAAAAGCGGCTGTAACTGTAAAAATACGTTCTGGCTGGGACGAACAAAATATTACGTTTATAGAAGCCGCAGAAGCAGCCATGTCAGCTGGCGCCGACGCTATAACTATGCATCCTAGAACGCGCGCGCAAGGGTACGAAGGCAAGTCGGACTGGTCTAAACTTGCGCAGCTTGTAAAACTTGCACAAGGGAAAGTTCCCATTTTTGGAAGCGGAGATTTATTCACCCCGGAAGATGCGAAGGCTATGCTAGAGCAAACAGGCTGCGATGCCGTAATGTTTGCCAGGGGAGCTATGGGCAATCCTTTTATTTTTTCTAAAACAATTCAACTTCTTGCAAAAGGATTTTATGACGAAGTTCCAATTGAAGAAAAAATAAAAACAGGCTTTAAAGAACTCAAAATGCTTGCTTCAGATGCCGGAGAATTTCCTGCTTGCCGTGAAATGCGTAAGAGATTTTGCGCCTACTCAAAAGGAATTCAAGGCGGAGCCGAACTGCGTGCAAAAATTATTCATGCATCTTCAATAGAAGATTACCGCCAGATATTCGCAAATATTTATATGATGCCGAAATTCGAGTCTTTAGAAAAATAAATAAAACCATAAGCGAATTTACAATTTGCGAAATCTTTGCGCGAGAAGAACAATCAAGGGGCTGTCCCAAAAGTATCTTTTCTGTCATTTTCGGGCTTGACCCGAAAATCTAAATGCATATATTGCAATCATTTAGAGATTGTCGTATCAAGTACGACAATGACATTTAGAACTTATTAGACATCCCCCAAACGAAGCGCGGACACAACCGTCTGAATAAAGTGCAAATTCGCTGCCTGTGTTTTTTAAGCTTTATGAAAAGACCCGATTTTCGCCCTAATATTGTAAAATTCTTTTTTTCCTATTAAAATTAAAGCATGAGTTTCTTACAAGCCATTTCAGATTTTTTTGAATCACTGTTCAATCACAATTCACCTGAAGTTCAAAAGAAAATTCAGATGAAAAAACTTGAAAACGAACTCAAATCTTACGAACCTGTAATTTTTAAGAACGGCAAACTTATGCCAAACTTTGCGGAAGCCTTAAGATTTCTATATATAAACACCAAGCCTTTAAACAATCTTCTTGATTCAACAATTTCCAGTCCAGACATACCAAGAAACAAACGATTTGAAGCGCAGCTTGTAATAACAGGCTTTTCGCCAGAGTTTCAAAAAATAATAGAATCGCTTTCTTACGAAGAACGAAAAAAAGAACTTACAACTCCTTCGAGCATGACAACTTCGCAACTGTACGACATGCAACGGAAAAAGCTTGACAGAATCATCCACGAACTAAATTCCGACACATTCAAACAAATCGACAAAGAAATAACGACTCTTCACCAGCTTGCGGATTTCTGTAGATTTAATTTTGTAACCGCATTGCAAATCTTTGATCCAAACTTTATGGCGGCGGACATTCACTATCAACCTTCTTACAAAGAACTTCCAGTGTCGCAAATAGTAAATATCCTAGAAGATATTTACTTCCTATTAAAAGGATTAAACTTAACAACAGGCACATTAAACGCAATAAAAGCTCTTGTTCAATTAAAGTCATTTTCGAATTCGAATTCCGTAGAATCAGAAGAACTTGAAGAAAACCTAAAAAAGATTGCTTGGATTACTCACCATGTAATTTCCACAGAAAAACTTAGATTGTTAATTCAGTATGCCAAATCTGATATTTCTTACGAACCTAAATCTGCAAAATATTCAGAATCTGCTAGAAAAGATTTTTCAGAAATGCTGCAAGGCAGGTTCAAAGCTGATGAGCAAAGAATAAAGACGGAACTAAAAGACAGCAATATACGCAGCGAGCTTTCAATGCTTTTCGGCTCTTCCATGCTTTTAAACGTAAAAGGATACAATAACGATTTTAACAAAAAACTTACAAAAGAAACTGGACTTTCGTTCATTTGGACTCTTCCCGTGCAAATTCTTAAAACTTTTTTGGCAACTTATTTAACAGAACCTATTAAAGCTCTTCTTAACGATTTAGTAATAGAAGGATTTTTTAATAATCCTACGTTCAAAACAGAATTTTCTTCAGACATTTATGCAGCAATTGAATGTTCAGACAACATAAAAGAATTTGAAAATTCTTTTGACAAGGACAACAAATTTGACATTACTCATATCGAAGGTTATATGAGAGACTGCCACAACGATTCTGACTTTTTTAAGAAACTTGAGCAAATGGTAAACGAAGTGAACGCAGAAGCGAACAAGCTGATTTCTTCTCAAGTAAAAATACTGAATACACTGAGCAAACACGTAGACCAGCTGCTGCAAGATGCAAAAAAGCCTACAAGTGAAAATATTTCCAACTTAAAAGTGCTTATGATGTCTTCTAGAAATAGAGACAGCACTGATTTACTTGAAAATCAATATCCTAAGTGGGAAATTTTCTTTAAAATTATGAAGAACTATGTTATAATTTCCGCATAGAGTTTGTTGTAAATTATGGAAGAAATCAAAAAAACAAATGAACAAAAACTTCAAGAAATTACAGCTTATTACGAAAAGCGTATTTACGATCTTGAACAGTTATTAGATATTTCTAAATCATTCTCTTCAACTTTAGACGGCGCGCAGCTTTTGGAGTCTATTGTCTTTTCTTGCATGGCTCAAATGAGAGTTTCAACAGCCGGAATTTTTGTACTGGACTTTCTTAATTCCAACATATTTGAACTAAAAACTTCACAGAGCCTTCTTTCTGATGATATTGAAAACTACAGCATAGATTTTTCAGATCAAATTGTAACCGTTTTATTTGAAGAAAAACGCCCTGTTTCCATGGAATACCTTGCAAGCAAATGCGAAAAAAGCAACTCCTTAAAAATGCTTGAATCTTTAAACATTTCTCTTATAATCCCTTTGATTCAGAAAAATCATATAAACGGCATTTTGTATTTAGGAGAACGCTTTTCTTTTGAGCCAGACCAAGATTCTGCATACAACGACTACGAAAAAGACCAGATTTTAAACATCGCCTCGCTCGCTGCGATTTCTATAAACAATACAACTTTAATTGAGCGTTCTTCTACAGACATGATGACCCAGCTAAAGTTAAAATACTACTTTTTCAATGTGCTTGCAGAAAAGCTCGACACCGCAATGGTAGAAAAACTTCCTCTTTCTGTATTGATGTTCGACATAGACTTCTTCAAGCACTTTAACGACACTTACGGACACGAATGTGGCGACTACGTTTTAAAACAGGTAGCGGCTCTTATAAAGTCAAATCTTAGAGAAACAGATCTTGCAAGCCGTTACGGGGGCGAAGAGTTTACAGTCTTATTAAACGACACAAAAAAAGAAGATGCAGTTTCTATTGCCGAACGAATTCGCTCTTGCATTGCAAATTACGACTTTATATATAACGAACAGCGTATGAAAGTCACAATTTCTTGCGGAGTTGCAGTTTTTGACGCGGAAACAAACCCTATTACAGTACCTAAAAAGCTTGTAAACCAGGCAGACCAAGGGCTTTATATGTCAAAGCACAACGGCCGAAACAGGGTCACCTACGCGCCTCCTTCGTTAGTAACAGATATTGATGAAGACTAATTTCTGGTTTATAAAAAACTCTTTTAAAACTCATTTTTTTTTGATTCTTGTATTTGGATTTTTAAGCGGATTTAATATTTTCTGTCAATCCTTGGATTTTGAAAAAACTATTCGCATTCATCTTTGGGCGGAACTAGATGCCTATCCGGAATCCGCAGAAGCCTCTGATTTTTCTTTGGGACAATTTGACTTTCCTATAAAAAAATTAAGAAAAACAGCGCCTTTTTTAATAAACGCAATGGTTTACGGCTGGAATTTTACATACACGCCTTACGACAAAATGCGCCGTGTCGCAGAATATTTTGAACTAACCGACATTAATAAAATTGACTTTGAAAAAAATCCTATAGTTTACAAAACACCTTGGATTCAAGACAATTTTATGCATTCCTGGATTGAATTTAACCGAACGCCTCAAATGATTTGGTATTTTAATGCCTGGAACACAATAAATGTAAAAAAAATCCAAGGACGTGGAAAAGCGCCAGTTTCTCTTGGTTTTGAAGGAATTGAAAAGGCGGCAAGCGAAGCTGCAAAAAACGCCATAAGAAGTTACTATAGGGAAATCATTAAGAACAAGCCTAAAGAAATTGACGGCAAACTTATAATAACCAAAGAACCAAAAATCGGGATAAGTGAAGGACAATATATAGTAGAACTTGATTTTTTTTTAGAAACGGATAGAATACTAAAGTACACGCAATTTTAAAATCGTGTGCAAATGCTACCTGGAGGATTACTATGAAAAAGGTTGCTATCTCTTTCATTTCTTTATTTTTAATTTTTGGCTCCGTTTTTGCGCAAACAGAAAATTCTGATTTTTCTACGGAAAATGCCAAAATTGATCTTTCAACTCGTGTTATTGTCCCTGAAAATCAGCACGTAATAGATAAAACTGCAAAAGTTAAGATTGAATATATGCCAGGTGTGGATGAGATTCGAATTTACTACACAAGCATGTATACAACTTATGACCAAGGCGAAGCGATGAACGCAATCCTAGCTTGCCTCAGAGACTTTATACAAGACAAGCGAAATGGCTACATGAACTATAGATATATGGAACAAGACAGAGAACGTTTTTTTAAAGATGACCGCGGTATAAACTGGGCGCAGAGATGCTCTCATGTAAAATTAATTCGTTAGTTCAAAGCTATTAAGCGATAATTTAATACATCTTATTTTAAAATGGCTTCTAAAATGCTGAATTTTAGAAGCCGCGTAATTAGGTAAAAATATAAAATGGACATTTCAAACATCATAAAAAACTTACATCCACTTGAAACAAAAGTGTTGCTTAAATATTCAGATAAAGACAATCTTACTTCTGAAAAACTTATAAAAGACCTTAGCTACAAAGAAGGCCATGCAAACCAGGCTTTTTCCTGGCTATCTGGTAAAAGTCTTTTAAAAGAAGTTGCAAGGACGCCTCATACTTACTACGAAATTACAGACATGGGTCGAAACATTGCAAAAAATGGAACCATTGAAGAAAAAATGGTTTCAACCTTAAAAGAAAAAGGTGCTTTGGCTTTGCCTGATCTTGCAAAAGAAATTGGCGTTGAACAAAAAGACATCGGAAGCGCGTTCGGTCCTCTTTCAAAAGAAGGCGTTCTAAAAATGAACGCAGAAAAAAAAGCTGAATATACTGGCGCTTGCCTCCCAGAAAGAATTGCTGTAACTTCAGAACTTCTAAAAAAAGCGTGCGCTGCCGAAAACGGACTGCTCGACAAGTCTCAACTTTCGCAAAAAGAGCAGGAAGTCATTGCCACGCTAGCAAAAAAGCGCGGCGTTACAGACAGTCCTTTTAAAATTATCGAACGCGAAACTGTTACTTATAAAATTGTCGAAGCGGCAAAACAAATTGTGGAAGCACTTAAAAAAGCTGGAATTACAGGAAACGAAATTGGAGAAATAACACCGAAAATGCTTTCTTCTGGCGAATGGAAGAACGGCACGTTCCGAGCATATAACATTTCTTTGCAGCCGGCAAGAATTATTCCAGGCAGAACAAATCCTTATGTGCAATTCCTTGAATCCGTAAAAGACAAATTGTGTTCTTTAGGATTTCAGGAATTTGACGGTCCGCTTGTTGAAACAGAATTCTGGAACGGCGATGCCTTGTTTATGCCTCAGTTCCATGCGGCACGCGACATACACGACGTATACAGAATAAAAAATCCTACCCATGCAAAGTCAATTGAAGAACCTTACCTTTCAAACATTGCAAAAGTTCACGAAAATGGCGGAGATTCTGGAAGCCGCGGCTGGAATTATACTTTTGACAGAGAATTTACAAGACGGCTCATATTGCGTTCTCAAGGAACTGTTCTTTCTGCCCATCAATTGCACAAAGCAGAGATTCCTGGAAAATACTTTGGAATAGTACGCTGCTTCCGCTACGATAAAGTTGATGCAACGCACTTAAGCGACTTTTATCAAACAGAAGGAATTGTAATTGGCAAAGAAGCAAATTTAAGGACGCTTTTAGGTTTCTTAAAAATGTTTGCAACAGAAATAGCAGGTGCAACGGAAGTAAAATATGTTCCTGGATATTTTCCGTTTACAGAGCCATCTGTTGAAGTTCATATCAAGCATCCAGTTTTGGGCTGGTTCGAACTTGGCGGTTCGGGTATTTTCCGTCCAGAGGTAACAAAAGCAATGGGAATTGACGTTCCTGTTCTTGCCTGGGGAATCGGAATTGACCGAATGGCTTTAATGGCATTAGGTCTAAACGACTTGCGAGAACTTTTCTGCGAAGACATTGAACGCGTAAGATTAAGAAAAGCTAAGTTCTAACCATAGAACAAGCATACGCTGCAAGCCCCTTTTAAGAATCAATATATTTTGATATAATACTTGTTTATGAAACTTTGGATAAAATATCTTATTGCGTCTTTACTTGGTGTAGCGTGTGCATTTATTCTTCCTACGAACAACGAAGCAATTTCTTCTGCTTTGGAATATTTAACAGAACTTGTAATACGGTTTGGCCGCTACATGACTATTCCAGTAATGTTCTTTACAGTCATAGTGGCAGTAAACAAGCTTAGAGAGACGAATCAGATTGCAAAAACTGCGCTTTGGACCGGCGGAACAATCGTTGTTTCATCTCTCTTGCTTTCGCTTGTGGGATTGCTTTCAATCCTCGTAGTTAGACTTCCTAGATTCCCTATAACAGTAGAAAAAGTTTCCGAAACAGCAACATTAAATACAGCTAATTTAATCAGAACTCTTTTTCCATACTCGCCTATTGAATCGCTGCTAAACGGTTCCTTTTTGCTTGCAAGTTTTCTATTTGCGGGTCTTATTGGCGGTGCTTCCGCTTCTGACAACGTTTTATACCGCCCTATAGTTCAACTTGCAGATTCCCTTTCAAAATTGATGTACAATATTGCCGTTTTCTTCACAGAGTTTCTTTCATATGGAATGGCAATAATTCTGTGCTTTTGGACAACGAAATTTAGAGCCATAATAACAAGCGGTGTTTTTTCACCAATGATTTTACTTCTCCTTGTAGATTTTTTAATTGTTGTGGGACTGATTTATCCTCTCATAATAAGATATATTTGCCATGACCCACACCCATACAGAATTCTTTATGCTAGCATCTGTTCTGCAATCGCAGCATTCTTTTCTGCGGATTCAAACCTTACTTTGCTAATAAATATGCGGCACGGAAAAGAATCCATCGGAATCAGGCGAAGGATAAATGGCATAACTTTTCCGCTGTTTAATATCTTTGCACGCGGCGGTTCAGCACTTGTAACTGTAGTCGGCTTTATAATGATTTGGCGTTCTTATTCAAGCTTGACTATTCCATTTTTGGATATTCTTTGGATAACTTTTGCTTCTTTTGGAATTTCGTTTTTGTTAGGAGGACTTCCTGCAGGGGGTGCTTTTGTTTCGCTTTCAGTTTTATGTACAATTTACGGACGAGGCTTTGAAACTGGCTTTCTTTTGCTAAAACCAGCGGCTCCAATAATCTGTTCTTTTGCGGCAGCATTCGATGCCTTAACTGCGATTTTTGGAAGTTACGTTGTAGCTGTAAAAACTAAACTTATAGAACACCACGGAATTAATCACTTTATTTAAGGAAAATATAATGAAAGTTTCAAAATTTATTATTTCAACACTGCGCGATGCTCCAAACGATGCAGTTATCGCAAGCCACAAACTAATGATGAGAAGCGGTATGCTCCGAAAACTTGGAAACGGACTTTACGCTTATATGCCGCTCGGTTTTCGCTCGCTAAAAAAACTACAGGAAATTATCCGCCAAGAGCTAGACAAAACCGGCTGGCTTGAAATGAAACCAACTGTTATTCAGCCTGGAGACTTGTGGAAAGAGTCCGGCCGCTGGGACAAAATGCACGATGAAATGCTAAGACCTCAAAACCGTGCTGGACAAGACATGGTTGTTTCTCCAACTGCGGAAGAAGCGTTTACCGCTTTAATTCGCGAAGGACTTTCTTCTTATAAGCAGCTTCCATTTTTAGTTTATCAAATCAATACAAAATATCGAGATGAAATCCGGCCAAGATACGGCGTAATGCGCGGACGCGAATTCATCATGATGGACGCTTATTCCTTTGACGAAAACGATAAATCTTTAGACGACTCATACAATGCGACAGCTGCTGCTTATCGAAGAATTTTTAAGCGGCTCGGACTAAAAACAATTTCTGTAAAGGCTGACACTGGCGCAATGGGCGGTTCAGGCTCTGAAGAGTTCATGGTTGAAAGCGAAATTGGCGATGACACGCTTTTGCTCTGCCCTGACTGCGATTATGCCGCAAACGTTGAGAAAGCCTCTTGCCAAAAAGAAGTTGCATTAGACACAAACGGCGAACCTCAGAAAAAAACTGAACTTCCAACAGAAAAAGTTGCAACTCCGAACGTTTTTTCAATTGAAGATATGGAAAAATTCTTTAGCCAGAAATCCTCAACATTCCTAAAAGCTTTGATTTACAAAGTTTACAACTGCGGAATCGACCTTTCTGCAAACGAAGAATATAAAAATGCAAAAACCGTAACAGAAGGCGGACAAACTTATTATCCGGAAACATTCTGGTGCGTTTTGATTCGCGGCGACCTTGACGTAAACGAAACAAAACTCGCTTCAGTCTTAAAGGCGAGCGGCGCGGAACTTGCAAGCGATGAAGATGTTTTAAAATATTCTGGCGCGCCGCACGGATTCGTTGGTCCAATCGGACTAAAAATTCCTGTTTTGGCAGATGAATCAACACTTTCAATGCACGACTGCATTGGCGGAGCAGGCGAAAAAGGCTTCCACCTGAAACACATTGAAATAGGACGCGACTTCACTCCATTCATGACAGCAGATGTTCGCACTTGCAAGGCTGGAGACAAATGTCCTGAATGTGGCGGAACATTCTACATGAAAAAAGGAAACGAGCTTGGCCACATCTTTAAGCTGGGATACAAATACACAAAAGCAATGAACGTTTCGTTCCTTGACCAGAACGCAAAACCTGTAACTCCAACAATGGGATGTTATGGAATCGGCGTTGACAGAACTTTGGCAAGCATCATCGAAGCATATCATGATGAAAACGGAATCATCTGGCCAATGACAGTCGCTCCATTCCAGGTTGTAATCGTCCCTGTAAAATACGACGGCGCAATGAAAGACGTTGCAGACAAACTTTACAATGAACTTTCTGACGCAGGAATCGAAGTTCTTTTGGACGACAGAAACGAACGCCCAGGCGTAAAATTCAAGGATTTTGACCTTATAGGAATTCCAGTCCGCGTCGTTGTGGGCGAAAAAAATCTTCCTAACGTGGAAATAAAACTCCGCAAAGAGTCGGAAGCAAAACTTATTCCGGCAGAAGACGCAGCTTCAGAAATCAAAAAAATTGTAGAAGCAGAGCTTGCCGCTTTGAACAACTAATATGAAGAAACTGATTATATTTTTTACAAGTCTAGCAATTTCTTTTTCTGCTATTTTTGCTCTTCCTGGATTCAAGCAGATTATTCCAGACATACCTGGTGAATATGTTTATTACAGAGATTTGTCTTTTGAACGCGAAAGTTACATTGGATTTTTAACTTACGACCCGCAAACTTTTTCTGCAAGATATTATGCGCCTGCAGAAAAAGAAGCAAAACTGCCAGAAAAGGAAATTCAGATTTTTTTTACAATAAACCCGAAGGCGAACAAGCTAGAACTTACAGGCGAAAAAGTCCTCAATATCAAGCTTTTAACAACTGAAGATTTAGAAATTGTAAACTATATGCACGATTTGCTATATGAATTTACTGCTCGCCGCATAAAACTTGTAGAGAACAACGTTCTTTCCGGCACACAAGACGAACTTGAATTTTCAGGAAAAATCACTTCAAATGAAAACTTTGCCCAATTTGGAGGGACAACACAAATCAACTGGAGTACGATAATCCCTCTGTTTAACATTGAATCAATCTACAACGAAGACGAAGCAAGAAAAGTATTTTCAGTTGCAACAATAGGAAGAATTTCTTCAAACGAAGATAAAAGTTTTGAAAATTTTAAAGGCTTCTTTTATCCAAACTTGAGCAACAAACATAAAAACATAAAAATCAAAAAAGCTCCTTCAAAAGAAGTTCAAACTCCAGACGGGCAGTTCTTTGTTTTGGATAACAACTGGACTCAAAAAATGGAAAATCTATTCGTTTATGGCGATAATGCGATTGTCGCCTACGCTTATCTTCCGAACGAGGATTTAAACTTTATTCACAGGCAAATGCTTTTAAGCTCTGAATCAACCTTTTTAGATTGGCAAAAACTAAAATCTTCTAATTGGAACAAAAAAGATAAAAATTATATCATTGAAGGAATTTTTTACGATTCAAAAACTTCTGAAGTTACAAAAAATATAAAAATCATAACACCTTTAGAAAACGGATATTCTTTTTTTTCTATTACGACATTTTTAAACATCTATGAGAAGAATAAAAAATACTTTGATAAAATAGTTAGTAGCTATAAAACAAAATAAATTGGAACAATCAACTAGTTTAATAATCAGAATTTTTATTTCTCTTACATGCTTTATATTCGCATTTCTTTTTGCAAAATCAAGCCGAAAAGGTTCTATAGGCATGGCTTGCAGCCTTGGCGAGTTTATGATTGGAACTTGGCTTCTTTTTGACGGAATTCGCTATCTTTTTGTAGAACCATACACGTTAATCACATTTCGTTCGTTGGCTTTTGTAACAAGCGAATTTGGAGCTTTCTTTTTATTTCTTTCAGCATACAGAATATGTATAAAACCAGAAAAATATCATGACAAGAAACTATACTTTTTAATATCGTTTCCAATTATTTTTTCTTTTTTATATTTTTTTCTTGCTATTTTTAATGGCACAAATTTTTTCTTTTCTTATGAAAACGGAAAAACCTCCTTTAAACTAGCAAGCTATTTTCATCTTGTGTACTGCTTTTTTTTAATGCTTTTTTCGGAACTTTTATACTTATATCGCTCCGTTTTTCCTGGCAAAAACAAAAGGTTTTTATATATCGCAAACAGCCTTGCTGTAATGATTTTGCTAGCTTCAAACTTATATAAATTTGCAGTAAACAAAGAAATCAGTTATTCTTTTCAAAAGTATACAGAATTTTTTTACACTTTTGGCAATTTCAATATAACTTTAACAACTTTTATAACGGTCTATTTTCAAGATGTAAATAAAACGAATAGATTTTTTAACAATCAATTTTTTGATTCCGCTCCCTATTCTGTAATAATATTTAATAAGAATAAAATCTACATAGATTCAAATGCTTGTGCAAAGAGCTTTTTTAAATCTTATGAAATTCTCCCCCGTCAGTTTGATGAGTATAAAACGTTA
Organism: uncultured Treponema sp.; assembly: GCA_934667505.1. Lineage (GTDB taxonomy): Bacteria > Spirochaetota > Spirochaetia > Treponematales > Treponemataceae > Treponema_D. Next base: position 43,830 of record CAKULY010000010.1, on the reverse strand, counting down.
TTTCCTGACGAAAAGTTTCAAAAATTAGGGATTCCGAATGACGACAATACAAAAAAAGTGTTTTATCTTTCAGGAGTGCAAGACAAACGCCTTTACTATGCAGTGTTTACAGAAATTTTTGATGATTCAAACAATATTATTGGCTATTATTTGACAATCTCTAAAATGGAATTTTACACAAATGTAATGCAGCAACTTGAATATTTAGCCTACACTGATAATTTAACAAATTGCAGCAACAGAATTGTTTTCGAAAAAAAATTCTTATCCACCACGAATACTTCAAAAACACAATTTCTTTTAGTCTGTGCTTCTATAAACAATTTAGAAAAAATAAATACAGAGCTTGGAATTACAAAAGGAGACACATACATTAAGACTTTTGTAGACATCTTGCACAAAAATATAAATTCATTAAAAGAAATGCAAAACAAAAATAAAACAGAAATATTCCGCATGACTGGAACTGTTTTTCTATTTTATTTACCAATGTACTTTCAAGAAAAAATTTCTGTATTCTTTAAGAATATAAAATCTGACTGCTCAGCCTTTTCAAAAACAAAGAAAATTCCACTTTCTTGTTCTCTTGGCTATTCCGTAACAAGCAAAACTTCAAACAACGTTATGCGTTATTTTCAAAAAAGCTACGAAAATATGCTCTTAGATAAAAAAGATTCGTTCAAAACAGACTAGTTAAAGCTTGAGCGGCTGAGCGGAGAACCAATCCACTGCCCTTCTGTTCCTAGATAGTCTTTTCTTTCGCCTTCAATTAAAAACTGAACGCTTTTTACAGTCGAAAATTCGGTTGCCGTATAGACAATTTGCATAAGCTGCCCGATGCAACCTTCTACGCCATAAGTATTGAATTCAAAGTTTTCGTTAAAATTCAAAGTTGCAACTCCATTTTTTACAGAAGCGCCAATAAGCTTAGTCTCTTCAGGAATAAGCGTCATGCAGTTCATCTTTTTTTCTTCTAAAGAAGGACCTTTAAGCAGAGCTTTAATATTTTCTGTAAGCGGGCTGTCCGTTTTTGGCATAGAACGTTGAACTATTCTTCTGCTGACAGAACCGTCAGAATCTATACTGATAAAACAAAGGCTCGCTTTTCTTGTAGTTGCAACTTCTTTTTTCGGCTCAGATTTTTCAGTCTTTTTGATTTCTACAGTTTCGTTTCGCGTTTTTTCGGTTTCGTCCAATCTATTTTCTTGCACAACCTTGTTTTCATCTGAGCCTTTTTTTGAATTATCGCTTTCGCTTTGACTTTCTCCTGGATTTGCAGAATTATTTGTATTTTCTTTTTCTGTTTTATTAGCTTCAGCAGGATTTTTATTTGTTCTTTCAGGTTCAGACATTTTCCCAGTAAGATCAATTTCAACAGGCTCTTCAGTTTCTTCGCTATTTTCAGGATGATTCAGCACAAACTCTGGAGTAGAAACGCCAACCCGTTCAAAAAAGTTTGTTTTTTTTAAGTTGCCAACAATTTTGTCTTTTTTCATAAAGAACAACATTATTAAAACTATAATGGCAACGCAGAAGATTGCCACAAGAAGTCCGCTATTTTTTTTATTACCATTCTTAGCCATAGTTTTTTATCGGAATTTTTTAAATTAAATTTAAGAGTTCTGTAAAGAAAGAAGCAGAAAATTCTTTTAGATTTCAGATTTTTTTTAACGCACAAGTGATTGAAGCACCGCCGAAGGCGAAGACCGCAGCTAACTTTAGTTAGCGAGGACTTAGAGCGTTAGCGAAATGCGGAATGAACGGTCCGCAAACATTGTTTGCGGATGTGCCCATAATACGTCTGGTCAAGATACGCTTACTCTCAAGACCTTGACTCAGATGTTTTTAAGGTTTGTATAAAAAAAGTCTTCTACAATTTTCTGCAGAAGGCTTTTTCTACCAAAAGTCAGGTATTTGTAAAAACTAACTATTTAGCCAGATATTCATTCATTGCGGCAGCGGCTTTGCGACCTTCGCCCATAGCTAGAATTACAGTCGCCGCGCCAAGAACAATGTCTCCGCCGGCCCAAACTTTTGTTTTGCTTGTAGCTTGATTTTCATCAACTGCGATATGACCTTTTGAATCCTGATTCAAGCCTGGAGTTGTCTTGACAAGCAGCGGATTTGAACCGTTTCCAAGAGCAACAATCATTGCATCGCAGGCAATCTCGTGCTCACTGCCAGGAATTGCAACCGGCGAGCGTCGGCCAGAAGCGTCCGGTTCGCCAAGCTCGTAGGACAAAACCTTTACGCCGCAAACGCGACCTTCCTCGTTTCCTAAAACTTCAACTGGATTTTCAAGGAATCTAAAGTTTACGCCTTCTTCTTCCGCATGCGCGATTTCTTCCAGACGAGCCGGCATTTCCTTGCGTGTTCGGCGGTAAACAATATCAACCTGTTCTGCTCCAAGCCGGAAAGCCATTCGCGCCGCGTCCATCGCAACGTTTCCTGCGCCGCATACAACAACGTGCTTCGCCTCGTAAATTGGAGTTGCCGCGTGTTCCTTGTCGTAGCCTTTCATCAAATTTGCGCGTGTAAGATATTCGTTCGCACTGAAAACACCGATTAAATTTTCGCCAGGAATTTTCATGAATTTTGGAAGACCTGCGCCAGTTCCAACAAAGGCTGCGTCAAATCCTTTTTCGTTCAAAAGCTGATCCAAAGTGTCTGTTCGGCCAACAAGGAAATTCAGCTCAAACTTAACGCCCATTTTTTTAAGGTTATCAATTTCGTTCTGAACAATTGCCTTTGGAAGTCGGAATTCAGGAATTCCGTACATCATAACGCCGCCGGCTTTGTGGAACGCCTCAAAAACGGTAACGTCGTGGCCAGCGCGCGCGCAATCTGCGGCAACAGTAAGTCCTGCAGGACCTGCGCCAATAACGGCAACTTTCTTTCCTGTTTTTGGAGCAATTTCCGGCATTGTAACTTTATTGTTTTCGCGTTCCCAGTCGGCAACAAAGCGTTCCAAACGGCCGATTGAAACAGCCTTTTCAGCAGATTTATAAACTTTTCCTACTGTGCACTGTCCCTGGCACTGTTTTTCCTGCGGACAGACGCGACCGCAAATCGCAGGAAGAAGCGAAGTCTCCTTGATTGTGTCAACCGCGCCCTTAAAATCTTTCTGGGCAATTTTTTCAATAAACTGCGGGATTTTTACGCCGACCGGACATCCGTTTATACAAGGCATATTTTTGCACTGAAGGCATCTGTTTGCCTCGACAACTGCCTGCGCTTCTGTATAGCCAAGCGCAACTTCCGCCATTTGGCGGGCGCGCTCTTTAGGCTCGCGGCTAGGCATTTCCTGCTGCGGAATTGCCATTCGGTCTTTATTTTTAAGTTCTTTTCCTTGAATTTTTGCCAATTCATCTTCGGCAATCTTATTCAGTTCTTCTATAGTTTTATGTGACATTTTCTATCCTTTATGTTTAGTTTTACTTAAATGCAGTTTTTCACAAAGAACAAAGCGTAGGCAAGGTTCGTGATTTGCGTAGATTTGCAAGCTTTAAGAAAAACACTTTTGTGTTTTTCGCTAATTAGGCAGCTAGTCCTGCTGAACTTGCACCATCGAAGCAAATTACGGTTCTTGTCGAAAGCGTTTTTTAATCACTTTGCAAAAACTGACATTCAGCATAACTTTTATTTTGCCAAAGCGTCTGCCTGAGCTTCAAGCTTGCATTTGTGGAAATCTTCTGCCTCTCGTGCCTTAAAAGATTTCATTCTCATCATCATATTGTCCCAGTCAACCTGATGAGCATCAAATTCAGGTCCGTCAACGCAAACAAATTTTGTCTCTCCACCGATGGAAACACGGCAGCCGCCGCACATTCCAGTTCCGTCAATCATAATTGTGTTCAAAGAAACTGTTGTTGGAACATTGTAAGGTTTTGTTGTAAGCGCGCAGAATTTCATCATAATCGGAGGACCAATCGCAATAACTTCCGCCGGCGGAGTCTGAGATTCGCACATTTCTTTTAAAGGAACTGTAGAAACGCCTTGCCGGCCTGCAGAGCCGTCATCTGTCATGATTATAACTTCATCGGCAATCGCCTTCATTTCATCAACATAAATAAGCAAATCTTTTGTGCGGGCTGCAATTACAACAATAACTTTATTTCCAACTGCTTTATGAGCCTGAACAATCGGATAGCATGGAGCAACGCCAAAGCCGCCGCCAACAACTACAACCGGACCGTCTTTTTTTTCGATTACAGAAGGATTTCCAAGCGGGCCGAGCAAAGCGGCAAGCTCATCGCCTACATTTTTAAGTGAAAGTTTATAAGATGTTGCGCCGACAGCCTGAAACGCAAGCGCAATCCAGCCTTCTTCAGCATTTGCATCAGCAATTGTAAGTGGAATTCTTTCGCCAAATTCTGCGTCAACCTGCAAAATGATAAACTGACCGGCTTTTCGGTTTCTAGCGATTTCTGGAGCCTCAACTTTCATGTACCAAGTTGCGGAAGCTTCCGACAGCTTGCGTTTTTCAAGAATCTTAAACATTACAATCCTCTTAATACTTAATAATAATTCTAAAGTGTTTTTTTAATTCTAATAGAATAGATACTTATTTTCAATTGAAAAATGACAAAAATACCATAAAATGTAAAATTAAAAACCAATATAAACAGCAGCGTAGGCACCTATTCCTGATGCGCAGAAACTTCTTGCAAAGTCGCTGCCTTGCACAGACACGCCTACATCAATTTCAAGAATGCGAAGATTTATTACAAGACCAAGCTGCTGGGTAAATACCTTGTTGTAATAATTTGAAGAAAGATTAAACCCAAGCACATGGAATAAAAGCATATCGCAGCCAAAATCATATTCTAAGAAGCATGTTGTTTTTCCATATTTTGAAAACGGTTCGTTCAATCCTAAGCCTAAAAGACCGTTAAAAGAACACCAGGAACCAAATGGACGCCATGCACATTGAATACCAAAACGCATAGGCCTGTTTATAACATAAGGTTCGTTTCCGTAAGAAATATCAGACATTTCAGATGTAAAAGAAGAAGCATTTTCTTCTTTAGAAACTAAGGCAACCACACTTTTAGCCTCAAAACCGACCTTGCAGTTCATGCCTGTTGAATATCCAAGCGTGCCAGGAACAATTGGCAGGCGCAAATACGCGCCAGCGACAAGCGATTCAAGAACCTTTTGCTCCACAGATGCAGAAATATCAAAACCGCAGCCGGAAGCGACATTTGCAAAGACAGAATCTTTGCAGTCTTTATCAAAAATAGGTCGCGTATTAAAACAGGTATACGCCATCAAATTCGCTTGAGCGAGAGCTTCTATTTTTCCATCCGGAGCATTTTTTAGATATGCAGTTGCCGAAGTTGTTTCTATATGGGCAACAGGAACAAATAGACTTGGCGTAAATTCTACATGAAGTTGATTAATATCGCGTCCAAAAGATAAATCGAGGTGCGCAAAAATATCGGCATTCACTCCGCCATCAAAGTTCAGAGTTTCGTTAAGGTCGTTTCCTTTGCACAAAAAATCAATCAACGATTTGGAAAAATCAACTTTGCTGTAGCCGTCAATGCCAAGTTTTAGACCAAAACGAAATCCGTTTGAAAGATTCAAGTTCATGGAAAAATCTGGCGCAGTGTTCATATCGAAAATCAAGCCGTCTTTTGGCAAATCATCTGCCAGCTTTTCAAGGTCAATAACAAGATTCTTTTTCAATAAGTCGGCAACGCCAATCGCATTATTAGATATGCCTACAGGTGCCTTTACACCAATTTCAAAATATCTTCTTGGCATTTTCAAGTAGTCGCCGCAAAAGGCTGAAACACAAATAACTATTTGCACTAAAAAAGAAATTATTAGCTTTTTCATAATTATTTTCCTCCCCAAATAGAAACTTCGCCATCTGTTATAACTTCCATAGAAAATGCAATCTTTGCATCTGTAAAGTATGGAACTGTAACCGTGCCTTTTGGAAGCTCTGCGTAAAATTCCGGGTTATAAGGATAAGTTTTTAGCATTTCAATAACATCGCTGCCCTTTATGGCTATAGCATCTTTGCCCAAATCAAGGTTAAATTGCTTTCCTGGAAGACCAAAGTAAATTTTTGCACTGGCATTATTGCTATAATCCAAAAAGTCTTCCGAAACCTTGTATTTTAAGTTTACAGAATCAATTACTTCCAAGAATTTTTCATAGGAAGACATATCTGTCGCTTCTGAGCGATTAAAGAAGTCTGTTTCTTCAGAAGATTCCTTGCCATTGTTTTTTAATTTTTTTAAATCAAGCTTTGTGTTGTCAGCGATGTCAAAAATCAAAGGAACTATAATTCTTGCTTCAATAGGAATACAAATATCTTGCGCAGATTCTTTTTTTAGTTTTTCGTAAAACTCTTTTGAAATTTCAATTTCGCTGCTAGAAGCGCCGCCAGAAGAATCTGAAACGGTCATGTCGTAGCCAAACTTTATTGTACTGCTAGCGCTTTTGTTTTCCGAATTAAATAGTTTTGCAATATCTGAAGAATATGCCGACGCTTTGCTTTTGTCCTGAGTCAAAATCACTTCTTTTGAATCGTTAAACTTTAATTCCTGCTCTTTTACAAACTCCAACGGCTTTGATTCAGTTTCAGAACCCAAAATATACACAATTTTTTCATCGGCATCTTCACCAGATTTTGCATAAAGCTTTCCAGAAAAAGAATTCGTATCCAATCCACTTACGCCTGGATTTATAAAATAAAGATACAACTCTATTTGCTTAAACGAAATGTTTCCAAAATCCGAGAAACTTTCTTTTATAGAGTCAAACATTGAATCAAGGCTGATTTTTGAATCTTGCTCGCCTTTTAAACCGCTAAGACCAGATTCAGACATTTTTACAGTAATCGATTTCCAGTCGAAAATTGGCTCAACGTTTATTAAAATAGAATACGTTTCGCCCGGTTCAATGCCAGTCAAGGTTGTGTAATATTCTTTTCCTGCTTCAGGATTTTGCGCAGCACCTGGGAAAGACAATTTTGGTTCAAGCACAAAACTTGTTGAGTCGGTAACGGCAATCTCCTTATCTTGCTGGCAAAAATCTTTTTCTTCAGTTTGACTTCCCAAAGTTCCAGACGCTTTTAATGTAAGCTCTTTGTCCAAGTCTAAAAGCTCGCACTTGTAGCTGACTTTAAAATCGTTTCCACTAGGAAGCTCGTTTTTATAAGTAATTTTTAGCCCCGAAGGATTTAGCACAATTTTTGAAACGTCGTTTGCAATCTGCGCGCCAAAGTTGTTTTCAATTTTTTCAATCGCAAATTCATCCTTGTGATTTTTTAAATCTAACACGACTGATTTTAGTTTACTAATATTACATTCTGGGTGAATTTCAATTTTTATAGGCTCGCCATTTTTAAGAACCACAGATGCATTTTCTAGTTTATAGTTTACACTTCCTGCAAACTTTATTTTGATTGGACTTTCCGAAAAGTTTTTGCCTTTTAAATCATAACTGCGGTCAAAAATCGTTTGCTCTGTTTCAGTTTTATTCCAATCATTCTCTTTTACTGTAAGAGATTCTGAAAGTTCAACATTGCGGGAAACAACTTTTAGTCCTTTTACTTCAGAAGGAACTGTGGAAGTAAGCTGCACAAAGCCGCTTTCTACTTCGCAAGAAACAAAGGATGCATCTGGCGTTATAGTAATCTCATTGTTTATAGTTATTGCTTTTTCAGGAAGGGTAAGACCGCTAACTTCGCTTATACAAATATCTTCAAGTTTCGGTGTAATCTTATAGTTTGAACTTCCGCCAGACTCAAAACTGCCGTATACAAAAAGCTCCATGCTAGGAGTAATTGTTTTTCCGCTAAGTTCTAACGAAACTGATGAACTAGTTGAAAAATCAATATTTTCTTTGACTGCAATTTGTGTTCCATCGCTAGCGCAAAGCTCTACTGTAAGGTTTGTTGAAACAGAAGGCGTGCCTGTCTCCTCAATAAGAAGATTTCCTGCTTTTAGCAGCATTGTAGAAAATCCGCCGTCTGTAATTTGCACATTTACATCCCGCTTTAGATTTTTTTCTTCCGCATCAACTTTAGAAAGAACTTGACCTCCAAGCGCGGCTTCGCTTATATCAACAGGCTCAATATTAAACTGCGCTTCCCCATCAGTTCCAAAAAGCATTTCATTTATATCAATTTCATTTACAGTTTCGGCAGAGGAATCTGCAGCAAGTTTTGGAACTTCGATTTTTTGGTCAATCTTTTTGCCTTCAAATGTAGGTATATTTATTTCAGAGAAATTTTTATCAGCAAGGTTGATTTTTATGGCTTCAATCGGATAAGAAACCAGATACTGCATCTTTGTATTTCCACTAGGATTGTAAACATACACCTTTGGATCTTTTTCAGTGCTGCCCATAGAAGAGCCAAGCTTTTCTGCAGAAATATATTCCTTTAAATCAAAATCTTTTTCACCAAATGAAAATGAATACTTTGCTTTTGTTTTAATAGAAATGGATTCAGGAATTTCCATTCCGCAAGAGAAAAAAATTGGAATCAAAATAAAAAGACAATATAACTTTCTTTTCATAAGCACATCTCCAATCATAAAATATTTTACACTTGTAAATATAATCCAATAACTTATTCAGGTCAAATGCATTGTTACGCCAAAGCGAAGCGCATCGTTTTGCAAAGCGCCTAAGTATTCTTTTATTTCAGATTGAAAACAGTTTTTTATTTTATTGCATTGGATTTTTTTAGACATTCGTACTAATATAAAATCATGACTGAATTTGAAAAAATGATTTCGGAGCAACCTTACAATTCTTTTGATTCTAGCTGCAAGACAAGAATGGAAGAAAATAGAAAAAAATTGTACGAATACAACAACTTGCCGCCAGAACGCTGGAGCGAGAAAAAAGCGCTTATAAAAAATATTCTAGGAAAAACAGGCAAAAATGTGCATATAGAGCCTCCTTTTCACTGCGATTACGGCATAAACATTGAAGTTGGAGAGAATTTTTATGCGAACTATAATCTTGTCGTTCTAGATTGTGCAAAAGTCATTATAGGAAACAATGTTCTTATAGCTCCAAACGTAGGAATCTATACAGCAGGGCATCCAATCGATTCTGAGATGAGAAAACACGTTGAATATGGAATCACAATTACGATTGGAAACAACGTTTGGATTGGCGGAAACGTTGTAATTCTTCCAGGCGTCCACATTGGAAACGGCTGTGTGATTGGAGCCGGAAGCGTAGTCACAAAAGACATTCCTGACAATGTAGTTGCATTTGGAAACCCTTGCAAAGTTGTTAGGCAAATTACCGAAGAAGACAAAAAATATTACTTCAAAAAGAGGGAAATTTCATCTGATTATGGAAGAAAATAAAATTCTTTTGGTACAAAATCTTTCAAAGACTTTTAATTTGGAAGCTGGCTTTTTTGCAAAAAATAAAAAAACCGTTTATGCGGTAAACGATGTTTCCTTTGCTGTAAAAAAAGGCGAAACCTATGGGATTGTTGGCGAATCTGGCTGCGGAAAAACAACAACTGTCCGTTTAATAATTCAAATGTACAAGCCAACTTCTGGAAAGATTCTGTTCTGCGGTCAAGATATTTCTCGATACAATAGAAAACAACTTAATCTTTACCGAGAAAAAGTAAAATATATATTTCAAGACCCGGCCCGCTCATTAAACCCTAGAATGACAGTTTTTGAAGTTCTTACTGCAGGCCTAAAATATTCAGAACAATGGAAAGGCAAAAAAGAAGCTTGGATTTTATGTGAAAAAACAATGGAAGAAGTAGGTCTTAATCCCGAAGACTTAAATCGAAGACCTGCAGAATTTTCTGGAGGCCAGCGCCAAAGAATTTCTATTGCACGCGGATTAATTATGAATCCCTTGCTTTTAATTTGCGACGAGGTTGTTTCTGCTTTAGACGTTTCTATTCAGTCGCAGATTTTAAAATTGCTCGCAGAACTAAAACAGCACCGCGGATTAAGCTACATTTTTATAACACACGATTTAAAAGTCGCCTGCTATTTTTGTGATACCATAGGCGTTATGTATAGAGGCATTCTTGTAGAGGAAGCTCCCGCAGCCGATTTGTATAAAACAGCTCAACATCCATACACAAAGCTGCTTTTTGAAGGAGCTCTTGGAAAACAAACAGAATCAAATACTGAAGTAAAAACCGTTCTTGAAAATGAAAACTGCTGTCCTTTTGCTTATAGATGTCCAAAGGCAAGCGAACGCTGTAAAGCCGAGCTTCCAGACTTTGTAACAACAGCACAATCGCACAGAACAAGGTGCTTTAACATCTGATTTCTTTTACTTTTTTCTTTGTTTGACATTATTATAAAAAAAGTCTATACCTTGTGCTATGACAAAAACAAGACAAATAGATATGACAACTGGCTCGCTTTTTAAGAACATTGTTGTGTTTGGTCTGCCTTTGATTGCTACAAATATGTTGCAATCTCTTTTTACATTGGTAGATGCCGCAGTTGTCGGCAGATATTCTGGAGCTCTTGCTTTAGGCGCGGTTGGCAGCGCCTCTCAACTTGTATTTTTCTTTGTAGGCTTTATTGTAGGAATTGCTTCTGCAGTGAACGTAATTGTTGCATATTACATTGGCGCAAAAAATAAAAAAGAAACAGAAGACTTCCTTTTTACAGCATTTATTGTTTGCCTTGTCAGCGGTTTTGTTCTAATGTTGATTGCTGTTCTGCTTGCGGAACCGATTTTAAAACTTTTGCGCACAAAAGATGAACTTATCTTCGGCTGCAAAGTCTATTTCACAATCTATATGCTGGGTCTGCCAGCAACTGCAATTTACAACTTTGGAAATGCAGTTTTACGTTCCGCAGGCGATACAAAAAGACCGTTTTGGTACCTTGCAATTGCAGGCATTATAAATGTAATTCTAGACCTTGTCTTTGTAATATATTTTGAAATGAGCGTCGCTGGCGTTGCCATTGCCAGCACGATTTCTCAGTGCGTTTCAGCATTTCTAATTTTTAGGGCAGTAAGAAAAGGCATTGGATTTGTAAAGCTAAAGTTTAAAGGACAAACTTTTCATGTCCACAAAGCAGGAAAACTTTTAAAAATAGGAATCCCAGCAGGTTTTCAAAGTTCGTTTTTTGCGTTTGCGAACATGTTTATTCAAATGGGCGTAAACAGTTTTGACGCGCTTGCGGTTTCTGGAATTTCTGCCGCAGAAAAAACAGATTACCTGGTTTTTAATATTTTAGACGGATTTTATTCATCTTGCGCATGTTTTATTGGACAAAACTACGGAGCAGGCAAAAAAGACCGCATTTTAAAAACTTACTTTATCAGTCTTGCTTACGCTTTTGGAGCTGCCACTATTCTTGGTCTTTTGTTTTATGCTTTTGGAAGACAAGTTATTTCGATTTTTACCAGCGATTCAGAAGCTATTGCTTACGGTTTGCAAAGACTTCATATCATGGCTCTGTCATACTGCATTGCACCTTTTATGGACTGCGCAATAGCGGCAAGCCGCGGACTTGGAAAAACCTCCGTTCCTACGGTAATCGTTATCCTGGGTTCTTGCGTTTTTAGGATTATTTGGATTTTTACCATTTTTGCTATGTTCAAAACTATAGAATCGCTATTTTTGCTATATAGCGTTTCTTGGGCAATTACAGCTTTAGCAGAAATAGTTTACTTTGTTCACATATTCCGCAAAGTGCAGCCAAGCCAAATTCAGTCAGCCTGAGGACAATTAAATATTGGATGCGTAAATATTTTTAAGCCTTTTCCAAATGCTGATTCCAAGTTCCTTTCAGTAAAAATATTTTTAGCGCAATCCGTTATAATCTTTTTTTCTAAAATAAGCGCTATTTTTTCTGAAAATCTTGCCGCCTTGTTTATATTGTGAATCGAAACTAAAATCCCCTTGTCATGCTCTTTTGCCAATGCGGAAAGCAGTTGAAGAAGCTCGTTCTCGTATAAGGCATCTAAACTGGAAGAAGGTTCATCTAAAAGCAAAAAATCTGTATTCTGTGCTAAAGAACGAGCTATTCGCACTTTTTGAAATTCTCCGCCAGAAATTGAAAATATATCTTTAGACAAAAGATTTTTTATGTTCAGAATTTTTGCCGCATTTTCTGCAATATCAAAATCTTCCTGCGTATAACAAAATTCCGACCAGGCAAATCTGCCGTTAAGTATGAAGTCAAAAACTTTTTGATTCCAAGCAGAAACTTCGCTTTGTTCCATATATGAAATCTTTCTAGCACGCATTTTGCTTTTTAACAAAAAAATGTCAGTTTCTTCAGAATCTGACAAAAATATTTTGCCATTTTTTAAAGTATTTTTTTCAATTCCGGAAAGAGCTTTTAAAAGAGTTGATTTTCCGCTGCCGTTTCTTCCGCACAAACAAACAAATTCCCCTTTTTGAACGCAAATGTCCGCATTTTCAAGTAGATTTTGCGCTTCGTAGCCAATAAAAATTCTTTCAGCCCTAAGGCATTGCTTATTCATCAATATTTTCTTCCCTTTGTTTTGTTTGCTTTTTTGAATCTGAACTGAAAACCAGAGAAATAAAGAACGGCGCTCCCAAAAGCGAAGTTATAAGCCCCGCAGGAAACTCCGCAGGAGCGATTAAGACCCTTGCAAAAATATCGCTTAAAAGAAGTAAAATTGCTCCATAAAGCATAGAAATTGCCATGAAAAAAGTTCCCTTTGAAGTCTTTGTTTTATAAACTTTGCGAGCGATATGCGGAGCGATTAAACCAACAAAGTTTATGGTTCCGCCTGCGCAAACCGAACTTGAAACAGCAAAACTTACAGCAATTAAAATTTCAAGCTTTAGATTTGACGTATTTAATCCTAATGAGCGGGCAGAATTTTCACCGCCTGCCATAAGACTTAGTTTGTTTGCACAAAGAAAAAATAAAATCATGGAAAAAGCGGATGGAAAAATTATAAATTTTAGTTCCGTCCAGCCGCGTCCGTTAAAGCTTCCTAAAATCCAAGAATAAATTCCGTGCAGCTCCCTTGTTTTGGTTAATAATATTATAGAAGAAATAGAAGAGTAAAAGGTGCCAAGCGCAGTTCCGCATAAAAGGATTACAGCAGCACTGCCTTTTTTTTCTTTTGATGCCAAAAAAGTTACTAAAAGCCCAGACAAAATTGCTGCAAAGAAAGCGGCTATATTTATAGGAGAAATTGTTTTAAAAATAATTAAATTCACTCCAAAGGATTGCGCAATCACAGCCCCAAGCGTTGCCCCTGAAGATATGCCTATGATTCCCGGCTCTGCAAGGGGATTCCTAAAGTACATTTGAAAGCAAACTCCACTGCCTGCAAGCAAAATACCGCTTAATGTGGCAAGGATTGCTCTGGGAAGTCTTAGGGAAATTAAAAGCTTGGCATTTTCTGTAGAAATTTTTTGTGCTCCAAATAACAAGGAAAGAGCAAAGCAGATTATTAGCACAAAAAAGGCGAGAAATATATGTATTGTAAAACCTTTGTTTTTATTCATCTTTGTAAAGAACGTCTGAAATTTGTTCGGCAGCCTGTACAATTCTAGGTCCTGGACGACTAATCAAATCCTGGTCAAGCGCATAAATTCTTTTATTTTTTACCGCGCTTATATTTTTCCATCCTGACCGACTTTCAATTGAACTTATATTATTTTCTGGCGTTTTTGCAACTATTATTACCTGCGGATTGCTTTGAATTATGGCTTCCTCGCTCACAATTGGATACGGCTGATTTATTGCTGAAAAAATATTTGTTCCGCCAGCAATTGTTATAAGCTCATTTATAAAAGACTGATTTCCAATGCTCATGTAAGGCGAATCATAAACTTCCCAATAAACTGAAATCGGTTCTGCGCCTCTTTCAGATGTTCTTTGCATAACTTGCAAAAGACCTTCCTTAATCTGGCTAGAAAGAATTTTTCCTTGCTCTTTGTGTCCTGTTAAATCTGCAATTTTATTTATTTCATTTAAAATCGAATTTACAGAATCTGCCTGCGAAACAAACGTTTTTATTCCACGGCTTTTTAATGGTTCTAAAAGGAAATCATGCATACCTTTTGAAAGAAGAACTAAATCAGGTTCATACAGAAGCAGCGTTTCTAAACTTATGGTCTTTCCATCAAATCCACCAGCGACTGGCAGTTCTAGCACTTGCGGCGGATAGTCGCAAAACTGGCTTCTTGCAACCAGCTGGTTAAATGCTCCTATCGCGCATAGAATTTCAGTCTGCGCTGGCGAAAGCGAAATTATTCTTTGCGGAGTATTTTGTTCAATCGGTTTAACTTCTTTTTTGTTTGTACAGGCGCAAAAAATTGTGATAGCAAAAACTGCGGCAATGGCTAAAAATCGAGTTTTTTTCAAAAGAATCATTCTTCTGCTCCCCATTGAGCATAGTATGAATCAAGTTCCTGTTTTATTTCTTCTGTTATAAAAGTTTTATTTCCTTTTGAGTAAAGTTCTTCTACAACATCCGCCATAGAAACTATAGCCTTTGCAGGAAAACCATATTTTTCTGAAATTACAGAAAGAGCGGCTTTTTTGCTGCCTGGAGCTTTTTCCATTCTGTCTAGGCTTACAATTTCGCCAACAATTTTTATTCCGCCTTCTTTTGTTTCCTGCGCTTTTATTTTTGGATACGTTTCTTCAATGGATTTTCCAGAAGTTGTAACGTCTTCTATTATAACAACTCTGTCGCCGTCTTTTATTTTGTAGCCTAGCAGACTGCCCTTGTCGGCGCCGTGGTCTTTTTCTTCTTTTCTGTCAGAGCAATATTTTACTTCTTTGCCATAAAGCTTTGAATAAGCGATTGCGGTTGCTACTGCCAGCGGAATTCCTTTATAGGCCGGTCCAAAAAGGACGTCAAAATCATCGCCAAAATTCTGATGAATCGCCTGAGCATAATATTCGCCCAAGCGCATTAGCTGGCTTCCTGTGATATATGCGCCGGCATTCATAAAAAAAGGACTTTTTCGGCCGCTTTTAAGAACAAACGAACCGAACTTCAAAACCTGACATTCAACCATAAAATTAATGAATTCTTTTTTATACTGTTCCATTCGCTTATTTTAGCACAAACCAACAAATGCTGTCACCGACTTTTCTGGCGCCATTATCAAAGAATTCATAAGTGTAAGCCCAATTTTTGAACAAGGCAAAAGCCTGAAAAAATCTTTCTGCATTTCAAGAGGAACATCTCCATAGCCGGGGCTAAACCGTGGGCGCGCAGAAAGGTCAAAGTCCATAGCCTCTTGTTCAAGCGTTTCGTTCAAATTGTCTACAAAACTTTCTATAAACATAGCTCCTGTAGCTTGCAAGACAGCAGCTTTCGCAGGATTTTGAATTTGCGCCTTGCGTATAAGAGCGTCTGGACCGGGTCCAATTGTTGCGGCAAAAATTATAACTTGGCTGCACCCTTTTAGATTGCGCGAAAGGTCGCTAGAAACAAATGAAAGGTCTGCAAAACTGATTTTATTTTGCTCGCTGACAGTCAAATCGAATTTTTCGTAAACGGCTTTTGGCGTAATAACTTCTTTCATTTCTGAGATGCAGCTTTTTATTTCTGAAAGAACAGTAGAATCTGGCGGATTTGATTTTTTGTAACCCAAATACCTTGCGACTTCTGCAGCATCTGCATAAACTTGGTGATTTTCCAGCATAAAAAATTGCGCCATTTTATTCCTCCGTAATAAGCTTGCAACGCAAACTTGTGAATAAAAAGATAAGATAAAAACAGACGCCGTTTTTGCCTTATCTCTTCAATCTTTTAATCATATTTTACACAACCAAACGGTGTGTCCTTATACTCAAGAAAATCCTGAATAATTTTTTTTGCTTCGCTTGAAACTTCTGAGATTCTAACAGGTTTTTCGTTTTCTTGAATTTCAACCAAAGGATTTATATATCTTTGTTTTACCTTAAGATTAACGCAAAAGCAATCAGGCAAAGGTTCTTCTGTATGAAAAACACTTGTCATATTCTTAAATGTTTTGAACAACTTTTGAAAGTCTTTGTTTTTTGCATTTTCAAAAATATAAATTACCTGCTTTTCGCTCAATTTCATAAAATCTTCTTCGCAAAGCAAATTCTGTTCTACAGCTTTTGTGCAAACTTCGCCAAGAAGCTGCAGCGCAAGTTTATTTTCGTTTAGCTGAAGCAAATGAGATGTTTCGCAAAATTTTTTTGTATATTCTAAAGCAGCCTGTTTTGAAGCAAAGCCCAGCTCCTCAACTTGTTTTTCGTTTTTAAGAACTTTTATTTGGGAATAAACATGCTTTATTTGCTCAATTGTCCAACTTCCGCAAAGAGACGCTCCGCTTGGAAACATATATTCAAGCCGGTCTGCGCTTAAACCCGGAATTTCATTGTCCGCAATTGGATATTTGTGGTAATTGCAAACATCTTTAGTTTTTATACTATCTTCTTTTAAAAGATTTTGAATTTCCTTGCTGTTTCGGATTGTTTTTTCTGTATTTGACTCGCTATCTGTTTGCGTAAGCGCATCGCCTTTTCTAAATTCGCAAACATGGCTAAAGCAAGGCGTTGCAATATCATGAAAAAGAGAAGCAAGCGTTTGCGTTTTGTTTTTTGTAAAATTCCACACAATAAGGGCCGTTCCAATGCTATGTTCTAGCCTAGAATAAAAAAATCTGTTTTTATAAAGTTTTGTCCAATCTGTACCGCACAAAAGACCTATTCCAGAAAGTCTTTGCATTGCAGGCGTCTGAACATATTTTTCCAAGAAATGCGGAAAATCTGGACATAGAACAGAATGATATTCCTTCGAAAAACTTTTTACGCTTTCTGCAAGAGGATATTTTTTTAGAGCGACTTCCCAGTTTTGATTTTGAAAGTAATTCATAGCGTTCTATTTTTTTTCTGAAATTAGATTTATGTCAATTCTATTGTAAGGAATTTCTAATTCATTCTTGTTAAACTCTTCTATTATATTGATAAAAACGTCATTTTTTGTTTGAACAAGGTCCTTTGTTTCAAACCACAAGGCTAAAGTCATATTAACTCCACTGTCGCCTAGGCTGTCATACCAAACTGCTGGCTCTGGCTCTTCTAGAACTGTTGGACAATTTTTCGGAACATTTTTTAAAACTTCAATGGCTTTTCGTAAGTCTGCATCGTAACTTACAGAAAGTTGAAAACTCATTCTGCGATTTGGATAAAAATTATTATTCTGAAAGTTTGTATTTATAATCTGACTGTTTGGAATCCTTACCAATTGTCCATCAGAGTTGCGGATTTTTATAGAAAGCAAGCCCACTGATTCCACAGTTCCACTTACACCTGCGCAACTTATAAAGTCGCCTAGCTTCATGGTTCGCTCGCTTATTATAAACATTCCGCTTATAAAATTGCTTATGGTTGTTTGAGCCGCAAAACCAACTGCCACGCCTGCAATTCCTGCAGCTCCCCAAAGCGCTTTTAGTTTTATTCCAAAAGCGCTTAAAACGTAAAGAACTGAAACTATAAAATACAAATAGTTTAGAATTTTTAAGGCCATTGCATTTTGATGTCTGTCTAACCGTTCTGAAAGAAATCTTTTTGTGGCTTTTTTTATTATTTTAAAAACAAGCCATATCAAAGCTAAAACTAGAATAATTCCTATAACTTTGAACAAATTATTCCAGGTAAAAAGCCTTTTAAAAAAATCAAAGGCGGTTTGCGCAAACTTTCCCACAGTTGCATCCGCAGCTTCAATTGCTGCCGATTCTACCTGTTCTAAAGTTGATCCTGTTTCTTCCATAAAAAACCTCTCATAAAAACTTAATTAGCCCGCATGTCTAGTTTTTTTACATATTGTAAATTCGCTTACGCTTTTATTCATTTTCCTAAAAACTCGACGTTTGGACTAATTATGTAAGCAAATATCATTTATTATACATTCCGCACATTTCGGATTTTTTGCAGTGCAAGTGTATCTTCCGTGCAAAAGCAGCCAATGATGCGCATTTTTCATATATTGAGAAGGAATTCTTTTACACAAAGACTGTTCAATTTCTTCTGGAGTTTTGCCCTCTGCAAAGCCAATTTTCGGACAAATTCGCAAAAGATGGGTGTCTACAGGCATAGTCGGCTCGCCAAAACCAACGTTCAAAACTACATTCGCAGTTTTTCTGCCTACTCCAGAAAGCTCCATTAGTTCTTTGCGGGTATTTGGAACTTTTGAATCAAATTTTTCTATTAATTCTTGGCTGAGCAAAAGAATATTTTTAGATTTGTTTTTAAAAAGTCCTATAGGGCGAATTATTTCAATAATTTTTTCTTGCGGAAGGGCAAGCATTTTTTGAGGAGTATCCGCAAGGGCAAAAAGTTCTTTTGTCACTTTGTTTACGCTTTTATCTGTCGTTTGCGCGCTCAAAACCACCGCAACTAAAAGTGTATATGGAGAATAAAAATCTAATTCAGGCTTTGGACTGGGATTTTGCTTCTTAAAGCGTTCCATTGCCTCTGTTATTTTTTCCTGAGAAAGCAAGCGCATTTCTACTCCCGTAAGCAAGTTCGCAAGGCAAACTTTTAAAGATAAAAACAAACGCCATTTTAGACTGATTTTATCTTATCTTTTATTACCTTTTAGTCTTTAGGCGGACTATAAAATTTTCCAACTATGTTTTCCGATTTTATAACATTTATAAAGGATGTAGGATCTTCCTTTTTTAGTTTTGCAATGACTTTATTTGATTCATCCTTTGAAATAACAGAATAAAGCACAGTTTTGCACGTTTTTTTAAAACAGCCGATTCCTTGCAACTGTGTCGCATCGTGATTTGTCTCATCTTTTATGATTTTATAGCAAAGCTCTGGATTTTCTGTAACAATGAAAATCGTAACCCGCTGGTATCTGCCATAAAGAGTTTGAAGCGCTATAGTTGAAGTGAACTGAAAAATTATTGAATACAATGCTTGCTCAAAAGTAAAAATAAGTCCTGCCGATAAAAGAACAACCATGTTAAAAATCAAAATATAGTTCCAGGAATCGCGGCCCGTTTTTTCGGAAATAAAAATTGCAATAAAATCAGTGCCTCCGCTAGTTGCTCCAGAAATCAAGCATAAAAATATTGCGAAGGCATTTAAAAGACCGCCGAAAATAGCAGCCATAAGAATATTGTCTGTAACGTGAATTACTGGAATAAAATCGGTAAAAATTCCAGAAAGAACAATCATAATGCACGAATAAATTGTGTATCTTTTCCCAATAAATATAAAACTTAGAACAACAGGTACTAAATTCAACGCATAACTTATTGGCGAAAATGGAATCTGCTTATGAAAAAACTTTAAAACAAGTTCCTGAATTAAAAGAGAAAGCCCTGTAAAACCTCCTGGAAGAATATTGCCGGTTTTTGTAAACATCTTGATATTCAAAGCCATTAAAAATGCTCCCGCGCACACCAAAAACATTCTGATTAATGGTATTTTTAAAGGAGGCTGCTTCATCCAGGAAGTTGAAAGTTTTTGCATTGTCTTACAAAGCCTTTTTCAGTTCTTCTGTTTTGTCTGTTTTTTCCCAAGTAAAAAATTCTATTCCATCTTTTACATAAGGAGTTCGCCCAAAGTGACCGTAACTTGCAGTTGGCCTATAAATTGGGTTTCTAAGTTTTAGAGTTGTAATTATTCCAGCTGGCGTGCAGTCAAAAACTTTTTCAACAGCGGCAACGATTTTTTCATTTGGAACCGTTTCTGTTCCGAACGTTTCTACCATTATAGAAACAGGCTTTGGAACACCAATTGCATAGGCTAATTCTACTTCAGCCCGTTCAGCAAGACCTGCGGCCACAATGTTTTTTGCAATGTAGCGAGCCATGTAAGCCGCAGAGCGGTCGACTTTGGTCGGGTCTTTTCCGCTAAAAGCGCCGCCGCCGTGTCTGCCCATTCCGCCGTAAGTATCAACAATAATCTTTCTTCCTGTAAGACCAGAATCTCCATCTGGACCGCCTAAAACAAATTTTCCAGTAGGATTTATAAAATACTTTGTCTTTGAATCAAGAAGTCCTGTCGGTTCTAAAACAGGTTTTATTATTTGCTCAATTATTGTTTTTTCAATTTCCTCATGAGAAATTCCATCATCATGCTGATGGGAAAGAACAACTGTATCAATTCTTAAAGGCTTGTGTCCTTCATATTCAATTGTCACCTGACTTTTTGCGTCTGGCCGAAGCCACTTTATTGCTCCAGACTTTCTAAGTTCACTAGCTTTTATAAGCAGCTTATGCGAATACATTACTGGAGCAGGCATAAGCTCAGGAGTTTCATTGCAAGCAAAACCAAACATCATTCCTTGGTCGCCAGCACCTTGCTGACCAGCGTACTCTTCAAGACCTTTTCCTACCACGCCTTGATTTATATCTGGAGACTGAGCGTGCAAACGATTCATGTATTCGCAAGTCCGGCCATTTAATCCTACGGCCTCATCAGTATAGCCAACATCAACTGCTACGCCGCGAACAATTTTTTCTGCTCGCTCTGCGATTTTCTGCGGAAGCGATTTGTCTGGAGTTTGAAAACCAATTTCTCCGCCTGTCATAAGAAAATTAGTAGTCGCAAAAGATTCACAGGCTACGTGGACATAAGGATCTAGGCGAATACATTCATCAAGAATTGCATCTGAAATCTGATCGCACAGCTTATCTGGGTGACCTTCGCCAACTGATTCTGAAGTAAAAAGGTAATGTGATTTGTTTGAAGAGAAAAGTCCCATTCTGGACCCCCTTTTTAGCAATTTTTTCTGTTTATATAAAACAGGCCCGTTTGCAATTTGGATAAATCTACGGGTAAAGGTTTATGTACAAATAAGATATAACAAAATCCAATGAAATTCAATAAAAAA
This sequence comes from uncultured Treponema sp., assembly GCA_934667505.1. Lineage (GTDB taxonomy): Bacteria > Spirochaetota > Spirochaetia > Treponematales > Treponemataceae > Treponema_D. The sequence continues at coordinate 23,022 of CAKULY010000010.1, read as the reverse complement.
GTTGTTGATATAAAATCAATACGGTTGATAGGCCGAAGAGTTTTAAACTTTGCATGCTGCCAGTTTTGTGAAAGAAACAGGACTCTTGAAAGAAGTTTGTTGCATATTTTTCAACAATCAAATGAAAATCTTTCACTTTACGCAACGTGCATAAAAGTTTAGAATAATTGTATACAAATGCAGAAGCGGTAGGGATAGAAGTGGCTTGTTGCGGAACGAAGTGAAGCAATGGAGCGCGGATAGCGCGGAACCACGTATAGCCCGACGGCAACTTGTTGCCGGACCGCCCAAAAAAATCAAAAAAAATAATTTTCATAGGAGTATAAAATGGGTAACAATTATTTTAATTCAATTCCTTGGCGCGAGGCCAGACTTCAGTTGGGTCACTGCCGTTCAATGTCTAAAGAAGAATTCGCTGACGGCGTAAAAGCTCTTAAGGGCAAAAAAATTGTAATCGTTGGTTGCGGTGCTCAGGGTTTGAACCAGGGGCTTTGTCTGCGCGATTCTGGGCTTGATGTTAGCTACGCTTTGCGTGAATCTGCAATCACAGAAAAACGCCAGTCTTGGAAGAATGCCACAGAAAACGGATTTAAAGTTGGTACTTATGATGAGATGATTCCAACTGCTGATTTGGTTGGAAACCTTACTCCGGACAAGCAGCACACTCCTGTTATCACAGAAGTTATGAAGAGGATGAAGAAAGGCTCTGCTTTGTGGTATTCTCACGGATTCAATATTGTTGAAGAAGGAATGCAGATTCGCCCGGATATTACTGTTGTGATGTGCGCTCCAAAAGGTCCAGGCACAGAAGTTTACCATGAATTCCAGAGAGGATTCGGTGTTCCTGACCTTATCGCCGTTCACCCGAACAATGACCCGGAAGGAAAAGGCTGGGCTTACGCAAAGGCTTTGGCAGTAGGAATGGGCGGAAGCAAGGCTGGCGTTCTTGAATCTTCATTCGTTGCGGAAGTTAAGTCTGACCTTATGGGCGAGCAGACAATTTTGTGCGGAATGCTTCAGGCAGGAACAATCGTTTGCTACGACAAAATGGTAAGCGAAGGAATCGCTCCTGAATATGCCACAAAACTTTTGATGCACGGCTGGAACGTAATTTCTGAGGCTTTGAAATGGGGCGGAATCACAAACATGATGGACCGTCTTTCTAATCCTGCAAAAATCCGTGCGAACGAGCTTTCTAAAGAAATCAAGAAGCTTTTGACACCGCTTTACCAAAAGCACATGGACGACATCATCAGCGGAAAATTCTCTTCTACAATGATGCAGGACTGGGCAAACAGGGACCACGACTTGCTCACCTGGCGCGAAGAAACAGGAAAACTTCCGTTTGAGTCAACTCCAGAATCAAAAGAGGAAATCTCTGAGCAGGAATATTTCGACAAGGGAATCTTGCTTGTCGCAATGGTAAAAGCTGGCTGCGAGCTTGCATTTGAGACAATGGTTGACGCAGGAATCAAACCTGAATCAGCTTACTACGAATCTTTGCATGAAGTTCCGCTCATCGCAAACCTGATTGACCGCAAACGTCTTTACGAGATGAACCGCGTAATTTCAGACACAGCAGAATACGGATGTTACTTGTTCAGCCGCGTTGCCGCTCCTATGATGGCAAAAGACTTTATGCCGAAAATCCACACAGATGTAATCGGAAAAGGCCTTGAGCTCAAGGACACAAGCGTAAACAACACACAGCTAGTAGAAGTAAACGCAGAAATCCGCAACCATCCAATCGAAGTTGTGGGAAGAAAGCTCCGCGAATACATGACAGCGATGAAACCTGTGCTTTAGTTTAATACTCCACATTTAAGATAAATACATTGCGATAAGAAAAACAGCGTGTTATAATTAGCCTAAATGTGGAGTCAAAAATGAGTGATGAATTAGATCCTTCAATTGCAGCGCTTTTAGCTGAACACGACAAACAATCAGGACAAGAAAAAACTTCTGCAGAATCAACTAATAAATCTAAATTTTCCATGATGGATTTTTCTAAAAAGTCAAAGTTGTTTGAAGCAAAAGCAAATGAAGCTTCCCAAAAAAAGTCTATTCACGAAGTTGATTTAAACAAACACGAATTTACTCCTGTAGAAAAGCTTTTAAACGACACTCCTGCAACTTATTTTGATGATACAAAGTACTACAAAACAGTTCTTACTGGTGAAAACGCTTACGCTCAAAGAGTTCACGCCGTTCTTTCAAAGTATCTTACCTGCGCAGACCCGAAAGACAGAACCGTATATCGTCAACAGATTATTTCTGCCTATTGGGAATTTTTGCGCGGAATGGTTCCGAAAATGGCAGATCCAAATCTTCCTATGCCGAAAAGAATGGCTTGCCGGTTTGGTGTTATTTTGCCTTCTCTTTTTAGACCGGAGCAAAAAGACTTTTTTTCTAGAGTCATATTTGAAAATGTTCTAAACGAGCCTGTCCTTTATGCAGATGAATGGTTTGCCGAAATTGCCAAAGGAAAAATGGCAAATTCTGCAACTGATGAAAAAAGAGTTACCCACAAGGCGGCGACTCCTGAAGAGGCAGCAAAATTTGAGCAGTCAAGGCTTCAGCAGCTTCAATCAAAAAATTCTGGAAAACTGCAAAGCGCAGAAAACATTCTCAACATAAAAGAAAATGAACGGGCGATGCTCGAATCAGAATTAAAGTCAAGAGTTGATTTGCTTTGTGAACACAATCCTATTTTAGGAATGGAACCTCACAAGAGCGACTATTCTGACAGTCAAATAAAACTTTTTGCCGAAATAACAGACAAGCTTCACCGGCTTTCTAAGAACAACAAAGAACTTGCAAAGTGTTTAAAAGATTACACTGAAGCAAAAGGCGCTTTTAGCAGCGTAGAAAGCAAGCTTTCATCAACAGGGGCGCAAGAAGTCGCCGCAGATGCTCAAGCTGTAAACATCGAGTTTGAAACCGTTCGCCAAATGGCAAAAATGACTGTTGGACGGCAAGGAAATCAATTTCCAATTTTTACACGTGAATTCTTTCACTGTACGGAACGAGGAACTGGAACGCGAGAAAACGTTGTAAATATTCTTCGCTGGATTGAATCCATAGATCCGGGAGCATTTTGCAGAGTTCACAAAAATATTCCAAATAGAATACCGCCCTACACGCTTCTTATTCCAACTTATGGCGACAGAGGATTTTGCTGGGAACCTTTTGACCGCTATAACAGAGTTACAAGCCGCGGCCGCATTGTAGTTCCAATGTACCCGCGCGACTTAAAAATTGCAGTTTTAACAGCTGTTGCAGATTTGCGGTGGCAAGTTGCAAAAGAAAAAGCCAGCTACTATTGGATGGAAGAAGGTCTTACAGGTCAATATTACCAGCACATAGACAGACTAAAATTAAAAGGCGACCTAAAAGCCTTCTTTATAGAAGACTACATTCTTTGGATGACAAAAGAATCTGAAGGCGTTCAACGCTTAGACAAAGAGGTTCGTGGAATTTTTTGGCGCAATATGCCGTTCCCTAACGAACGCAAGCAAGAATTGCGTAAAAGAAGCCTTGTCTACGATGAACTTTGCATAAAAGATAACAACCGCGCAATGAGCGACGGATACTAGTCTTTTTGATTAAAAGCCGAGTTCTTAGAAGAATGGTCAAAGGCGTAAGCGAAGTTGCAATTTGTTCTATTCAGAAGCGAGTGCAATAACAGGATCAAGCTTCGCAGCTTTTATTGCAGGGCTTAATCCAAAAACAATTCCAACAAGCACGCTGAAAAAGAAAGCGACTACGCAGGAATTCCAGTTTATAACTGCACTCATTTCTTTTGCCTTTTCAATGATAACAGCCGTCAGCGAACCTGCAAAAATTCCTATTATTCCGCCAAACAAAGTTATTGTGGCAGATTCTACCAAAAATTGACGGCAAATATCTGCAGGGCTTGCTCCTAGAGCTTTTCTAATTCCGATTTCTTGTTTGCGCTCTGTAACAGTTACAATCATTATGTTCATAATACCAATTCCACCAACAAGGAGCGAAATTGCAGCTATTCCGCTTAGCATTATGCTCAACGACTGTGAAATTTCGCCCAGCTGCTCAATCATTGTTTGCATGGACATAACGTTTACAGAATATTCGGAGCCGGTTTTCGCTTTGCAGTACTGCTCTATTTCAGTAGAAACAGAAGTTGCTTTATTTTGATTAGTTACTTGCACTAAAATATTGGCAGCGTTAGGACTTGGCATTATTTTTTTTGAATAAAAGCCCCGCGGAATATATGCAATGTCTTCTGTGTTTTCCATTCCAGAATTTTGCTCTTTTAAAACGCCAATCACTTCAAAAGCGAACGAAACTTTATCAGCGGTTACAAGAACGCTTTTTCCAACAGGGTTTACATCAGAAAACAACGCTTGCGCAAGCTTTTTACCCAAAATAATTTTTTGCAAGCCATAAAAATCTTCTGTCACAGTAAAAAAACGCCCTTTTTCAAGTTCAAGCCCATACATTTCTAAAAAACCATGCTCTATTGCGGAACAAGAAGTGGAAGAACTTGTTTCTGAATAAGAAATTGTAGAAGAAATGTTGTTTTTATACCAAACTTTTTTTATGTTGCTTACATTTTCGTAAAGCTCTTTTCTAAAAGTTTCATCAAACTGAATTTGCACAGCATCGCGTCTTCGGCGCATAAATCCTTTTGAAATTTGAACTACATCCAGCCCCGAAGAACCAAAAGTCTGCTTTATTTGTTCACTGGAAGAAGAGCCAATGCTAGTTATTGCAATTACGCTTGCAACACCGATTATAACGCCCAGCAAAGAAAGAATTGTTCTTGTTTTTTGTCTGCAAAAATTTTGCAGCGCATTAAAAAAATCTTCTATCAATTCTGTCCTCCACTTTAACCTTTCATTTGCACATTTGTTCGTTCTGCATTGTGAATTTGCGGAAAAACTGGAGTCTGCTTAAAATCTGATTCAATATTTCCGTCAAAAATCTTTATGCATCTGCTAGCGCTAGCTCCAATCGATGGGTCGTGAGTTACAATGACAATTGTTGTGCCGTTGCTGTTTATTTGCTTAAAAAGATTTAGAACTTGAATTCCTGTCGCGCTGTCTAAAGCTCCTGTCGGCTCATCTGCTAAAATAATTTTTGGATTTGTAACAATAGCTCTAGCAATTGCGACCCGTTGCTTCTGACCGCCAGAAAGCTCCATAGGCCTATGCTGCATTCTGTTCTCCATTTGAACTTGACCCAAAGCTTTTTCTGCCATAATTTTTCGCTCATTTTTTGGTATTCCCTGATAGCGCAGCGGAAGCATAACGTTTTCTAAAACCGTCATTGTTGGCAGCAAATAATACTGCTGAAAAACAAAACCAACTGTTAAATTCCGCAGAACAGAAAGTTCCTTTTCATTCATTTTTGAAGTCTGCTTTCCGCAAATCTCTACAATTCCAGAGGAAGGACGGTCAAGACAGCCAATCATATTCATGCAAGTGGATTTTCCAGAACCAGAAGGCCCCATAATCGAAACAAATTCGCCTTGCTCAATAGAAAAACTTATGCCTTTTAAAGCGTAAACTTTGGAAGATTCTTCCGCTCTGCCAATTTTATAAGTTTTTGTTACGTTTTCCATTTTTATAACAGTCTGACCATTCATCGCGGACCGCCTAGACCTGGCATAAGATTCATCCTTCCCGGATCTCTTTCTTTGCTGCTTGCAGAGTCTGCGTGCGCAGAACTTTTTTTATAGCCAGAAGGCCTGTTCTTGCTCAAAACTTTCAGCACTTCGTTGCCGCTTAGTCCGCTTTCAACTTTATAAAAATCATTGCCATAGGCAGAAAGCTTTACAAAAATTTTTTCGTCGCTTGAAACTTCTTGAACAAAAAAATTACCATTTTCATCTTTTGCAACAGCTTCTTTTGCAAGAACCAGATTTTCTACAGGAGCGGTTATAATAATTTTTCCTGTAAAAGAATAGTTCGGAAGAATCTGCTTAGGATATTCGTCAATTCTGATAGTTGCCATTACAATTGTCGCCCCGCGGCTTGTAACAGAACCGATTGCAGGCCAGCTGACAACATAGCCTTTCACAACTCCTTCGTAAGCGGGGAACTTAAATTCAACTTCCTGACCTGCTTTTAATTTTGAAACATCAGTTTCTGGAATTTCAACTTCCGCTGTAAGATAGTCAACGTTTACCAAAGTTCCCACAGAATCTTTTGCTTCCATTGAATCTCCTTCAGAAACATCAATATCGGCAATAATTCCATCAAAAGTCGCGCAAACTTTCCGGTCTTCAATTTTTTGCAGAAGCGAAAGCCTCTCTTTTTGCTGAAGCTCCAATTCTTTTTTAGAGCCGCTAATTTTTGTAGAAGCCATATTGTAATCAAGTTTTGCAAGATTGTAGTCTTGCTCTGTGGAATCAAGCTGAATAATTATATCTCCCTTTTTTACCTTATCGCCTTTTTTTACGTAGACGCCAAGCACAGTTCCATCGCTTTTCGCTTGAAGAATTTGTTCTTCCGCGGCGGAAACGGTGCCGGCAATTTCTATGTTATTTTCGTAGACTTCTTTTAAAATGGCGATTCCTTCTGCGCCTTCTTTTTTAACTGCTAGGCTTTTTCTTGCTATCAGAAAAAAAAGAGCTGCAAAAACTGCAAGCAGTACAAGGATTGCAATAATTTTTTTATACGCTTTTTTGTTTTTCATAACGATTCCTATGATTTATTCACAAAACAAAAGCTTTGTTTGATTATTAAAGATTATTAAATCAATTGCATTTATTAAAATCTTTATGCGGTACAATTCTTTGTTCGCTGCGCTGCTGTTGTATTCGCTTTCCGTTATAATTCCTTCTTTTAAATATTTAGCCAAATCATTTTCAAGAGATGAATACAAACCAAAAGTGTGAATATTTGTTTCTTTTTGCCAGTTTATGTCGGCAAGTTCTGTCTGGCAATCAACCAGGTCCGTTTCGTAGTCGTCTAAGGCGGACTCTAACGAGAGTTTTTCTTCTTTTAAAGTGATTTGCGTCTTCTTTTTTGAAATATCATCTGTAAAAAATGCGGCAGGATTTACAGAAGCACTAAGCGTGTAAACTGGATTTTTATTTTGACTGTCAACAGGAACAGAAATTCCTCCGGCAACATTAATTCCTTTATAGCTTGAAGAAAGACCTGCATCAATTGTGTCAGGATTTTTGCCATTTGCAGGAGCTGCATTTGAATTTTCAAAAGTATAACCCACATTCGCATTTAAAGAAAAGGATTTTTCCGCTTTAATTTGAAGCTCGGCAAGCTGAATATTCCAATTCGCCTTTTCAATTTTTTTATAGTTTTCTTTTTTAAACGAAAGAACATCCACAGCTTCTACTTCAGGAATTGAATTTGGTAAAAAATCAAATGGATTTGAGCCCTTTTTGTATTCAGAACCACATTTTGAAGCGAAGACCGCGATTTTATGCTCAAGCTGACGGACTTTTGTTTCTACAGTATGGCTGTCTGAAAGGACTTTCATTTGCGCCTGCCTGTAGCTTGCAGAAGTTTTTTCAAATCCTTTTGACTTTACTTTTTCAAATTCGATTGTGTCGTCATACAAGTCGTTTTTAGCGGAGACAATTTCGCTTGCGCTTGAAAAAAGTTCTTTTAGCTCCTTGTAAAATTCAGTTTCCGATTCAACCGCTCGTTCTTTAAAAGCCCTTTGCGCTTCAAGAAGGGTTCTTTGCGACTGCAAAGCAGTTATTTTTCTTTCTAATCCAGAAGAGGAAAAAATATCCGCAGAAATAGAAATTGACGTATCCGTTACAGTATTTGTTTGCTCGTTGATTTGAACTTTTGAAGCACCTTTCAAAGAAAGATTCGCCGCGAACGGCATGGAAATTGTTCCTGAAGGAGAAAAAGAAACTTTAGAGCCTTTTTCATTTGGCTGAAAAGAAACGCTGCCTGAAGCAAGTTGAACTGAAATTCCATTTGAAATCTTTGTTTCCTGGTTTGAAAGCTGTGCTTTTTCAAGCTCAAGGGCGAGTCTTTTTAATTCCAAGTCATTTTCTAGCCAAAATTTCAAACTTGGCTGGGCGTATTGAAAAACAGAAAAAAATAATGCAAATCCCGCCCAAACAAAGATTTTTTTTACCATACTACAATTAAAATACTGCTTTATAGAAAAAAGTTACAGTCCAAAGCAAACAACGTAAAAAGTTTATAAAAACTCCAATGGTATACCATTGGAGCAGGTTGACTAATCTGCTCCAAACGCAAAAACACTGCTACGCACGTTTTTGCGTTTGGAAAGAACAACCAAATCGAAAATTTAAATTTTCACATCAGTTTTTTTACAGGAGAAAAAATGGGAAAAACAACTGTAACACCAGGAAATCCGTACTACGGAGAAGGCGGAAGAATGCCTTCTACAACTGGAAATCCTAGCGGCGGACAAAGAGGAAACAATCCTCCGAGCAGTGGAAGTTCAAGCGGCAGCAAAGGCTCAAGCAGCGGAACTAGAAAATAAGCAGATGGGCAACCTATAAAGCAGGACACTATTTGTGCTTGCGGCTTTATAGGTTGCCTTATTTTTTACACCACAAATTAATTTAAAACAGACATTATCAAATGGGAGAAATCAAATGAAAACAATAAAAAAAGCAATCCTAATTTTGGCATCGGTTATTTCATTGTCAGTTATATGCGGCTGCAAACAGGAGCCAGAAACTAAAAGTGACTTCATTACAATTCCTACTAGAGAATACACGAATAAGTGCCATCCTATAGAAAGTTTTAAAGTGGAATACGCTGGAACTAATAAGTATTATATAATTGCAGATGAATACGAGCCTATCTCCAACGGAACCACTTACATATATTACAACACGACTGACAATTTAAAATCCGCCACCGCCAGCGAAGCTAAATACGATTATAATAATAATCGTGCTTTGTTGGAATTATCCGCAGAGACACAGAATATTGGCACATATTATTTTTGGGGATACATTGCGGACTACGATCCGAAAACAAATAGCAATTTATACAAGGACCCAAGAAAAAGCGGTATAACACCCAAAACCTTTTCATACAAATTCGAAAATGAAATTCCGTATCCGGAAAATTTGAAAGTCAAATATTCAAAAGAAATATTGAACAAAATTGTGGTAACTTGGGATCCTGTTAAATTTTATAATTCCTCTAGCTATAATAAATATTATCTTTACACCAACACGGAGAATGATATTTCCTCTGCAAAAAAAGTAAAGCATAAAAAATATACATATTCTTCTGACGAACAAGACTATTTTGATTCATATGAAGTAATATATGAACAGATTCTTTTGGAAGACAAACCTCTTTATTTTTGGATAAAAGTTTATAACAACGGTTACAGTGATTTCAGCGAACCTGTTTTTTTAGACTTCAAACATAAAAAGCCTGATGCTCCTACAAACCTTACCGTATCTAAATATTTATTTTCAAATGTAACTGTAACATTGAAAGAAGTATTCCCTAAACCAGAATACTATAAAATTTATTATGCAAATGTAGATAATTTTGCAAAAGCGAAACTAAAGGCAGTTCAAAGCAATTGTTTTAAATATACAGATGAAGAAGAATTTGGATATTACGAATTTGATTCTGGAATTTTTAAATCTAACAAGACATATTATTTTTGGATAAAGGCTGCTGACACACCTGATGAAGATGCAAATCCTGAAACTGAAAGTGAACTTGTAGGACCTGTTTCTGTAACATTCTAGGTCAATCTTTTCATCACCAGAATGGCAACTGCATTTTGCTCCATTGCCATTCCTTGTCTTGACCTGCAATATTTGCAAAGCAAACACTGTCAGCAATTTATTGCAGGTCAATTTTTTTCATCTGCAATAAATTCCCCTAGTTTTTCACAAGGCTTAGGGATTGTAGTGGGCGCGAAGCGCGTGTTTTTTGCTTGCAAAAAATACCGGCCGCAAGGCGAGCGGAGCGAGAGCCACGAAAAGCCCGACGGCAAAAGTTCGTTCACGAAGTTTTGCCGGAAGCCCAAAAGAAAAAATCTCAGAAATAAAATCGATTCTTTTAAAATCTCGTGATATAATTAAACTGATTTATGGGAGTTGCGTATGATGTATAATTATATGACGCTAAACGATGGCACGGGGATTGCCCATTCTGAGATAATCAATAAAAACGGAAAAGAATGTGTAAAAGTTTATTTTGAACAACCTGTTGAAGGCGGTTTTAATTCGGCAGAATGTTGGCTTCCAGATTATACGTGGACAAAAAAACAGGGCTTTTCTGATGAACGCATTGCATATTTTCAAGATTTTTTAGAGAGCACTGCACATATAATTATTCAATTGGCTCGTTCTGGAGGATTTGAAAATGCCTCAGGTTTTTAAAATTGGTTGCTATGTTGTTTTTATGTGGTTTGCAGAATCTAATCCTTTAGAGCCGATTCACGTTCATGTATGCGAAGGAGTTCCCTCTGAAAATGCTACAAAAATTTGGATTACAAAAGACCATAGGACACTTCTTGCTCATAACAAATCAAATATTCCTTCCCACAAATTAAATTTTATAATGAAGACTATTGAAGCGCGTTCTTTTGAAATTATTGCAAAATGGAAAGAATATTTTGGTGAAATAAAATATTACTGCTAAAACATTCAAAATTCCCTACCCTTGTCTATAATCAAATCATTATTTAAACGATACCGAACCTGTTTTTTTGCCAATATCATTTTTCATATTAACTTTTTTTCGAGAGGTAATTTATGAGAATGGTGAAAAAGTTGGCTTATTTGGCATGGCTTTTGTTGGTGGGAGCTATGTGCGGGATGTTTATGGTGGGGTGTCAGAACAACGATTCTGGTTCAGAAGATTCGGAAATCGAAACAGATGATGAATTTTTCGGTGAATACGTGGATGACGAACTTGGAATTGTCTATGTTTTAAATGAAAATGGAACATATTCTATAAAACAAGGCGATTATTTGCTTGAAAGCGGAGATTTGGAACTTTCTGATGATGATAGCAGTCGTGCTATAAGAAAGAGAGGGAAGAAAAATGTAACGCATAAAGCGAAGAAGTCTGGCGGTGCAAAAGGCAGCACAAAGACCCCTGCTGCTTCAAAAAGTTCGGTAACCAAGAGTTCTTCTGGAAATACAAGTATTGGAAACACACCTTTTAGCAAAAAAGGAACTTCTAGTTCATCTAAAAAGACAAATCAAATAATTTATGTGCAGAGTGAATGGTACAGCAACAATAGTAAAAAAAATGTAGTTCCTGTCGTAAGATATTATGACAATGCAGATTCTTACTCAACAAGCAAAATAGTTGCAGGAGTAGCAACAGGAAGTACATCCTATTCAGGAAGCACAAAATACAAATGGTACAAATTTACAATAAAAAAGTCTGAAAAAATTTCTGGCCATGTATATAGAAATGATAAATATTTTGCTTATATTTCCACAACCACAGAACGTGTAATCTCCATAGATGCAAACGGAAATCTTTCTTATTCAAAACCTGCTGGTGTACGTTCCGCAAGTACAGAAGAATCTGAATACAATGGAAATGACTATTTGTGGTATGTTCAAGGAAACTTTACGGCAGATTCTTCAAAACAATGGGGAGCATATGATGGCTATAATAACATGAAAGAAATTGCAGAAGGTGTTTTCCAAGCAACTTTGTATCTTCCAAAAAATATTTACGGCTTTAAAATTATGACTAAAGATGATACTCAGGATTATTCTGTAGTTCTAAATTACCAAGGTCTTGTTCCTAAAAACGAATGGTTCAAAGTTGTTAAAAGCTGGTTTGATGATTGGTATTCAAAAAATGCAGCAATTTCTACAGGTGGCGGTTTGTATACTTTTACGCTCGATTTGTCTGACGAAACTCCTATGTTGTTAATTTCTACAGATGAGGAAGAAAATTCTTCAGAAGATGATGCTCATTTTTATGTAGTTGGAAATTTTGATGATATTAACTGGAAGTTTTCTGATGAGGGAATAATGGAACTACTTTCTTCAACTCTTAGCCAATACAAAACAAAAACACCAATTAAAGTTTCAAAAGACGGAGAGTATGAATTTAAAATTGCCGACAAAGCTTGGGGCGGAATTTTCGATGAATATTGGTTCAATGAATACGATGAAAGCCTAGTTGGTAATTGGGTTCAAATTGGCAGCACCTACAAAATAAAAGCATGGGGCTACAATGCTAATATAGAACAATATCTAGAAGCCGGTGAATACGATTTTTATCTTGATATTTACAACAGTAAAATAAAAATTGAAAAAGTAAATTAAGAAATGAGGTTTTTTATGAAGAAAATATTATTAATTCTAATCACTTTTATTTGTACTACAAGTATTTTTGCACAAAACAATTTCCATGAAAGTTTTAAACCAAAACCTTTTATGCAAAACGAACAATCATTTAATTATTCTCAACCAAACTCTAATTTTGAGTTAGTAAAAAATCAAACATCAAAAAAAATTTGGGTCGATGAAGGTTGGGGATATGGAAAAATGTTAGGTTTTGGAACAGGACTTACAGGAACATTAATTTTCGGAGGTCTAGCATGTTTAGAATTTTTGCATTTAACAACAACAGATGGACTTTTTGCAGTTATGTTTGGACTACCAGCCGGTGCATGTTTAATTTCAACTATTATTGCTTTGTGTATTCCAAACGAAGGTCATTGGGAAACTGTACCTATAAGCAAGATTCAAAATGATTCAATTCTATCAAATATAGTATTTGCAACAAATATTCAAAAAACGGTAGTTGGCTATAACATTAATTTATAAAAAATATGTTTATTAGCGGAGAATAAAAAAATCTTATTTACAAGCAAGGAGCATTAATTATGAAAAAAATTATTTTAGGAACTTTGGTTTTGTTAACCGTTGGAATGAATTTTGGATTTGCACAGACAAAAGATGATAGTAATTCTACTTGTGAAATTATAGGAGCTGCTATCGGAGGCACAGTGGGAGGACTTACTGGAGGTCCAACAGGTTTTGTTGTAGGTTCAATGGTTGGTGGAATGGTTGGCAATCAAGTTTGTGGAAATGAAAGCAATTCTAATGATTCACAAAAAACACAGGGTTCTTCAACAAATAATAGTGAATGGGAATAATTTGTATAGAACCTTTCAATAAATTTAAAACGAAAGAAAAAATCAACACAAAAAAAAAGGAGTTTCTTATGAAAAAATTACATTATTTTTTATTAATCGGAATATTTCTTGGAGTTTCTGCATTTGCAGACAATTGCCTCTCCTGTAATGGAACAGGTCAAAAAACTTGTTATCAATGCAGAGGTTCTGGAACAAAACTTTGTTACAAATGTGGCAGCAGTGGTCAAATTGCCATCGCAAACCCCGATTTTAGGATAGGAAATGGAACTTCACCTATTATCTATAAAACATGCCACATTTGTGATGGAAGCGGAAGAGGAATTTGTGAAACATGCTATGGAATGGGAAAAACACCTTGCTCTTCATGTAATGGTAGCGGTCAAATGTATGAATACTAATTAATTATAGATATACTCTATAAATTACAAAAATCCCTAGCCTTAAAAAAACAAGTCTAGGGATTTTATAAATTTTATTATAAAATAATTTTTTGTAAATTCTACTTTATGAAGGAAAATATTCTGTTCCAATGTTTTGCAAGACTAATTTTCATCTTTTTATAATTTTTCTACTCTTCTCCACTTTCCCGATTTTTTCTCGCCCTGCCCTTTCTGAATCGCAAAAAATAAAAAATATCTTCTATATAATTGACGAAAAATCTGAGCTGCAAATCCAAGAGGTTTCCGAGGAGCTAGACAAAAATGCCAGCAACGAAATTATAAAAAACGGAACGCAAATTAAAGACGAATTCAGGTTTTCGCCTGGATTTGTGAATGGAACACTTTGGATTTTGATTCAAAAAAATTCTGATTTTGCTGGTGCTCCAAACACACAGGATTTTCAGATTTTGGATTTGGGACCGGAGCTTGTTGACCGTGCAGAACTTTTTGTTCTTAGTGGCGAAAAATGGAAAAAAACGGATTCTACCGGGCGACAGGTAAAAAATTCGGAAAAAAACATAAAATCGTGGCGAAGTTTTTTGCAGATTCCAGAGCAAAACGCCAGCGACGAATTTTTTGTGCTAAAAATAAAAAGTTCCGATTCAATTTCGCTAGTTTTCAGATTTTTTGCGCTCCCGCAATTTTTTGAGCAGACCGAAAAATTTTCTTTTGTTCATATAATTTTTGTTTCGCTGATGTTTCTTGCGTTTTTCGTTCTGTTTCTGTTTTTCATCAGTTCAAAAGAAAAACTTTTTCTGTATCTAAGCCTGATGAGTTTGTGTTTCTGCCTTTATCAAGTCGCAATGAAAGGTCTTGGCTGCACTTACATCTGGAACAATTTATGCTCCACTCTGTTTTTTTCAAGGTTCAGTTATGTTGTCTGCTGCATCGGGCTGCTTTTTTCGCAGATTCTGTTCCTTCAGAATCTTTCGTTCAACAAGAACGGCAATTTTTACAAGGCGATTCTAATAATTCTTTGTGCGGCGTGTTCGGTTTCCGTTGTGCTTTACGGTTTTGTCCAGAATATAAAAATTTCTTATATCACAACGATTTGTTTTTTGATTTTTGGATGTTTTTTCTGCTCGGCAATTATGATTTTGTCCGCGCTTAGGAAAAAGTCTATTCCAATTCTGCTGATTTGCTCGTGGATTCCGCTTTTCTGCTACATAATTTTCAGGCAGTCGCTGCATTTGCTTCGTCTAAAATACAACGTGAATTCTCTTCTGGCAATTTTTGACAACGATTATTATTTTGGCTACGATATTTGCTTTATTTTTCATATTTTTGTCTACAGTCTGAGCGTTTTTGTTAAAATCCGGCAGAAGGAACTTGAATTCAATATGTACCGCGAATCTTCTTACTTTTTAAAAGCTTCTGCCCACGAGTTGCTTGCACCAATCACTTTGATTCAAAATTCTGTAGACGCGCTGGAAAGCCAAAAAGTTCGGGGGGGGGGAGCTGGACAGATGAAAATTCAAAAGAAATTTTTTCCTGCCTAAAATCCGTAAAAGGAAACATTTCGCGGCTAAAAAACATTGCTTTGATGGTAAATTCGCTGGAAGAACAGGAGCAGGACGTTAAAAAAGTTTCAAGACTGTGTAAGCCGGTCTGCGTTATGCAGATTTTCCAGCAGATTATGGATAATTTTGTTCCGTATTCAGAGTTTAAAGGAATTGAGATAAATTATTTTTCTTCATGCAAAGAAAAACTTTGCGTTTCGGTTTTTCCGCTTTTTTTGGAGACGGTTTTTACAAATCTGATTGACAACGCGCTAAAATATTCTGTTGAAAACGGTGCAATCAGCATAAATATTGAATACAATGAACTGAAAAACGAGCTGGTTTATCAAGTTTCTAATTTTTCTGAAAATATTTTGGCTCAAAATCTGGAATCGCTTTTTAATTTTGGCGAAAGAGGCAAAAATCTTGCGGAAAATATCCGCGGTTTGGGAATCGGGCTTCATCTTGTGAGGCGAATCTGCAAACTTTACGGAGGAAGTTGCCAGGCGTTTTGCATTCCGATTGAAAACCAGAGTGCAAATCAGGCTGAAAATCAAGGGAAAAATCTTGCCAAAAATAAAATGGAAACTGACATTAAAAATGAAAATGCCGCAAATCTTTGCAAAGTCGTTTTTGAATCAAGATTAAAACTGAATCCTTGTGATTTTGAGAACGGAACTTTCCAGAAATTTTCCGTGCAAAAAGATTACAACAAAATTCTTTTTGACAAAAAACTTTTCAATGATGTGAATTTTGATTCCCGGCTGAAAAATTTAATGTCAAAAAATCTGATTCTGATTGTTGAAGACAATATTTCCCTGCTTAAAAATATTTCCGAGCTTTTAAAACCGTACTGTTCGATTATTACGGCAACAAACGGAAAAGACGCGCTTGGTAAAATTAGCCAGAATGTGCCGGATTTGATAGTTTCTGACATGGTTATGCCGGTTATGGGCGGAAAAGCGTTTTTTGACTTTTGCCAAAACGATGAAAACCTGAAAAATATTCCGTTTTTGTTTTTGACTGGAGTTCAGGATATTGCGCTCAAAAATTCCTTTATAAAACAAGGCGTTATCGACTACATTTTTAAGCCGTTTTCGCAGGAAGAACTGCTGATGAAAATTTATTCGATTCTTTATTTGTGCGTGAATGTGCGCAAAGATTTTGCAAAGACCATAACCGATTTTGTGAACGAACAGACAGAAAGCGGAAGGCACAGAAACTTTGCCGGAAAAACAGCACATTCGCAAATGGAACGATTGCCGGCGGAACAAAAACAAGAATTCTGGCAGCCGCAAAAGCAAAAAGAAGAAAAATCCCTTGCCACACAAAAAATGCGCCAGGAATACTATAAAATATTCAACCTTTCAAAGCGAGAAGTCGAAATCGCCAACCTTCTGTACGAAAACTACAGCAACAAACAAATCGCCGAACACCTGTTCATTGCCGTAAGCACCGTCGCGACGCACATCCAGCACATCTACGAAAAATGCAACGTCCGCAACCGCAACGAATGGATTCGCCTGATGAGCGGCGGATGAGATAAGTTTATGCAACGAACCACTGCAAAGTACGTTCTAAAAAGAATAAAGTTTGCAGTGGTTATGAATATTCTGGTCTGAAAAAACACAAAGCTTCTTTTTTCTTAATAAAGGTTCTTGTATTTTTTTCAGATATGTTTTCTAACGTATATCCAAGTTTACTTGCAAAATTTATACCTTCAGTAGAAGTTTCATAACAACGAATTTTCATTACAGAAGACGGTTCAACTCTTTCTTCCAATTTATATGCTTATTTTCAATATCTTCTTGAATAGAACTTAAAAAGTACTCTTTACTTTTATCAGAAAGAGTTTCTATAACGAGTTCATTTTTTTGTCTTCTAATTTTTACCAACAAATCACTAAACTTCATTTATTTTACTTTAACATAATAATTAGCCCGAACTTCGAGTTTTTTATAAATTGTGAAAAAAAACGCTCTCAACGAATTTACTTTCTTTCTAAAAACTCGAAGTTCGGGCTAATTAAAAAAAGCCTAAATAGTATATATGTTTTATCTCACAATCTCTTCAAACCGTTCACGGAATTTTTCTTTCATCGCCTTGTCGCCTGCGTTAAAGAACGGTAGTCCCAAAAGGCAGTAGTTTTCCGTTTCTTTACGCACTGGCTTTGAAAATCCGTACCGGCTTGAAATTTCTTCCAAGAACTCTTCTTTCCAGCCGTCATTGTCTTTTCCGGCAAGATGTTTTCCTTTCGGCTCTATGAAAACCTGAAAATATGCGTTCTCGTCGTTTTTTCCGCGCAGAAGCAGAAGAAAATCCGGCTGGAATCCCTGTCCGTCCTTAAAGGCGAAAATTTTGTAAACTTCCTCGTTCCGCAAAAGGCAGATTCTGTCGTATTTTTCATAGAGATTTCCAAGATTTTCCTTTACAAACTGGACAAGATTCCGTTCCTCGCCTGTTCCCCAGAAATTGTCGAGCGCATACCATTTACATTCTTGTGAGCAGATTTCTTTTTCAAGAAGGCCGTTTTCCAAAGTCTCAGGATTTTTCCCGTCAATATTTATAAGTTTTTCTTTTTCCGCCGCAAAACATTCAGAAAACAGAACGAGCTTGAAATCGCTTCCCACAAACGGATTGTCGTAGCTTTTAAGATTTTTCTGGCAATACAAGAAGAATTCTTCAAACATTTCCAAAATTTTTTTGTTCGGAATGTCGGAAAATTCCGCGTCGCGTTTCAAAGTGATTTTTATGTCCTTTATGAACTCAAAAAAATCTTCCGTGCTGCAAACATTGAATTTCTGGCGGAGATTCTCAAAGCAAAAATATGACGCGGGATTTGTGTTCAAGACATGAAGCGCTTTTGTGTAGACATTTCTGTAACCGTCTATAAAATCCGAAAATGTAAAAGTTTCTGTAAAAATATTCTGAGAGTCCGCAGCCAAAAACTCTTCGTCACCGCCTTGAAAATTTACGGTTCGGATATTTGAATACAGTGAAGTCGTCAGGTCGTGTTCAAAAGGCGGAATGTTCTTAAAATCTTCGGGAAGAGTACGCAGCCTGCGCTCAGGATTTTCCTTCCGTTCGTTCACAAAAAGATAAAGCTTTTCAAGCTCCTTTCTTGAGTCTTCCTTTATGCGGAAAGTTTTCTGCGTTCTTGTGTCGCTTATAATTCCAGTGCGCTTAAGCTCCTGCGAAAGCTCGCTTATATATTTAACATCATCGTCGCTATGGAAATAAAATTCCTCCAGAATTCTAAGCTCGTTCTGCAAATCATTGTCAAACTTGCGGTGGCTCTTTTCCTTGCCTTCATATTCAAAAGGAAAATACCGCACACCGCGCCCGATAAGCTGAACTTCGCTCGTTGTGCTGCTTCCGGCTTTTTTGCTCTTAAAATCCGTGTCGCGCCCGGAATACAGACGCACAATATCGTAAAGGTTAAGAACGTCCCAGCCTTCCGTAAGCCGCTGAACTGTAAAAATCGCCCTTATGTGGTTTGCAGAATCCTCAAGACTGTTCAAAAGCCGGTCAGTTTCGCCGTCGGTCTTTTCTTTTTTTGTCTTGTTGGACTTGCTGTTCGTTATGATTACATTTCGCTCGCCGAAATTTTCCTTTATAAACTGAGCCACCGTACCGTAGGAAAATTGATTTTTATTCATATAACCGTTTATGCGCTCAAAGATTTTTCCGTCAAGACTATATGCGCCAGAAATTTTATCCGCTTCCGGCTGAAACGGCTTTGTCTTTTGAGATGCGGAAATTTTCTTTATAAAATCAAAATCGTCAGCAGCTACATTTTTGCACAGTTCAAGGAATTTCTGATAGTCAGACTTTGACTCATCAATCGTCTTGCTGCGAAACAAGATTACTGGCTTAAAATTTGCAATTCCGTATTTAAGCGCGATTGAATATCTGTACCAATTTAAAAGCAACGCCTGCAAGACACGCTCTTTTGTTTCAAGATTTGTGCGCACAAGCCGGATATGCTTTGTACATCCGGCTTCAACAAATTCTTTGAGCGCAAATTTTGTGATTATCTTGTCTTCATATTTTTTCTGCGCGGCTTCGGTTTCTGGAACAGTCGCAGTGAATTCCAGAAGCACATTTTTATTCTGCCCAGCAGATTTTCCGCCCTTGTTCAGAATGTAATGACAAACTGTCGTTTCCCAGGAGCGTTCAATATCCTCATCTTTTGAACTGTCTTTCAGCTCGCCAAAAAAAGAGATGTCGGAAAAAGTTCCGTTTTCCTCGCTTGCATAAGAAGCGGAAACGGCAGAATTCTTTTTCAGTGTCGCCGCATTCAGGTGATGAGCCTCATCGCCAAGCAAAACAATGTCGCGCTTTTGCAAATCCGAAAGCAAAAGGGAATTCTCGCTTTCCTTGTAGATGTCGTTGTGAAGTTTCTGGATTGTCGTGAATTTTATCTGAACAGTCTGCGCATCGCAGGAACTGCTGAACATCTCAACTTCCTTGAAATTCAGCGGCGCGCCGTCAATCACAACGTTTTCCTTAAAAAGATATTTATTGTGGTTTTTATCTATAAAGTTCGCCTGAGTTTTTCCAAGAATCGCATTCTGGTTCACAAAGAAAATAAAATTGCGGAAGCCCTGCTTGTAGTAGTAAAGAATCAGAGCCGCCATAACCAGCGTTTTTCCGCTTCCTGTCGCCATGTTGAACATAAGATGGTTCGGCGACAACACGGCTCCTTTTTTCGTCTTGATTGCGCGCGTTCTTTCGTTTATAAGGAAATTCTCCAGCGCGGTTTTCTGCCACTCATAAAGCGGAAATTTCAGGTTGTCCGTTATGTATGAAGGAATTTCGTAATCTTCGGGATAGAGCGTGTCTTTCTGATTTTCAATTATTTCGTAAAGCATAGTTTTTCCTATAATTCATTTTTAACAAAACTAATAAATGGACCAAGCCCAGCAGAATACAATTTATCAAAGTCATCTTTTTTGACTGCAATTTTATACATATCTGGATTTAGCCAGTATATAAAATTTAAAATCAGGTCATGTTTTTGTTTTAAGTCTTTCCAATGTAAAATCCGCTCATGATGGGCGATTCTGTTTCTCAAATAACGGATTTCCGAAAGATTTTTTTGTATGGCACTAGAGCTTTTCTGATTTTTAGGACAGCCATGTAAGCTATTCTTTATTATTGCAAATTGAAAACTTTGGGTGTTATATTTTCTTCCCATAAGAGCAACCCAAAATCCTAAAGTAAGTTCAGCAACAAGGCGTCCATGACTGAACTTTTTTCCGTTTCGCTTTATTTTTAACTGTGCCTCTGCAAGCATCATCATTTCTGACTGTAAAAGCGGGACAACCGTGTTCCAATCTGAAGTTCCGAAAAATGTGGAAAGTGATGAATCTATGCTATTTCTCAATGTCACTTCAAAAATATTTATGAGCGGATAAAGGCTTTTGCAAAGGTAGATATTATAAATATAGCGTGCAATTGCTGTTGCTTCGTCAACTCCATCCGTCATATAAACGGCAATCCGTTCTTGTGAAATTGCCTTTTTTAAGTTTTCAAAAGTCGTTCTATCCATCATTATTCCTTTGACTTTTTTCGGATTATGGCATATATTCTATCTGTAAGCCACGTAATCCTTTCTCCTGCTATTTGCAGTGCCAGGGATCGTGGCAGTCTTTTTTAACTATTATTTCCATTCTTTTCCAATAATTATACATCATTTTAGTCGTTCTTCAATCTGTAAAAATCTTCGGTGAATGTGATGTCGTTTTGAGCAAGTCCGGTTGTGGCGTCGTGGCGGTCGGAGACATTCACATAAAGCTGATTCAAATCCAGCATACGGATGAACATTTCTTTTTGGCGTTCAAGCGGAAGCGCGGCGAATTTTCCGCTTGTTGCGATTTCGTTTCTGAATTCCTTTACGCGTACATTATAATGAAGAAAATATTTTTTGCTCAGCGTGTCGAATATTTTTACTAGCTCGTCAAGATTTTTGCATGAGGAAATAAGCTCCGCCGCGCGCTCGTTTTTCTTTGCAAGCTCCATATAGACAAACGAGCCTTCTCCTTGCCAACCTACGGATTTTGAGATGCCGCCCTGTTCTCCGCAGATTACCTTTTTAAGACGCTCAACGGCAACGCTTTCGATGTAGTCCATCTGCTCCACACCGATATACTGGCGGTTCATTTTATGCGCGACCGCAGCGGTTGTTCCTGAGCCGAGATGATAGTCAAGAACGATGTCGGAAGGAGAAGTGGAGATTTTTATGATTCTCTCAAGCAATTTTTCAGGTTTTGGAGTTGAGAACACTTTTTCTCCAAACAAAGATTGAAGTTCCTTTGTTCCTTCTGTTGCTGTTCCGCAGTCTGTCCAAAGAGATGAAACATTTTCACCTTTTTCTAACGCCTCACTTTTAAATCTTTTATATTGAGGTCTTCCTTTTCCGTTTTTTCCGAATATTATTCTGCCTTCGGCTAAGGCACTGGAGAATTTCTCTTTAGAAATTCTCCAGCACCTCCCGCTTGGCGGGAGGTGCTGGATTCCTGTATTAGGATTCGTTATTGAATAAGTCAGATTAGGTCTTATATGAGGAGCATCCATCGGGTCTGCAACCCAATCACCTCTAGGGTCATTGTCAGGATTTGAAAATTTTGTTTCATTTATTTCAAGCCGATTGAATTCACTTAGTTCTTTTTCTTTTGCATAAGTCAATGTGTAATTATGTGACAATGAAATATCTATATCATTTTGGCTTGATTTTCTATGTTGCCAAATAAAATCCGCAATAAAATTCTCTCTTCCAAAAATATCGTCCATCAGAATTTTCAGATACGCCTGCTCGTTGTCATCGCACTGAACAAAAATCACTCCGTCTTCCTTTAAAAGCTCCCTTGCGATTTCCAGGCGATTTTTCATAAACGTGAGCCAGCTTGAATGATTGAAGTTGTCGTTGTAGGCAAAACCGTCGTTTCCCGTGTTGTAGGGCGGGTCGATATAAATCAGCTTGAGTTTTCCGGCAAATTCCTTTTTTAGCGAGTGCAGCGCGAGCAGGTTGTTTCCTTTTATTATCAGGTTGTCGGTGATTGTGTCGTCGCTAAGTCCACGCTTTCTGTTTATTTCGGCATTGCGGTTAAGATGTGTGGTTTCGGTAGGCGTGGCTGTTCCGTCTGAATTGCGCTCAAACCGTTTTGCGTTGCAGAATGCCTTGGGACTAAAAAGATTGTCGATTTCGTCCTGGGCCAAAATCTCGTTGTAAAAAACTTCGCGGCGTTTTGATTTCTTTTCTGTAAAATCCTGAAGTTTTTCATTCCATTCAAAATATGCGTCAAGTCCGTCCTCTTTGCTCTGTCCGCCTTCAAGCACGCAGTCCTTGAACGGAAAATTCAGCACAATCTCGCTTCTGTCCGTAAGCGCGGAATCTCCAAAGTAAAGCCCGATTTTTTGCCCAAGATATTTTGAATACGAGTTGCAGCCGCTTGAATATTCCAAAATCTCCTTGAATTTTGCGCTCTCAAAAACAAAACTGTCCAGAACAGGCTTGAAGAAAACCTTTTTTGTGGCGGCATTTTTCAGCAGAGGCGCAAGAAGTTTTTCATCTCCGTTTTCCGCCGCATTTTTTATTATGTTGAGCTTCAGCTCTCCGCCCTGCGTTACAAAGTCAGGAACGGTTTTTAATATTTCTTCAATTTTTGATTTTAGCGCGTTTGTTTCTGGTGAATCAGTGAATGGCATTTTATGCTCCGAAAGATAACTAAAAGCGAAATTATTTAGCTAAATAATTATAAAATTCGCTATATGATTTAACTATCGGTTATAAAAGTTACCGCCTTGATTAAAATCACTATCGTTTTGTTTATTCATTCTAACTTTCAGCGAATTTAAACTAACAAAATGAATAAGAATGAATTGAATAAACTCTGAACGGATACTATAAAAGTACAGTCGAAAAATACCCGAGAATAAAGAGGGTATGAAAATGAGGTACAGCAAAGAAT
>CAKULY010000009.1 GCA_934667505.1 uncultured Treponema sp. | reverse complement strand
AGGAACAGGCGACGGAGCTTTACAACGATTTGGGGCTTTCGCTTTCGAGCGCAATCAATATGTTTTTGCGGCAGTCAGTCAGGGAAAATGGACTGCCGTTCAAGCCGCAGCGGACAAGACGCAAGAGCGAAATTGAGCTTGCATCTGAAGAAGCCGACCAGCTTATGAACGATTCGAATGCGAAAACGTACGAAACGCCTCAGGAACTTTGGGATGAAATCGGCTTATGAGCGAAAATTTCTACAAATATAAAACGCGAGCCACAAAGCGATTCTAAAAACACGCGAAACTCATTAAAAAACGCAGTGTGAAAGATTCTGAAAAGCTGAAAGCCGCAATCGAAATTCTTGCAAAAGGCGAAAAACTTCCCGAACGATTTCGCGACCACGAACTCACAGGAAAACTAAAAGGCAACCGTGAATGTCATATTCTACCGGATTTGCTTTTAATTTACAGAATCTTCAACGACATTCTGATTCTTGAGCTTGTAGACACCGGTAGCCACACGGATTTGTTTGGAATGTAAAATTTATATGCGGGCGAGTTTATTTTTTCATAAGTTTTCAATGAAATATTTTTTGAAATCTTGAAAAACGGTCTAGAAAGAACTTCTTTGTATTTTTCAAGAATTTCATCATTAAAAATTGGAATTATTTTATTTTTATCATCAAGAATGACTTTTAACACCTAAAAAGTTGTGGAACCCTCAAGATTTGAATAATTTTGCACAGAAAGAAATGCGGATACAATGACATTTGTATCTATGACGGCATAACATTTCACCTGCCGCTCCTATAGGCTTTGATTTCTGCATTTATTTCGTCAAGAGTGATAGGGTCTGTTTCATTTTTTACAGAATCATTTCTTGTCTAAATAATATTTGAGAGTGCCGAATTAAAATCATAAGATTTTTCATTGCTTACAGAAAATGGAATTCCGCCAACCTGAACAGACCTTTAAAAAAACATTCTTACAGCAGAGGATAAGTCTAGTCCTAGATTTTCATAAACTTTGCCGCTTCATTTTCGTTAACAAAAAATCCAATCAAGCGAACCGCACTTTCCATTCTAAATCTTGCCCATTTTACATTTTCGGGAACATGAGAAGGATAAGTAAAATCAGAATTACGAGGAAAATTCCCATAAATTTCCAATATTTTTAATCCGCCACCACCAATTCTTTGGTTTAGCCAATATTTTTTATCCTCGCGAGAATAATCACGAAGTTTATTTAAAAGCTGATTTTTCTGCTCATCTGTCCAGTCCTTAAAATCTTGTCCCGCTTCTTGGCTTGAGTCAAAATATTTAAAGCTGAATGAAATTTTTCCTTTCACATCAGCGATATTAGAAACATGCATATCATTTGGAAGAGAATTTAGAAACTTGTCCTTTCGGGGATTATTTTTCTTTACTGCCAATTTTAGGGAATCCTCCAATTAAATGCCTTTTGTATGGAACAGAAACAGGCCGGTCGTTTCTTAAGCTGGGCGATTTTGGCTCATCTAAACGATAGCAGAAACTTTCATTATTTTCTTTTTCAAAAATGTAAGTTCTGTAGCGACCAAGAATATCCATGATTTCTGTGTTATGCGATGTGAAAATAAGCTGTGCATTTTTAGGATTGTTTTCTTTTACAAGGAACAAATCCAAAAGACAAGGAAGAATATCTGGATGCAAATTAATGTCAAACTCATCAAGAACAAGAATTCCACCCTCTGAAAGAACACTGTAATAATTCATAAGAGTTCCGAACAAAGCCTTTGTTCCGCTAGATTCCGCATCGTACAACAACGGAAGATTTTTTCCATTTTCTATTTTGTGATAAAAAACTGGATAATAAAATATCTGGTTGTATTCATTTGTCTTTGATTTTATTTCTATTTTATTTATGCCTGTGTCAAACTGTTCAATTTTTTTTGCTGTAAAAGCAAGATGTTCTGGATGTATTGAATAAAAACTAGAAGTACCAAATTGGTCATCATATCCTTTATTTGACAAACCTGTATAAACTACATTCACAACAATATGAAAAAAGAAAGAAAAAATATCTTTGATTTCTGGAATATTGTATTGATTAAGAGTGCAAATGAATGAGGCATTGTTTCTAAAAAGAATATCAGAATGACCTTTGTACAAAGTGTTTTTTGTAATTAAGTTTCCTTTGCGTGCAAAAATTTCAGTTTCTCTTGAACCTTCTTCTGCTTTTTTTCTGAACAGCTTTTCTGATATTACAGATTTTCGAGTGTTTTTTAACTCATATCTATAATAAATATCGTTTTGTGTAAATTCAATATAAAATTCAGCCTCTTCATCTTGATAAAAATATGGATCGAACAAAATCATATCATCTGGCTTAGTCTGAAAACTAAACTGAGCAAAATATTTTATAAATGTTAATACTTTTAGACCGTTTGTTTTACCGGAAGCATTTGCTCCTTTGAAACACATAGCTGTAGAAGCCGGCAGATTCATAGAAATATCAGCAGGAACAGAACCATCAAGTTCCAAACTTACTTGCATCCAATCTTTAAAACCCCAGCAGTTTCTTGCACCATATCCTAACAACATAACTTGCCCCTTAACTTGCCTAAAATATAGTTTAAACAGTATTATTTGTCAAGTTTTGACAAATAAATTAAATTAACAACTATTACAGATTTTTTATAAGCTAGCCAAAATATTCGCCGCAGCAAGCTGCTTGCCGAATTTTGCTACGCGAAATATCGCTGCATAAGCGACTTGTACAAGGTTTCTGATTTTTGCAAGGATTGTTTGATGACCGATTTTGATTTGTCGATTTGCTGGACGAAGGCGGCGAACTGTTGCTGAAGTGCGGGAGGGGGAATTGGAATTTCAAGATTTGATAAAATCTGCTGATTTAGGTTTTGAATATTTGCACCGCGACCAGACATTCTTTTTCTTGTATTTGGCATTTTTAAATATTGAAGCAGATATATAGAATTCAATTTTTCAGAAGTTTTTCTATAACGAATGCAAAATCCGCTAAAAGTCGAAAGCGTGTCAGGATAGACTAAAACACATCTGCCAACTAAATCCTTGTTTCCATTGGAACGGACAAAAACAATATCTTCTTTTTGAAGCAAATATTCATCAGTTGGTTTTTCATTAAGAAAAATTATTGGCAAAACAGATGTTTCAGAAATAACCGAATTGTCTTTAAAATCGCCAACGCCAAGGCAATTGATTTCAAAACCATTGTCCTCATAGCTGAAATTCATTCCATTTTTGAAATTTCCAGTATTTCTCAGTTTTTCAACATTCCAATTTTCAATAGGATTATCCCCAAACATCTCAATGAACCTAGATTTGATAAGCAGGTCGTATTTTTTTAGAAGTTGTTTGCTTTCTGCGATTATTTTGGTTACTTTGTCTAATGTTGTGGCAATTTGTTTTTGTGTTTCTAGCGGAGGAAGAGGAATTGGAAATTCAGACAACATTGCGATTTTCAGATTATCACGAACGCTTCCCTCAGCTTTTGAAACAATTAATGAATGCCCGATATCACTTTTCAAGAAATAATACAAATATTGCTGTTCAAGTTCTTCTGAAACAGCAAAAACATTGTACAACGGACTTACAATAACTCTGTCTTCATATCGTTGCCAATCAACAGAGCCAACATTAATTCTAGATGGATTATATGCGAAATAACCACGAGGAACTATTTTATAATTTGTTTTGTCTTTACTTGAAACATCTTTGCTAAAATATTCTGTGCAGAAACCTTTTGTATTTGTAACGCTATAAACAGAAATATCTTCTGAATTTCTATTTTTTACTGAATATTCTGAAATATAATCCCCAAGCCGTACCTTTTTCCAATCATTCATATTTTTATTCATCCTAATTAAGCAATTTCTTTTCATCAATATTTTTAAGAACTTTAATCTGCTTAGAACAAAATTAGAAGTTCTGTTTTTCCAAAGCAGTCAAATCCGACCGCTTTAAAATCTGGATTCATTCTTTTGTAAGTATATCATATCACAGATTTTCTTTTTTATTGTCCTTATTAATACTTAAAAAAAGAAAGATTTTCAAATTTTTCTTTTGAAGTGATTTTTTTTTAATCTAAAAACTTTTATAATAAAAGAAAAACGAATGGGGCGTTGTGCGTAAACATTTTTCACGCCCGATTCAAAACCAGAGGCAAATATGAGCGTTAAGATTTTTATAGATGGAAAAGAAGGAACTACAGGGCTTAAGATTTTTGAGCGTTTTGCAAACCGGAATGACATTGAAATTCTGCAGATTAGCGAGGAAAAACGCAAGGATGCCGCCGAGCGCGCAAAAATGATTAACGCGAGCGACTTTACTTTTTTGTGTCTGCCGGATGCGGCGGCTGTTGAATCGGCTGAACTTTGCACAAATCCAAAGACTGTGATTATTGACGCTTCCACGGCGCACAGAACAAATCCTGCTTGGGCTTACGGTTTTCCAGAACTGGACAAATCGTTCCGCCAAAAGATTATGACTTCAAACCGAATTGCAGTGCCAGGCTGCTACGCTTCGGGCTTTGTGGCCTTGGGCTATCCGCTTGTAAAATCTGGAATCATGCCGGCAGACTATCCGGTTGTGATTCACGCGGTTTCCGGCTATTCCGGGGCGGGAAAAAAGGCAATCGCGCAGTACGAAGCGGCAAACAGAAATCCTGAATTGGACTCCCCGAGGCTTTACGCATTGACGCAGGCACACAAACATCTTCCAGAAATGAAGAAAATCGCCGGCCTTGAGTTTGAGCCGATTTTCAATCCTTACGTATGCGACTATTTTCAGGGAATGACAGTGACGGTCGCCCTGCACGCGCGTCTTTTGGCAAAAAAGGTTTCTGCGCACGATGTGTGGGAAATGATGAGCGAACACTACAAGGACTGCAACTTTGTAAAAACGGCAGGATTCATGGGCGAAGGCACGCTGACCGAGCAGTTCATCGCGGCAAACACTCTGGCAGGCACAAACAACATGCAGATTTTTGTCTACGGCAATGACGAGCGAATCATGCTTACAAGCCGCTTTGACAATCTTGGAAAAGGAGCGAGCGGTGCGGCTGTGCAGTGCCTGAACATCAGAATGGGAATCGACGAGACAACTTCGTTAATTTAAAAATACGCCTAGTCAAGGCACGCTTATACTCAAAACCTTGACTCCTCCGTTTTTAAGGCTTGTTTAAAACTTAGATTAAAATCCACATTCAAACTAAATGCAGAGCAAATAACTTCGGCAGTCGCCTACGCCTTTTACTTCTATGTGTTCTCTACATTCAAAATTGTAAGAATCCTTTAGTTTCTGATAAATTGATTCAGAAACCTGGATTCTGCCTGGAATTCCTGTAGACTCCATTCTGGAAGCGAAGTTTACGGTTTCGCCCCACATATCGTAAATGTATTTTTTCTTGCCGATAACACCAGCTACCGCAGGACCGCAGTTAATTCCAATTCTGACTTTAATATCCGTGTTGTTGCGCAAATTAAAATACTTCATATATCTAAGAACATCTAACATAAAAAGCATAAGCTGCTCGCTGTGGTCTTCATAAACATCCGGCAAGCCGCTGGCAACCATGTAGGCATCTCCAATCGTTTTTATTTTTTCGATTTTGTACTTATCCACAAGCATGTCAATCTCGCTAAAAAGCTGATTTAAAAGATTCACCAGCTTTTCCGCACCTATTTTTGCCGACATTTTTGTAAAATCAACAATGTCTATAAAACCAACGGAAACGTCTTCATAGCTTCTTGTAATCGGCTTTGAGACAACTCTAAGGCTAGAAACTATGCTCGCAGGAAAAATATTCAACAAAAGCTCTTCAGACCGTTTGTTCGCTGCGTTCAGCTTGGCAATCATATCCATATCAGGATTTTCCATAGTCATGTACATAAGAAAAATGCAGATTGCCGTTCCAATTCCTAAAAGCAAAAGTTCTTTAAACTGCATCTGAATCAATGCGACAGAACCTTCCATTATTGTAAAGCAGAGCGTTGGAACTTTTCTGTCAAATGAAATCTTTTTAAAATTTATAATAAACAAGGTGATTGCAATAATCACGCACGCAACAGAAAAAATGTACGTTATTGTAGAAGGAATTCCATAGGAATAAACATAGCGGCCGCTTCCTCCGTATAGAATTGGATAAATCAGAACAAAAACAACGCATACAAGAAGAGAAACAAATATCGCGCCTAGTAAAATCTTTTTTAATTTGTGCTCTGTTTCTGACATGCCTTCATAGTAAGTATTTGCCACAATATAAGTCATAGCAGTCGCAATCCAAAACAGCATGGCAACTATGTACCCTTTTGAAAAAAAGTCATTTATCCAGCCAGGAATTACATCCCGCTTTGAAATTGTAATAACACTGACGATGTCAAAAAAAAGTTCAATCCAGGTAGCAAACATAAGAACTCTGAACACAGAATTTTGCACAGACTTCCAGCGCGGCTTTGAAAAAAATACCACAATTATAATAGAAACAAAAATTAAACCTGCTATTTGAAATTCAATATTAAATGGCATTTTTTATCTTTTCTCCAAAAAAAAGTCAAGAGTAAAACTTCAGTTTTAGGATTGACTTTTTAAGTTGTTTCGCAACGAAGTGAGAAACAACATTTAATATAGAAGTTTGCAACGCAAACTTTTTAAGATAAAAACAGACGCCATTTCCGGCTGTTTTTATCTTGCTCCTTTAAAAAGTCAGGAAGAAAGTTTCAACTTTCGACCTTATATACTTACATTATACCATAAATAATCAAAATATTTTATTTTTTTTCTATATAATTAGAAAAACCATGATATAATTTTAAAAACAAGCGGACGAGAACTTTAATCTTTTTAACTGAAATGTCAAAAACATATATGCAAAAATACAATCTATTAGTCGTAAGTTCATCATCTCTTAAAAATCTTTTTTCAAAAGCAGAGTTAAGTTCTGAATACAATATTTCTTGGTGCTCGGTTGAAAACCTTGAATACTTTAAGTTTCAACTTCAAAATTCTATAGATTTAATAGTTTTAGACGAATCGTTCGCTTCTCCGGGAAAAATGGTTATAGCCAACCAGTTTAGCGTGTCTAAAATCATTGTTTCAGAAAAACTTGCAAAAGACCAGGAACTGTTTTTTCTTGAACAGAATATTGTTCAAATTATAAAAGATGTAAAAGACTGCCAAATTCTAATTCATTCAATAAACAACATAATCAAAAACGAAAAAAAAATTCAAGAAAAAATAAAACGCATGGAAACCCAGTTCCAGCACGATAAAATTGCCATATCTCAAATAGATGAAAAAACGGGAATCTACAACGAAACAACTTTTTCCATAAAAACAAAGGAAATGCTTTTAAAAAATCCAGAAGTCACTTACATGCTTTTACGGTTTGATATAGACCATTTCAAGGCTTTTAATGAATCTTACGGATTTGCAGAAGGCGACAACCTGCTCTATCAAATTGGACAAGCGTTTATACGCACAAAAGAGCCTTCTAAGACATTCGGACATATTCGCGGCGACCACTTTGTAGTCTGCATGCCTTATGAAAACTTTGATCCCGAATCAGAAATATCTAAAATAACGGATTTTTTAAAATCACTTTATCCTGATTTTTATTTTATTGTGCGAATGGGCATTTATATTTTTGAAAATCCGCAGGAAGATGTTCCTTTGGCAATTTCAAGGACGCTATTAACACTTTACTCTGCAAAAAATTCTTACAATAAGCACTTTGCCTTTTACGACAAAAAACTTAGCAACAAACTTTTAGATGAACAAGAATTTACAAGCGAAATGTCGCAGGCTCTTGAAAAAGAGAACTTTGCCGTCTATTTTCAGCCTCAATACGACTACACAACGGAAAGCCTTTCTGGAGCAGAAGCTCTTGTTCGCTGGCAGCATCCAATACGAGGATTAATCAGCCCCGGTCTTTTTATTCCTCTTTTTGAGCAAAACGGATTTATCACAAAGCTTGACGAATTCATGTGGGACAAATCCTGCAACTATATGAGAAAATGGATTGACCAGGGTTTAAATCCTGTCCCGGTTTCTGTAAATATTTCTAGAAGGGACATTTACAATCCAAACCTTGTGGAACATTTTAAAAACTTGCTGAAAAAATATAATCTTTCTCCAAAACATCTCCGCCTAGAAATAACAGAATCTGCCTACATGGAAAATCCGGAACAACTTATAAGCGTTGTAAAACAGCTTCAAAAAATAGGCTTCTTAATTGAAATGGACGACTTTGGAAGCGGCTACTCTTCCTTAAACACACTAAAAGATGTTCCTGTAGATATTTTAAAGCTTGACATGAAGTTCATAGAATCAAACTCTGAAAGCGAATCAGAAATCAACAAGGAATCCCGCGGTGGAAGCATATTAAGCTCAATTGTTCGCATGGCAAACTGGCTAAAACTTCCTGTTATAGCGGAAGGAATAGAAACAAAAAGCCAGGCAGATTTTTTAAAAAGCATCGGCTGCTTTAATATGCAAGGTTTCTTTTTTGCAAAACCGATGCCAGCGGAAAAGTATGAAGAACTTCTTTCGACCTTGCCATCCATAGACGAAAAAGTTTTTGCTGATTCAGAGTTTTTTAGCGCCATTAATTTTCTTGATGCCACAAACCAGAACGCGCTTTTGTTCAACAGTTTTGTAGGCGCGGCCGCAATAATTGAATGGACTGGAACGACTATTGAAACAATCAGAATCAACGACCAGTATTTTGAAGAATTAAACACGACCAGAGATTCCTATGCGCACTTCAACAAAGATTTTTTAGGCAGACTAGACAAATCCAGCAGGAATATTTTTCTTTCAACATTGGCAGAGGCAAAGCGTTCTAAAAAAGAATCTTTTTGCGAAATTCAGTGTTTGCCAACTTACAATGGAGGCGAAAAATTTTGGATCCGCGCAAGGATTCGCTATCTTGCAAAGACAGTGACGAGCGACATTTACTACCTTGCAATTGAAAATATTGATTTCAGAATGAAACTTCTGGACATGAACACAAATCTAAGCGAACAGCTTTCTTCAATTATGGAAACTGTTCCTTGCGGCATTCTGATTCTATGCTGGGCGGAAAATCCTAAAGTCACATTTGCAAACGAAAAATTTGCTTCTATGCTTGGATACAGCATAATCGAGCTGAACAAAATTATAAATGAAGAGCCTTTTTCTGTAATTCCTGAAAAGAACAAAAAAAAGATAAGACAGACAATAAAAAACAACCTTGAAATGAAAATCAATGACTTTTCAATGGAAATTAGTTTTATCTGCAAGAATGGCTCAGAAAAAAAATTAAGCATAAGATTTCAGACAAACGAACGCTCAAACGGAACTTTATTCATGAACCTAATTGCTTTAGAAAATTAAAAATCTGGAGGACTTTGGAATCGCATTTTTTTTCCGGTTACAGGATGAACAAATTCCAATAAATGCGCGTGAAGCATCAAGCGTTCATTTGGCAAACGGGCGCCATACAAGCTATCGCCAATAATCGGCATTCCAAATCCATGCGCATCCGCCGATGCAAGCCTTAGCTGATGAGTTCTTCCTGTATGAGGAATAAAGAGAACCCTTGAGACATAGCGGCTTGTTCCATCTGGGGCAAAATACTTTTGAATTCCTAGGACTTGCCACTGAGTAATGGCTTCCTTGCCATTTACGCTGTCCCAAATTTGATGAGGCCTGTTTTCTACATCCAATCTAAAGTAAAGCTTCATTGAACCTTGCTGATTTTTGCCTAAAAGCTTGCCGTCAACCAAAGCTATGTACTCTTTATAAACTTTTCTGTTTTCAAATTGCCGGTTTAATTCTCTATGAGCATCTTTATCCAATGCAAGAACCATCAAGCCGCTAGTTTCCATATCAAGCCTGTGAACCGCAGGCTGCGCAATACATTCTGGAAAGAGCGTCTTTAAGCGATTTACAACGCAATCTTGTTTTTCAATGCCTCTGCCAGGCACGCTAAGAAGACCTGAAGGCTTATTTACAACCACAATAAAATCGTCTTTGTAAAGAATGTTTAATCCAAGAATAGTCGGCAAAATCAAGGAACACCGCTCATCACAAGGTGCGTAAAGTTTTCCTTGAACTTTGCTTGAATTCGACTTGCCGTAAAAAGTTTCTGCCATTGAAACTACTCTAAAACCGTTGGAATAAGCGTAGCTTAATAGTTTTGGAGCGCAGCAGTCGCCAGTTCCTGTTGGCGGCAAAGTCTTTTTGCAAATATCTGTTAATTTCGCAACTTTTCCATTTGCACAAAAAAATGAATATAAGGAAAAAACAGATTTTAAACTTTCATCGCACAAGCACAGACGTTTTTTTCTAAGAAAACTTTCTTCAGATTTCTCTTCAAACTCTATTTCTTCTGCAAGGCGTTTTTGCTTCAATAAATCTATTTGTTCTGTAAGCAAATGAATCTGTTCATCGTTCTTTTTAGTTGCCTTTTGAATTTCGCAAGCAGAAACAACTGGAGGAACAACTATATTTCCAGAATCTTCAAATTCTTTTTTAAAATCTTCAGAAACAAAAAGCTGCCTTGCAAGTCCAGAAACTGCAAAAAGATTTTTTTTATACTCTTTTCCTTCAAAAAAGCAGGCGCAGACTGCGCAGCCGACCATTATTCCGTTTTCTACGCGTTCCTTGCTAGGTTGCGCGAGTTGCTTTAATTCTATTTTTCCGCAGTCTAAAAAATCTATAAGTTCAAGGCATTTCTTAAACGCTTCTTCTGTATTAAAAGGCGAAACCATTTTATCTTTATGTAAAATTGTAAATCAGTCTAAATGCAAAATTTAAAGGCACAAGGTTTAACAGCCTAATACTTCTACAGAACCATCGGCTCTTGCAATAAATGCAATTGGCTTATTCTTTGTAAAAAAGCCAGTTTCCACAACTCCTGTAATATCGTTTATAAAATCTTCCATTTCTGAAGGATTAACAGGATTTTTCCACAAACAGTCAATTATCTGGTTGCCGTTATCTGTAATTACAGGACCGCATTTTTTTACACCTTCGCGGAGAACTACTTGCGCGCCAGTTCTTTCAAGAGTTTTTTTAATAGGGATATACGCTTCTGGAATTATTTCAACTGGAAGAGCAAATTTTGTTCCTAAGGTCTGAACTGCTTTTGAGCTATCAGCGACGATAACAAACTTCTTTGAATTGTAGGCGACAATTTTTTCGCGCAAAAGGGCGGCGCCTCCGCCTTTTATGCAATTACATTCAGAATCTATTTCATCAGCGCCATCTATTGCAAGGTCAAGCTGCCCGTCAATAATTCTATTTCTAAAAGAATAAACAGGTATTCCCCAGTCTGTGCAAGCGTTTTCTGTCTGGAAACTTGTAGCCACCGCTTTTATATCTTTTAAAGTTCCATCGGCAATATATTCGCTTAAACGCTTTACAGCTGGCAAGGCGGTAGAACCAGTTCCAAGACCGATTTTCATTCCACTAAAAATAAGCCCTTGTTTAAGAAGAGTTTCAACTGCAGTTACAGCTGCAAGTTTTTTTTGCTCATTCTGAGAAAGTTCTTTCATAATCGACTCCTGTAAAATATTTGAACTGCCTATACCCTTGATAAGTTAACATTTTAAACCCGTTGCAGACATTGCAACCTGCGGCTCTTGCGACTTTCATTACAGGAGTTACTTCAGGGGTATAAACTATGTCAAAAAGATTTTCTGTACCCTTAAACTGATAAAACCAAATCGGATTGTTTTCTTTATTAGGATTTTCCGCGCTATTCATTCCGACATTTGTAGTTTGAACTATTATATCAGAATATCGGTCTAAAAGCCCCGCGCTCTGCTCCTCTAAAGCTGCGTATTCAAATCCATATCGATCAGCAATATATTTGGCATGGCTTAAAGTCCTGTTAAAAATGCAGGCCTTTCCGCCAAGCTGCTTAATTGCGTATGCGATTGCCTTAGCAGCCCCTCCTGCGCCAATTATTGCAACCTTTCTTCTTGAAAGCTTTTTTACTCCCAGAAATTCGCACAAAGCTCTTGAAAATCCGTAGGCATCAGTATTATGTCCCACCCACTGGGAATATTCTTTTACAACTGTATTGCAAGCGCCAATTTCGCCAACTTCGGAATCAATATTATCCAAAAAAGAAATAACCGATTCCTTGTAAGGAACTGTTACTGCAAGCCCGTCAATTCCAAAATTTTCTGCAAAAGTAAGAGATTCTTCTATAGAAGTTGAAGGCAAAGGGACGAACACCCTGTTCATATCATGCGCCCTATAGCCAGAATTGTGAATCATCGGGCTAGAAGTCTTTTTTAGAGGATAGCCTGTAACCGCAAAAATGCGAGTGCGGTCATTCAAGTTTCTGAAGTTGTATAGTTCATTTAAAGTTATTGGATCAAGGTGGCCAATTTCAGAAGTATTGGTCAAAGTCTCGCAAGGCGAAGTATATGTAAGATATGAATTAAATTTTTTGGCAAGAATTCTTGATGAGATTCCAAGATTTCCCATTGCAACTACAATATGGTCAATATCCGAAATCGCAGAAGATTCCAAATAAAGTTTTTCAACATCAGAAAGATTTTTAGGCATGACCGCAACTTTTGGAATTTCAAAACTAGTTTTGCGCATGCTTTCAAAACGCGCGCGCAAATTTGTGATTGAACCAGAAAAATCGTGGCAGCTTCTTATAATTTTTACGCCAAAAGCTTGCACTCCATCTTGAAGTCCCGGAATATGAAAATCTTCTTCAAAATCTACGTAAGCAAAATTCTTGGTAGGATTTGGATCCGCAAAAGAAAGAGCCCTTCCAAAGAGAGCTGTTCTAGCAAACTCTCCACTGCGAAATTTTCCACCATCGTTTTCGCGGCGAATTGTAAGAATACAAGGAATTCTAATCATCGAAGGAAAACGCCGCACATAAAGCTGTTCTTCTTCGTTCAAATGGTCAACTCTAAGTTCAACCAAATCGATATAAGGAGCGTATTTTTCCACAAGCTCCGCATCTTCTTGCAGAGTTTTTCCAGTCAAAGTAAGGCAGATAAGAGAATTTACCATAAATATAGTCCGCTATCTAACAACTACTTTCTTCTGCACTTTGTCTACAACATAAAGTGTAAGAGTTGTATCTTTTGGAACAGCATACGGAAGAGTTAGATTTGAGCCTGTATGCAAGAAACTGACAAGTGTATATGTATTTCCGTCCGAAGTAGTCGCATCCAGTTTCATAGGAACAGGATAAGGATATTCTGTAAGCTGCGCAGAAAAAATACCGTAAATATTATCATCATATTCTCTAGAAGGAAGGACCATTTCAACAGACATACGAGAATAATTTGGAATAAATTCAGAATCAAACTTTTGCTGAGCAACAACTGTACCAGGCTTTTCTCCATTATTAACTTTTCTTGACGTAAAATCAAAAACAATTCTGCTTCTTGCGATAGTTTGCAAAACATCGTTTAAGGAATAGCCTATAAGATTAGGAACTCTGGTATTTTCAAAAGTAGGACCGCGGCTTACCACAAGAGTTACCTTTACAGGCTCTGAAATGTCAGTTCCTTCTGGCGGATCTTGCTCAAGAATTGTACCAGCAGGACTTAC
The DNA here is from genome assembly GCA_934667505.1 of uncultured Treponema sp. Classification (GTDB taxonomy): domain Bacteria; phylum Spirochaetota; class Spirochaetia; order Treponematales; family Treponemataceae; genus Treponema_D. Next base: position 61,692 of record CAKULY010000009.1, on the reverse strand, counting down.
ATCCGGCTTGTAAATTGGAGTTTCAAGAACAATCAGCGGTTTTGCGGAGCCGGCGAACAAAGTTTGCAGCTTCATCTTTAGTTCGTCAAAATTTTCGCCAATGTAATTTTCCACGTGGTCAACAATAATTCCTCTGCTGACAACCAAAGAAACACGGCTATAGCCGCGGACAATTGCTCCAGGTTTTGGTGTTTGCTCTAGAATAGTGCCTTCATCTCCTGGATTTTGAGAATAACGCAGCGTTATTTTAGGATAAAGCTCCTTTTTCTGCATTTCTATAAGAGCCTGGGCAAGTTCTTTTCCACGGACTTCAGGAACCATTACTTCTTCTGGTCCTCTAACATTCGTAAAAAATACAACTGCGCAGAAAAATATTAAAACTATGACGGCAAAAATTACAGTCCAAACAAGAATTTTTCCATTTGACTGAAGATTATCAAAATAATTAAGAACACTTACTTTAGAAAAGCGAAAATTCTTTATTTTTGAACACATTGTTTTTGTGCCATTTTTTATTTTTTCCAAAAAATTGTTCATTTTCATAGATTTTACTTTATCATTTTTTCAGTGAATAGACAACAACGAACCAATAAAGTCTCTCGCTCCGTTCATAAAAGATTTGTAGTCCATTGCATTTTTGCCTTGCCGCTGAAGTTTTGTAATTGCAAAAAAGCCTTTAGCGCAGCGAACTATAATTCCTTTGTTTTTTATAAAAGAACAAACAGTTCCAGGCTTCGCACTTAAAAACTCATTAAGATTCAGGTTTCCAGCCTCGCCTTCATCAATTGGAAAACCTTCCAGAATGCGGATGACTGAAGAATTTTCAAAGCACCAGGCGCCAGGCTCAGGAAAATACCCCCTTACAAAAGCATCTATGCAAACGCTGTCTTTATTCCAATCCAGCAAGGCATCTTCTTTTTTTATTATCTGCGTATAGCTAGCCGTTCCCGTTTGAATTTTTCCTTCCGGCAGTTTTTCAGTTTGATTCAACTGAGCTAAAATCGAAGAAAGAAGCTCTGCCCCTTTTTTTGCAGCTTCGTCTAGCAAAGAGCCGGCAGTTTCTTTTTTTGTAAGAACCACAGGATATGAACTTAGAATATTTCCTTCATCCATTTTTAAGCTTATTTTTTGAACAGAAAAAGCAGTTTCGCTATCTCCATTAAGAATCGCAGCATTAACTGGCGTACAGCCGCGATACTTTGGAAGAGCTGACGGATGCAAATTTATTCCGCCAAATCTAAAAAGACTTAAAAACTTCGGACCAAAGATGTGCCCGTAAGCAAAGCAAACCAAAATATCTGGAGAAAGAGCTTGTATTTTTTGCCTACATTCGCTATCTAAATGTTCCGGAGTAAAAACGTCTATTCCAAGCTCCAAAGCAGCGCAATGAACTGGCGTTGGAGAAGGCGTTTTATGCCTTCCTTTTGCACTTGGCGGATTTGTAAGAACACCTACAATTTTATATCCACAAGACGAACTTGACAGAGCAAGCAAACGGAGAGCAACAGCGGATGCGTCTGGGCTTCCTGCGTAAACAACACGAATCATAACTATTTTCCCGCTTTCTCAGCCTTTTTTGCTTTTGCCGCTTCTATTTTCTTTTGCTTAGCTTCCCGTGCAAGTCTTTTTTGCTCTGCTTTCGCTGCTCGTTTTTCAAACTGCTGCTTTGTCTTTTCTGCAAAATTAGGGTCTCCCCTGTCTATAAAAAGGATTCCTTCCAAATGGTCGTATTCATGCTGAATAATTCTTGCAAGAAGACCGTCCGCATCCAAGGTAAACCGTCTTCCCCTTTCATTTAAAGCCTGAACAGTAACTTTCGCAGGACGCTTTATAGTTTCGTAAACTCCAGGAACACTTAAACAGCCTTCTTCATAATCCAGCAAATCCGCAGAAGTTGATATAATTTGAGGATTTATAAAAACTCTACGAATTCCATCATCTGCAACAACCACAAAAAAGCGTTTGCTAACTCCTGCCTGAGGACCTGCAAGACCAACACCGTCGGCAGCTTCCATTGCCGCAAACATTTCATCTATAAACGAACGAAGCTCGTCATTTATTTCCTCTGCCGAAACTGGCTGCGCCTTTTGTCTTAAAATTTCCTCACCTAATTTTGTAATTCTCATAAAAATTCCTTTTTCCAAACTTCGAGCTTCTTATAACTGGTAAAAAATGCATTCAGCTTGTAAATTCGCTTCCGCTTTTGTTTGTTTTTCTAAAAACTCGAAGTTTAGGCTATTAAAATTATATTAAAAAATTTTTTCTGCAATGCCAATACACAAAGGTAACATTACAATACTTATGGCACTTGTTACAAGGCACAAAAGCGCCGCATAGGATTCGTCCTTATTGAATATAACCGCAAAACTTGAAACGCTCATTCCAACAGGACACAAAGCCGCAATATAAACAACATAGCAAATAAGGCGCATATCTTTTACATTCGCAAAAAGTTTATACGCGGCAAAAACTATTATAAAAACAGCAATCGTCAATACAACGTGCTTTATCAAACTAAATTTTATAATTCGAATTGTATAAGAGACATTTTCTTTCTTTTTAAAATTAGCGAACAACATTCCTAGAAGAATCATCGCAAGGCAAGTATTCATATCTCCAATTAAGTTTAGCGGAACTGCGATTATTGAAGGCAGCCTTACCGGAAGACAAAAAATAGCAAGCCCTATAACTAAAGCTATTATATTTGGATTTAAAATAAGTTTTTTAAAATGGATTTTTCCTGCGAACATCAGGTAACCAAAAGTCCATAAAAAGATATTGAATGTTGCAACAAATCCTAACAAATAAAAAACAGCTTCATGTCCTAAAGCCCCGTCTATCAATGGAATACCTATAAAGGCGCAGTTTGTAAAAACAAAGGCTATCTTGTCTATGCAGTCAAGTTTTTTTTCTTCTTTATCCTTTGAGCGAGCAAAAACCAGAGCTATAGCAATCATAACAAAATGTACGACCACAGAAAGCAAAATTACTATCAAAAAACTCTTAAACTTTTCGATTTCAAAATCCAAATCAAATCGACTGATAATCAAACAAGGATTCACGAACAAAACAAGCATTTTGCTCACAAATTGCTGCTCTAAATTCCCAAAGCGGAACGCTTTAGTTACTGCAAAGCCCGCAACAGAGATTATAAACATGACAAAAAGCTGGCGCGCAACAAGAAGATACATTTTCTATTCCAGCCTGATTCTAGCCGCGCGCGCATGTGCGGCTAGCCCTTCCGCATCGCCAAGGAATCCAGCAGCCGCCGCGCTTTTTTTCAGGCCTTCGCTGCCTTTTTCCGCGCGCAAGGTTGTTACAGTTTTCAAGAAAACACGGACGCTCAAGCCGCCTGTAAATCTAGCCGAGCCGCTCGTTGGCAGCGTGTGGTTCAAACCTGCCGCATAATCACCAAAGACTTCAGCAGCGTAGTCCCCGATGAACAAAGAACCAAAATTGTGCACAAGCGATTGAATTTTATCGCGCAATGCGCCAGATTCCATCGCAAGCTCAAGATGCTCAGGCGCCTTTAGATTTGCAAGTTCCGCCGCCTGCTCCAAGTCATCACAAATTATGATTCTGCCGCAATTGTCGATGCTTTGGCGGGCGATTTCTTTTGTGGGAAGATTTTCCAGCTGTTTTTCAATCTGCTCGCTGACCTTTGCAGCTAATTCTTCGCAGTCTGTTGCAAGAACTGGCTGGGCAACAACATCGTGCTCCGCCTGCGCCAAAAGGTCGGCGGCAACCCATTGTGGATTTGCAGATTTGTCGGCAATAACAAAAACTTCCGTAGGACCGGCAACCATATCGATTCCGACTTTTCCGTAGACTTCTTTTTTTGCGGCGGCAACAAACTTGTTTCCAGGACCGACAATCACATCAACTGGAGGAATTGTTTCTGTTCCGTAAGCCATTGCCGCAATTGCCTGAGCGCCACCGCAGGCATAGCATTTTTTTACACCGCAAATATATGCTGCCGCCATGATTCCTTCATCGGCATAAGGTTTACCGCCAACAAAAGGGGCTCCAGGAACGCCAAGCCCAGCTTTTTGTGCAGCGGATTTGTCTTCCGGGTGAATTCTTGGCGGAGTGCAAAGGACAATTTCCTTTACGCCAGCGGCAATTGCCGGAGTAACCGTCATTACAACAGTTGAAACAAGCGGAAATCTTCCGGCCGGAACATAAACGCCGGCACGCTCAACAGGAATTGTTTTTTGCCCCGTAAACATTCCGGGAGTAAGTTCAATTTCAAAGTCGTCGAAAGAGGATTTTTGGCGCAAAGCAAATTTTAAGGCAAGCTCGTGGGAATAGCAGATTGCGTTGTAAATTTCTGGATTTTCTTTTTCAAGTTTTTCTGCGGCGGCTTTTAATTCATTTTCTTCTATTAAAAATGTTTCAGGCGCGGAAACGTCAAATTTCTGTCCGTATTTTTTTAAGGCCGAGTCGCCGTTTGCGGCAACGTCTTCTATGATTGAATGAACGGTTTCATTTGTTGTTCCAAAGGAACGACCTTCAAACCATTCCCCTTCAAGTTCATTTGCTTTTACAATTTTTATCATTTTTACTCCCATACGTCTGGTCAAGGTACGCTTACGCTCAAGACCTTGACTCAGCCGTTTTTAGGGTTTTGATAAACCCTAAATAAAAAATCAATGAGAAAGTTTCAACTTTCGATTTGACTTTTTAAGTTGTTTCGCAACGAAGTGAGAAACAACAGTTGATAACAAGTTTGCATTGCAAACTTGAAAAGATAAAAACTGACAACATTTTTGGCAGTTTTTATCTTATAACTCCAATTTCTGTTTGACTTTTTGAATGCGGCAAGGATTGTAGTGGTCCGCCGAAGGCGGATTGCGAAACAGAGTGAAACGACGTGAAGCAATGGAGTGCTTGGCACGGAACCAAGAAAAGTGCCCAACAAATTATATTGAGATTGCTTCCACCAAAATCACCATGAATTTACGAGTTTTCTTTGAAAACTCGCAGAGAAAGGTTGTGTTGATTAAGCCCATCATCCGAATGCATAGGCAACCATCACAACCTTTCTCATTTTTCTTTATGTCTCTTATCCAGCTCGTTATAGACATCCTGCCAATTAACACCTTCTTTGTACATAAGAACGCTCACAAAATACAGAAGGTCGGCGGCTTCCCAGATAACTTCGTCCTTTCCGTCTGCCTCGCAGATTTCCTCGGCCTCTTCCTCAACTTTTTCGCGCACGCGTTTATTGTCGAGCGTTGCAGTGTATGATCCCGGCTTTGGATTTGCAAAACGTTCAGAAATTGTCGCGTAAAGGCGTTCCAACGTGGATTTTTCGTCCGGCGCGGAAGTAAAGCAAGTCCAGCTTCCAGTGTGGCACGCGCCGCCATTCGGTTTTACAATTGCAAGAATTGTGTCGCGGTCGCAATCTGCACGAAGTTTTACAACATCCAGAAAATGTCCTGAAGTTTCGCCTTTTGTCCACAAAGTGTTTCGTGAACGGCTAAAAAATGTAAGTTTTCCAGTTTCAAAAGTTTTTTCAAGCGACTCGCGGTTTGCGTAGCCCATCATCAGAACTTCGCGGCTTCGCTCATCCTGCGCAATAAGGGGAATCATTCCGCCTGTTTTTTGCCAGTCAAGACAGCGCACAAAAGCGTTTTTCAGGCTGACTTTATTTGTGTAGAGCGCCATTCCAAGCTGAACGTCGCAGTACATTTTTTCAAGCGTTTCAATTTCTTCTTCTGAAGAAACGCCGCCGGCAACAACAACCCGGCAACTTACAGCAGCGCGAAGCTCTTTTGCCATCTCAAGATTTGTTCCCTGCATACAGCCTTCTTTTTCAACACAAGTAAAAAGAAGCTCGGAACAATATTTTTGTGCAAGTTTTGCACCTTCAATAAGCGGAACGTCGATTGTTTCCGTCCAGCCTTTTACAGCAATTTTTCCGTTCAAAGCGTCAACACCAATAATTATGCGCTGTTTTCCGATTGCCGCAACAAGCTCGTCCAAGAATTCTGTGTTCAAAACATCAGAATTGTTTTCAGGATTCTTTTTCCACGCGCTTGAACCGATTATAACTTTTTCAGCCCCTAGCGAAATCAATTCGCGCGCACGCTTTACAGAACGAACTCCGCCGCCGGTGCGAACATTTCCCTTACGCAAAAGGCTTTTCAAAAGCGGCGTATTAACCGTATCGCCTTTTGGATTTGTATTTCCCATTGCCGCATCAAGGTCGATAACAGCAACTTCGCCATATTTATCAAATTCTTTTATAAGAGCGTCCGCATCATCGCGCTGCAGCACAAGCTCTTTTCCATTTTTTAACTGAACAACATGACCGCCTTTTAGGTCGATAGAACTGATTACCATAACGCTAGAAGTTTAACGAATTTCACAAGATTTAACAATCGAAAGATTTTGCGGGCGGACAACCGCCCTACGGTCGCACTTCGTTGCGCCCTACCCACCGTGCGGGGACACCCCGCAACGCCCCCGCGTGTTTACGAAGCAAACTCGGTAGTTTACGAACAACGCCCCATCAATTAAACGCCAAGCGCAAATGCTTTTTTTCGTTCACACAGTCGAGCAAATAATAATTGATGATATTCTGATACGGCATTCCTGTTTCTTCTGCCATCTTCTTAAAATAATCAATTACTTTGTCATCAAGACGGATTGTTATCTGCTTTTTTAATTTATCCGCATAAGGGTTCTTTATTCCGTTTGAAAAATCATAATGGTCTCTCATTTTATACGCCTCCATACTGCCTTGCTTCTTGTAAATCGGCTTTTCTTGCAGAAATAATTCTTATCCTGTCATTTTCTTTATAGCAATGACAAACTACCAACATATGCAAGTCTGAACTCAATCCAAGCATAATAAATCTGCTCTCATCAAGTGAAGAATGATCTGGATCTGCAATTAAAACTGCGTTTTCATCATAAAACACAGTTTTCGCCTCTTCAAAAGAAACTTTATGCTTTGCATAATTTAATGCAGCCTTTACAGGATCCCATTCAAAAATTATCTCATCCATAATTATATTATAATTACACATTCGGAGAGTTGTCAAATAAATCTGAAAAAGCTATCCCAACATCCCCATAGAGTTTTTCAACATATAACCTTGAAAAACAACAGAATCATTTATTTTTTGCCAAAGAATTAACTATGTTTGCTATAGAAAAAAAATCTGTTTTATTAAGTTTTTTTAAATCTGAAACAATCTTTTCCAAGGAATCTTGACTTTCCAAAACAAACGAATTTCCGTATACCAAATATTCTGCCGAAACTCCTAAAAATTTGGCTATTTTCACTCCATTTTCAATATTTGGAAGAGATTTTTGCCCCGAAAGATAATTGTCTAAAGTATTTTTACTTATTCCAGTTCCTGCGGAAAGTTCCTTTAACTCAATTCCCTTGTAATCTAATAAATCTCTTAGATTTTCTGAAAAAGACATATCTGGAGTATACTTTTTTAAGCGTTTTTTATTTACTTTTACACTTATAAAAGTGTATATAATTATACAAACACTTAATTAAGTACAAACAATTTTACGGAGGTCTTTATGGTTACAACTTTAGCAGAATACAAAGAAGAACTAGAAATATTAAAATCTGGATACTCTAACTACCGCAACAAAAATGAATTGGACTCAAATACAGCTGATAACGTGTTAGAAGAATACGAAGACGAACAAGCAACAAAAAGAGATTATGAAAATTTTGCTCGTGGTTATCTAGCACAACTTGATGATGGATATGATCCAGATGATTTTCTAGGCGATTAATGTAATTGCAAATAAATTAAAATAATAATTACAGGAAATAAAAAAAATCTATTTTCAAATCAATAGATATAAAAATATATATTTTAGGAGGATGAATTATGGCATTTTTGGAATACTTTTTAAGAAATGACATATATCAAAACGGAAAACGATTAAACAAAGGAACAAAATTAGAGTTCACAACACCAGGAAATGGAAAACCTATGCGCAACGACATTCTAAAAGCTGCTTTAGAAAAATTTCCCGATTTTGCAAAAACACTTGGGTGTCATGACATCCTAAGTCTTTTTACAGAAAAAAAATAAATCGTTAATTTTAAAATACTGAACAAAAAACGCCTTTCTAGATTTATTTTAGAAAGGCGTTTTTCCCATCACACACTACTCAATCTCATACGTCATCATAATTCCTTTGCCTTTTACGTCGCATTCTTCTTTTTTGTAGTCAAAGGAAATATGTTGTTTTTCAAGATTTTTTTTGACGGAATCTGTGAATCTTATGTGACCCGGCGTGCAGCAGGATTCCATCCGGCTTGCAACATTAACGGCGTCGCCCCAAATGTCGTAGATAAATCTATTAAGACCGATTACACCAGCAATAACCTTGCCGGAATTCAATCCGATTCTTATTTCAAACTTTATTTTTGCAGTCTTGTTGTATTCTTCCAAATCTTTGTACATTCCAAGCGCAAAATTAAACATCACAAGTGCGTGGTTTTCATTTTTTGAAGGAACGCCGCAAGCCGCCATGTAAGAGTCTCCAATCGTCTTGATTTTTTCAACGCCCATCTGCTCCGCCCGCTCATCAAAGCGAGAAAACAAGTCATTCAAGGATTTTACAATATCTTCCGCCGACTCGTTGCTCGTTTTTTTTGTAAAGCCCACAATATCAGAAAAAAGAATTGTAACATTGTCAAAAACATCAGCGATTGTTTTTTCGCCGGCAAGCCCTTTCATCCTTTCCGCAATCGAAACTGGAAGAATATTTTTAAGCAAGCGGTCAGAATCATCTTTTGCCATCTCAAGCTCGACCGTTGCCTTTTGAATTTCCGTTTCAAGAACAAGCCGTCTTTTCTTATTATTATAAGAAAGCAAAAAGAAGCTGAAAACAATTATTCCGGCAACAACCAGAGCAACCAAAACCCAGAACCACGCTTTCTGATAAAAAAATGCCTTTTGAATCAGCACAACCGAAGCCGGCTCTTCCGATTCTACGCCGTCGCCGTTTATAACATTGACTTTAAAAGTGTATTTTCCAGGCTTTAGATTTGTGAACGAAACCGTGCGGAACGCCGTCAGCTCAGAAAAATCCGAATCATAGCCTTCAAGCATATACGAAAAACGGTTCCGGTCGCTCGCCGTAAAGCTCAAGCCCGTAAATTTTATGTCGATGTGCTTTGTGCCAGCAGGAATTTCAATCGGCTTGTTAAAAGTTTTATACACTTTGTCATCAACATTTATTCCAACAATCTGAATTATCGGCAAAATTGAAGAAACATTTGTGCGAACCGGGTCATAAACCGCAAAACCGTCAGCCATTGTAAACCAGAGCCGACCGTATTTGTCTTTCATGCTAAGGGCGGTTGAATTTGTTCCCGAAGATTTTAATCCGTCATTCTGATTGTAGAATTTGCAGTCGATATGCTGAATTTTTCCATCCACAACTTTTAGAATATCGTTAAAATCCACAGAAGAAATCCCGCGGTTGCTAATCATCCAGGCGTAATCGTTTTCGTCCACAAGAAGCTGAAAAATCGCATCCGAGCCAAGTCCGTTTGCAGAAGTCAGATTTACAAAGCCAGGATTTCCGCCAGATTCAGATGTTTCCGCTGCAACAGCCCCATTTTCAACAAACCCGCTTTCAACAAGAGATTTTGCATTTCCTTTAAAGCAAGAAATTCCAGAGCCTGTGCAAATCCAATAGCGACCTTCAATATCCTGCGAAATTTTAAAGACAACGTTTCCAGCAAGCCCCGAATCAGTTGAGATTTTCTTTACAACCGCATCGTCCTTCATTAGGTAAACTCCGCCGCCGTCAGTTCCAACCCAAACAAATCCGTCGTTGTCCTGATAAATGCACATTATATATTTGTTGTCAAAGCCGTCTTCGTCGGCAAAGTTTTTTATCGTTCCGTCCTTGTGAATAACAGAAAGCCCGGTTGTTGTTCCGCAGTAAATGTCGCCGTTTTGTGTTTCGATTGAAACGCGGGTCTTATTTCCCGCAAGATTTTCATCCGTCGACCAGCTTAAAATTCCTTCTTTTGTATAGCGAATCTGAGCCGGCTTTGAATAGCAGTTGACCAGAATATCGCCGTTTTGCGCAACTCCAACATGGCGAATCCGCACATTTTTGCAGAAATCCGTAAGCTCGTTTTGAACGCTCAAATCGTTTTCATAGCAAAGAAGCCCCTCGTCCGTTCCAAGCCAGACGCGGTTATTTTTGTCCTCGCAGATTGCATTTACAGGGGAAGAAAGTTTGTTCATCCTAAACTTTCCAAGGCTGATTTTGCCGATTCCGCCATTGTCAGTTGCAACCCAGATATTGTGCTCGCGGTCCTCCAAAATCTTATTAATTGAAGCATTTTGAATCTGCGTATTGTCATCGTAAGTTGTGTAAACGCCATCGCTAAAAAGAACCAAGCCGCGTTCCGTTCCAAACCACATAGAACCGCTTGAATCCGGATAAATACATTTTGTTGGCTCGTAGTCAATAATCGTTCCAGACTTGATTTTGTCAATCACTCCGTTAGAAACTTTTACAACACCGTTTGCGCCAAGACCGAACCAAAAGTTTCCTTTTCTGTCCTGCGAAATTGAAGAAGGAATAAAATTTCCAAGATAATTCAGATTTTCAAAACGCTGAAAAGAATTCCCCGAATAAAGATAAATTCCGTTTTCCTCAGTTGTAAGCATCCAGATTCTTCCGGCGGTATCGCAGTAAAGCTGGCTTACAATAACGTGCGAAATATCAGTCTTTTCAGAAGCGGCAGGCTTTACAACAGAACCTTCGGGAGTAATGTACACAACGCCGGAAGCAGTTCCCACCCAGACATTGCCAAAGCGGTCTTCCACAAAACCGCGCACAGAATTGTTCGGAAGTCCGTTTTCCGTAGAAATATGCTCCACAGAATCTCTTGAAAATTTCTGGATTCCTTCGTCGTTCGAGCCAATCCACATAAATCCGTTGGAATCTTCAAAAATCGAGCGCGCGGAAATAAAATCCATCTTTGAATCTGAATATTTGTTCAAATTCTGAAATTCAAAACCGTCAAACTTTACAAGACATTCGTAAGTTCCAAAATAAAGATAGCCGTCTTTTGACTGAAGAATATCCAGAACCGAATTTCCCGGAAGTCCATCCGCGGAAGACCAAGTTCGTGTTACATAATTATTAATGCTTGAAAACTGGGCAAACCCAACCGACGCCAAAAATAAATAAAAGCCAATAAACAATAAATTTTTTTTCATTTTAATAGAAAAATTATAAAATCAAATTTGTTTTTTGACAATCCGCAACATAATAATCAATATATTTTGACAATAAAACTATGATGACATATAATTGTTTTCATCATATTTTAGTTTTATGGGAGATTTCTATGAAAAAAAATAAAACACAAAGGCTGATTTCAGTTATTTCGCTAGTTATCGCTATGCTTTGCGCAATGTCTTTTGCAGGATGCAACAAAGATATTATAGACGAATTAACAGGACCAACAAACAAATGGTGCAATACTACAGTTAAAATGCCAACCACAGCAGACAGTGATTCAAAACTAGATATTTATTGCTACTATGCAACACAAGAAAAATCTGTACAAATAGGGAATAGTTCTGAAAAGACTACTTTAAAAAAGGGATTAAACGTAGTTATATCAGTACTGGACAATACATCAGACAGCACAATAAGTGAAATATTTGGAGCTGTTACAGCAGGAAAAAAGCCTTATGTATTAAAAACTTTTGAAGAAGGCTCTTCTTCAATGCAAGTAGAAGACGACAACGGAAAGACAAAGACTTTAACGCTAAAAAAATCTGTATGGAATATTTTATACTTGGCAAACGAATGGGATTCTTATTCTGATAGCACAGTTCCATTTACAAAAGAATCTGGAAAATACGAAACTGTTAACGATTTAAAAGATAATTTCAGTATGTCAAAAATATTGAAAAAATTAGCAGCGAACAAACTTCTTGAATTGCTTGGAGAATAGCACCAATTTCAATCTACCCAAAAGAAAAGGGGCTGTCTAATAAGTAAAATTTGCGGTAATTGAAATTGTAAAACCTTCTGTAAATAAGTTTTGCAACTTCAAGGTCTACCATAAAATACACTTATTAGACAGCCCCTTTTTATATGTAAACAGACTGCGGCTTTGCCATGACCAGTCTGGAAATCCGGAATCTTACTTCCGGATACGCCTGATTAAGACACACTTTCGCTCAAGACCTTTGCTCAGGCGTTTTTAGGGCTTTGATAACCCTAAATAAAAAAAGGTATCCCGAATCGGAATACCTTAAAAGGCGTCTAACAGAATCGAACTGTTTCATAGTGGTTTTGCAGACCATCCCCTTCCCACTTGGGTAAGACGCCGTAGTGCTATTAATATAGCAAAGTCAAAAAGTTTTGTCTAGTGTTTTTTTCTGATTTTTCTGAATTGTCAATTTTGCGAACAAAAAATCACGCTGTCTTTAAAATCTTTTTTAAAACTTCCAGCATTTCCTTACATTCTTCTTCGCTGCTGCAAACAAAAGGAATTGTTCCTCTCTTATCAGTAACAACATGGAATACCCTCTTATCAGACTTTTCCCAGTCCTCTTTAGTCCAGTCGAATTCTTTTACGTGATAAATTTCTTTCAGCGGCAAATAGTGACTTGCTCCTACAAGTCCGTTTTCATAAAGCCCGCTTATATTTGCAAGAGCGGCTTCTTCTGAGCCCATTGCGCCTCCTAAAAGACCTACCAAGCACGTTACAAGATCAACGATAAACGAAAGCTCCTTAAAATAAACTATGAATATCAATAAAAAACTGCAAACCATTATAAAAACAGGAAGAACAAGAGCGTGAACTTTTCCACCAACCAATTTTTTTCCAGCTTTTGAAAGAATAATTTTTGTTCTAAAAGGAATTGAAATCAAAATTAAAAAATACAGAACAGAAGAAACCACTGCTAATACAAATCTAACTTTAGCCATTTCAAGCATAAAATACCTCAGACTTTATTTTAAGACCTTAAACAAGTTACGTCAAAAAAAATCTTTAAGATTTTGAATCTTTTTCGCTATCTACAGGACTTCGGACTATAACTGCGTCTGCAAGTTTTTCCGCACGGTTCAAAGTTTGAATTATAAGAGGAACGAACAGCGGCAGCATCATAAAAATTCTTGAAAAAAATCCTTTTGACTTTCTTAAGCCTCCGCGGATAAGCTGTGTTTTTACAATGCAAGAAGCTTCGTCCACAAGCAATGGAATAAAGCGGAACGTAAGTTCTGCCATAAGAACAATTTTATTTACAGAAAAATGGAAAACTTTTAACGGCTTTACAATTGATTCCACAGAATTAACAAATTTTTCTTCAGAAACTGTAGCAAAAAATCCGCAGATGCAGCACAAAGCTGCTTCAGTGTGAATTACAGTTCTAACGCACAAAAGAATTTTGCTCATTGAAACTGAAAAGTATTTATATGGAAGGTAAAGCTTTTCTGCGGGCAGAGCAGGCGCAAAAGCCATTTGAAACACGCAGAATATAAACAGAAAAGGCAAAATCTTTAAAAGAGAAAAAATCATTTTTTTAAAAGGATATTTTGCAATTATTGAATAAGCAAGCGAAATCGCAAAAACTAAAATTGAAGGCAAAATCGGTTTAAACGTTAAAGAAAGCGTAAAAAGCGTTAGAAACACAAAAAAGTTTAACAGCGCAGGCAGTTTTTCCAGACAGCTTTGTTTGGCGGAACTCTTTTTTTGGCAAGAAAAATTTCTAAGTCCTTCTAAAATATTTGAAGAAGGCATCGGTCCGCGCTTTTGTGGAAACTTTTCAGAATCTTGCCCAATTTGTTCTTTTTCCTGAATGTTTGCGGTATCAAATTGAACAGCGCCGTTTTCAAGAGCAATAACCCGGTCTGCAAAGTCAGCTTCGTCTGGGTGATGAGTGCTAAAAAGCACAGTTTTTCCGCTTTGAGCAAGTTTTTTCATCATCTGGAGAATCTTAAAACGAGCCTGCCCGTCTAAAGCCGCCGTAGGCTCATCAAAAAAAATAACAGAAGAATCAAGAGCTATAATGCCTGCAATTGCCAGCCGCCTTTTTTCGCCTCCGCTCATACAAAAAGTCTGACGGTTTGCAAACTGTTCAAAAGGCAAGTCGGCAAGATTCATAGAGTTTTCAACAAGCTTGCGAAGTTTTTTTCCAGCAACGCCTTGATTTTTTGGACCGAAGGCAACATCGTCAGCGGCAAAATTTTCAAAAAGCGCTGAATCGCTGTTCTGCTGCGCCAAAGCAGGATTTTTTTCGCAATAAATTTCGCCCTTCTGACTTTTTATAAGACCAGAACAGATTTCAAGCAAGGTTGACTTACCAGAGCCGCTTGCTCCGGTAAGAGCGGTCAAAGTCCCTTTGTACAAAGAAAACGAAACATTATTTAAGCAGGAAGACGCCTTTTGCGGATAAGAAAAACAAATATCCTTTGCGGCGAACGAAATCTCAGATTCAGAATTTGGAACAAACTTAGTTTCTGCAGGAATAATATCAGGACCGGAAACGAGTGAAGCCAAATCCTTTTCTAAAAGAAATTGATTTTTATCACCTTGCCAGATTTTTTTCCCGTCTTTCATAAAAATTATATTATCTGCCCTTTTTACGGCTTCCATCTCATGCGTTATATGAACAACGGTTACTCCTTTTTTATTTTGTTTATCTAAAAAATCTAGCATTTCGATTTTAGACTGCGGGTCAATCATCGAAAGAGCTTCGTCCATTATTAAAATATCTGGCTCCATTGCAAGAATTCCACTAAATGCAACCTTTTGAGTTTGCCCTAGCGAAAGAAACATAGTTTTATGGTTTGCATAAGAAAGCATGTCTGTAACTTTTAGACTTTCTATAGTTCTAAGTTCCGTTTCATCCTCGCCAAGAGACATCATCCTAGGAGAAAAACCTGTATCCCTAGCAACAGTAGAGCAAATAATCTGCTCCTTTGGAGATTGAAACAGAGTGCCGATTCTATAATTTTTTTGATTTTCAACGGAACCAGTTTCCGGCTCCAAAAGACCTGCTATAATTTTTGCGACCGTGCTTTTTCCGCTGCCGTTAAGACCTACTAAAGCTGTATAAGAGCCTTTTTCCAACGAGAAAGTAACATTGTCAACCGCTCGCTTTGCCGCGCCATTATAAGTAAAAGATAAATTGCGAACTGTTAAAGCCACCATACCTGCTATAATATAATAAAGAACACTTTTTTTCCACTGTGAACATTTGGCACTTTGATTATCTTACGCACTTATCCATGCATAACCGCACAAGATAAACAACATATTCACAAGTTATCCACATTTTTTAACAGAATTTACAAAAAAGTGCTAAATCTTGATATTACCTACATTTAGAAAGATTAGGTTCTTCCGTGATTTAATTCTTTATAATACAAAGAATTAAATCGTTTTTACAAATTTTACTGAAGATATTAAAAAATATAAGCACTTTTTATGCACAAACAATAATCTTTTTTTTTAAGTTATCCACATTTTATTCACAGAATAAAAACACAAATAGCAAAAACAGGAGCTAGCCTAAAGAAACTTGCCCTTCTTCATTTATAGAAAGAATAGACTTACATTCCGAACACCTAAAGCGGCCGACTCTAGTTGCTCTTAAATGCTTGTTGCACGTAGGACAAGCAAAAACTTTTGGAAAAACATTGTTTGGCACGGCAGAACCTTTCTTAAAGAAAGCGACAGCCTCTTCTGTGGTATCTTTGATATTAAAAAACTGGCTGAATCCTAAAAGCTGAAAAACCTCGTAAACTTTCGGCTGTATTTCAAGCAGAACAATATCTCCGCCCTTTGGCTTAATCATTTTTAGGAACGAAGTAAACGAACCAATTCCTGTAGAAGAAACATAAGACAGCGCAGAACAGTTAAAAATCAAGTTTATAAAGCCAGAATCTACAACTTTAGCAATCTTTTTCTGGAAAAAACTTGAATTGTAAGTATCTATGTATCCGCTTAAATATATACGCAATCCGCTTGGAACAGAATCTATTTTTTCCAAAGAAATTTTCAAGCTGTCATCGTTTTCGTCATCAAAACCAGGAACGATGGTATTGTTGTTGTTCATATTACGAACTCCCAATAATTATTTTACACTAATAGAGCCTGTTATCAATTTTACACCAAAAGAATGAGTAGGTCAAACATATTGCAAAAAAACTTGAACAAACTTTTTCTTTCTATATATACTCTTAATTGAACAGACGTTATTTTTACTGTAATATAAAAGCATGAAAACAATAATTCAGGATCTTAACAGTATTGTACTTGCTGGAGTAAAAAAGACATTCAGCATTGATTTAGACCTTTCAAAAGAATATGTTACTGAAACTAACAACGAAAACTTTGGTGACTATCAGTCAAATATTTCATTTACGCTTTCAAAGCAGCTGCGCAAAGCCCCTATGGAACTTGCCACCCAGCTCGCCTCGTCGCTTGACTGCGGCAGCACAATAGAAAAAATCGAAGTTCTAAAACCTGGATTCATAAACTTTGTAGTTTCAAAGGATTACGTTTTTTCTAAAGCAGCAGAAGTCTACAAGGACGAAAAATTAGGAATTCCCGCTTGCAAAGACAATGAAAAAGTCGTTATTGACTATTCAAGCCCGAACATTGCAAAAGAAATGCACGTCGGTCACCTGCGCTCAACAATAATCGGGGACTCAATTGCTAGAATCCTTGGTCAGCTAGGCTACGATGTAGTCCGCCAGAACCACATAGGCGACTGGGGAACTCAATTTGGAATGTTGATTGAACACCTTATAGATTTAGGCTGGAAAGACTCTTCTGAGCACACAATCAGCGACCTAAACGCGCTTTACAAAGAATCAAAAGTAAAGTTTGATTCCGACCCGGACTTTGCGGAACGCTCCCACCAAAGAGTTGTAAAAATCCAAAGCGGCGACAAAGAATCCATTGACCTATGGAAGGCTCTTACAGACGAATCTAAAAAGCACTTTGACTGGATGTACAAAAGAATGGGTGTTCTTCTTTGCGACGAAGACTACAAGGGCGAAAGTTTTTACAACGACAAACTAAACTCCGAAGCGGAAAAACTTCTTGAACAGGGAAAAGCAAAAGTTTCAAACGGAGCAGTGTGCCTTTTCCCTCAGGGATTTCAAGGACGCGACGGCGAGCCTGTCCCTTTAATTTTACGAAAGAGCGACGGAGGCTTTGGCTACGATGCGACCGATGTTACCGCTCTTGACTACAGGGCAAACGTTCTTAAAGCAAAAAAATTAATCTACGTTACAGACACAAGGCAAAAAATGCACTTTGCAATGCTTTTTCAGGCAGCCCGCGATGCAGGAATTTGCGACGATTCTGTGGAACTTACCCATGTTTCCTTTGGTTCAGTTCTAGGACAGGACGGAAAGCCTTTTAAGACCCGCTCAGGCGAAACTGTAACACTTTCAAGTTTGCTTGACGAAGCAGAAGAAAGAGCAAGGGAAATTTTACTAGAAAAAAATCCGGATGCAGACAAAGACGCCTTAAAAGAACTTTCAAGGGCGATTGGAATTAGCGCGATAAAGTATGCAGACCTTTCTTGCGACAGAATAAAGGATTACATATTCAACTGGGACCGAATGCTTGCATTTGATGGAAACACCGCGCCTTACATTCAAAACGCTTATGTTCGCTGCCGGGCGCTTATTTCCAAGGCGCTTGCCAGGGGCAAAAAGTGCGAATTGCACAAAATCGCAAGCGATGACGAAAAACGTCTTGCAAAAAAATGCATGTACTTAGGAAGCGTTGTTCAGCAAGCCGCAAAAACCTACGAGCCTCACAGGCTTTGCGCATATCTTTACGACCTAGCTTCTAACTACCATTCTTTTTATGAAAAGTATCCTGTTTTAACAGAAAGCGACAATTCCATTTTGGAATCCAGGCTTGCGATTTCTGACTACGTTAGCAAAGTCCTTGCCAAGGGAATGTACTTGCTTGGCGTCGCCGTAATAGAAAAAATGTAACTACCTGTACTGATGGCTTGCAATATTTTTAGCCATCAGCGCATATTCCGGAAGAATTCTATTGTTGTTTTTGTCAATAAATCCGGGGACTAAAATTTCGCCGCTAACAAGTGTCCTTACTGCAAGGCGGTGGCGTTTTTCATTTTTAGGACTTTCGCTTTCCTTTTCGCACATAAGAAGATAGCCGTTATACGCTTCAAGAACCGCCTTTTCTATAATTCTATTTTTTTCTTCCTGGTTTTGCGGAAGTTCCGGGATTTTTATATTTGAATAAGACGCAACAAAGTCTGGATCTGGATTAGAATTTTTGTTACAGCTGTAAAGAACTGGCCAAAGATGCCTGTTCCCATAAATTTCCTGGGCAATGCTGTGATAATCTGAGCCGGTTTTTACAACATAGTATTCAAAAAGCCTCTGTGCCTGCGCAAGTTCTGCATTTTCTTCAGCATCCTGAGCATTTTCTGCATTTTTTGGCTCTTTTCCGCTCCCAGCTTCTTGCAGAGTTTTTTCTGAATCAACTTTAGAATTACTTTCCTTTTTTACAGGAGTTTTTGGCAATTTTTCTTTTGAATCTTTTGAAGAAGAACAGCTTCTTGCAAAAATAGAAATCAAAAAGGCTAACAAAAGAAGAGCAACCGCTCCTAGACCCAAAATCTTTAGCCAAAATCTATTTTTTTTATTTTCAGCAGGATTTTCGTATTGCGCAGAAGTATAAAAGAACTCTTCTTCATCGCCGTCCAAATTATTTGCATCCAAGTTGTTTTCATTAGCCGCGCTCGGCATCGAAGTTGTAAGCGTCGGATTTTTTAAATCTTTTTCAGTTGCAACCCTTGGTTTTAAGTGCGCATAAGGACGGTTTATTCTTTTTGCAACGGCAGCAGACGGCACAAACTTTATGCGCCAATGCGCAGGAATATCTATTTTTTCGCCAGAAGAAGGATTTATTCCAACAGAATCTTCTATCCAAGTTTTTTTAAAAGTACCAAAATTATAAACAGAAAACGAAGTAGAATTTTTAAGACCAGTTTTTACGATTGTAAAAAAGACAGAAGAAAATTTTTTTGCAACATCAAGGCTAACACCTGTCCGCTGAACTAGTTTTTCGGCAAGCTGACTCTGCGTAAGAAATTCATTCATTTATTTCTTCCTTGAATTTTTCCGAAACCTTAAACTTCAACCTGCGTTTTTTTGGATAGACCATCTTTTGTGAAGAAACAGGATTTGTGCCCACCCGCTGCGAATAATCCACAGTTTTAAAAGTTCCAAAGCCTGGCTGACAAAACTTTTTGCCAGTTTCCAAAGCCTCTACAATACATTCCAGCATTTGATTCAGAGTTTCATTGCATTGCTTTTTTGTAATTCCCAGTTCTAAAGACATTTGCGCAATAATCTCTTGCTTTGTCATAAAACACCTCGAATCATACCGCTTCGGCGGCATCCATTTCTTCCTGATATTCTACAATAACCGTACCTATAGGAAGAGCTAAAAGAGCGCTGTACCTGTCGCGGCTTACCTGAAGAAGCTCAAAGCAATCTGTAACAAATTCTGTTATGCTTCCATCAAGCTCGCCTTTTTCCACCATTTGGGCAAATATTTTTAAAACTTCATCTTCGTTAAAACCTAGTTTATAGGAACGCCTGTCTACAAGGGCGCTTAAAATGTCTGCGACTTCTATAATTCTGTCTAATTTTGTAAGCTGAGCGGCAGAAAGGCCTAAAGGATAGCCTAAACCGTTCAATTTTTCGTGATGGCGAACAGCCATATTGCAAATTTCTTCTGGAACAACGTCTTTTATAAGCTCTTTGGTAAAATCCACATGACGCTGAACAACTTTGTATTCCCAGCGGCTAAGTTTTCCAGGAAATTCAAGGATTGCGCGAGGAATCATAATTTTTCCAATATCGTGCAAAACTCCTGCCGTAAACAATTTGTTAATCTCAGTCGCATCGCAGCCGTAATACTTTCCCAAAGAAACCGCGTAGCTTGCGGTATGAATTGTATGCCAAACCGTAACAGTGCTTTTAAAGTCAAGAATTACAATCATAAGTTTAAAAAGCTGGTTTGTTTCTTCTTCGCTGTATTCAAACTTCTTAAGGAGCTTTTCAAGATAGTCAAAACATTCGTAATGAACAGAACCATCTTTACTTTTTTGAGGCTTTAACGCATTGCTTATGAGGCGGTTGTAATCCAAGGCTTTAAATATTTCTATATATTTCTGATTAAAATTTTGCAAGCCATAACGATTAAAATCAGAATCAGTATAATCAAAATTAGTCGCCTTTAACATTTGAACAATTCGTTCCGCTGCAAAAACTATAGAAGCGTATTCCATCTGAACGACTCTTTGAGCAATTCCCGAATTGTACTTGGTATTATAAAACAAAAGAGTTTGAGCAAGATTTCCTATTGGAGTAAGATTTTTTATATAAACATAAGAATAAACGTAACGCTCTTTTAACTGAACTGAAGAAAGAGTTGAAATGTCCACCTTGCTTTCTGTATCAAAATGATAAAAGCCCGCCACTTTTAAAATTGAAAGAAGAACTACGTTTTGAAGATTTATGCGGTCATCCCAATCTACTTGTTTGGTCAGCTCCATAGCAACATAAGCCGCCCGGCAGCAATCCAGCCCGACAGAATCATTGCATTTATAAATCATGCGCATAATTATTGTCAGTATTTGCCCGGCATTTAAAAGCTGATGAGGACCATATTCTTTAGATGTAGAAAGTGAATAATCTTTGTTAAACATAATTCCGCGTAAATCTATTCTATCACAAAGCGGCAGTTTTGAAAAACAAAAACTATAGCAAAAATATAAAAAAATAAGGCTGCCTAATGATTTAATTAAAAGACATTAAGCAACCTAATCTAACTTAAGCATTTAGGAAAATATATTTTAAGCTCAAAATTATGCAGTTTCTATTACACAAGTCCCTGAGCTATCATTGCATTTGCAACTTTCAGGAAGCCCGCGATGTTAGCGCCTGCGACGTAATTTCCTTTCATGCCGAATTTTTCTGCAGCTTCGTAAGCAGCGTCATGAATGTTTTTCATAATACCCTTAAGCTTTGCGTCAACTTCTTCAGAAGACCAAGAAAGGCGCTCAGAGTTCTGGCTCATTTCAAGACCTGAAGTTGCAACTCCACCTGCGTTAGAAGCTTTTCCTGGAGCGTAAAGGATTTTTGCCTCAAGGAAAGTGTCTACGGCTTCAATTGTAGAAGGCATATTTGCACCTTCTGCAACAAGTTTTACGCCGTTTGCAACAAGAGTTTTTGCAGCCTGTCCGTCAAGCTCGTTCTGAGTTGCGCAAGGAAATGCGCAGTCAACTTTTACTTCCCATGGCTTTTTGCCTTCAAAATACTTTGCAGAAGGGAACTGCTTTGCATATTCTGAAATGCGGCCGCGGCGAACATTCTTAAGTTCTTTTACCCATTCAAGTTTTTCTTGAGTAATGCCGTCCGCATCGTAGATATATCCATTAGAATCAGAAAGAGTAACAGGTTTTGCGCCAAGCTGAATAAGTTTTTCGCAAGCGTACTGAGCAACATTTCCTGAACCAGAAACAGAACAAACCTTGCCCTTAAAATCGTCGCCAACTTTTGCAAGCATATTTTCTGCAAAGTAGATAAGACCGTATCCTGTAGCTTCTGTACGAATCAGAGAGCCGCCGAAAGTAAGCCCTTTTCCTGTAAGGACGCCAGTAAATTCGTTGCGGATACGCTTGTACTGACCGAACATATAGCCAACTTCGCGGCCGCCTACACCGATATCGCCGGCAGGAACGTCTGTATCAGCACCAATGTGACGCTGAAGTTCTGTCATGAATGACTGGCAAAAACGCATAACTTCGCCATCAGATTTTCCGTGCGGGTCAAAGTCCGAACCACCTTTTCCGCCGCCCATAGGAAGAGTTGTAAGAGAGTTTTTAAAAGTCTGTTCAAATCCAAGGAATTTAAGAATTCCAAGGTTTACAGAAGGATGGAAACGAATTCCTCCTTTATAAGGACCAATCGCGCTGTTAAACTGAACGCGGAAGCCACGGTTGATATGAGGTTTTCCCTGATCGTCTGTCCAAGGAACGCGGAACATTATAACCCGCTCTGGTTCTACCATTCTTTCAAGAATCGCATTCTTTTCAAGCTCCGGCATTTTTTCTACTACAGGTTCAATCGTTCCTAAAACTTCTTGAACTGCCTGAAGAAATTCTGGCTGATCAGCATTCTTTTTTTGAACTTCTTCCCAAACTCGCTGTACATATGCGTTTTTCATTACTAATTACTCCTTTCGCAACAAAAAAATTGCTACTAAAAAAAAAGTATAGTGCATTTTTTTTTACTACACAAGCATTTTGCAAAGCGCAAAATCTGACGCAATGGCACCTGCAAAAGCACGCGCCCGCAAGAAGACTGCCAGCCAAGCCGGGCAATGACAAAAAAATACCAGCCTGCAAAGCTAATTCACTTTGCAGGCTGGCAGCCTAATTTCTTCCAATAAGTTAATTAAACTAGAATGTTACACCGTAGACGGCAGGATTTTTGTCACTTACAAGGATTGGCTGGCTTGTAGTTCCGCCAGCAAACGAAGTAACTTTTCCGCCGCTTACAGTTGCAGAGCTTCCGTCGTACCAGTTGTAAACTGTAGTTCCATCACTGAACAAACCGCTTACGTCAACGCTAGTTCCGCTGATTCCAATTGCAACCTTGCTTTCGCCAGCTGAACCGCTGTAACTACGTTTTGTAGCCGAACCAGTTCCAGCACCAACAGCAGGATTGAACTTACGGAATGTTCCGACTTTGCCCCAGTGTTTTGCAGTTGCACCAGTAGATGCTGACCAATTAAAGTCTGAACGTGTTCCTTGATTTTCATCTGAACCGGTATCACCAAACGGACGAGCTGTTTCATCACCGTAATAAATCTGAACTAAGCCCGGCATTAAAACAAATGATGTTCCAAGTTCTGTCTGATTAGAAGCACGTCCTAAACCTGTATCATGGCTTGAAATATAAAGCAAAGCCTGCGAATCACCTAAACGATTTTCCCATTTAGGAAGATTTGGAGAATAACTTTTCATTCCGCTTGTTCCTGCAACAGTAAAGTCAATCATAGAATCAAAACCATTGTTAAACCAAGACGAATTGTCACCTTTTTTCCAACCGAAAGCTTCACCTGTCATCCAGAAATCTTCATCCCAACCTTTTGCATATTCATCAGCACGTGAAGAATTTCTCCAATTTGCAAGTGCTGTTTTACAAAGATTTTTTAATTCATTCCAACGATACATATCAACATGTTTTGCTGTATCACATCGGAAACCGTCAATTCCAAATTCTTCTACCCAAGCAGCAAGCCATTTTTCAATCCAAACAACAGGAGCATTTGTAGATGATGTTGAACGCAATGATTTAGCAGCCGGAATAATCCAGTTATCATAACCGCTTGATTCTTTTCCCCATTTTGTCTGCAGAATAGGAGCAACAGTTTGAGCTGTTGTACTTTCGGTTTTTACATCCGGTAGATTATCAAGATTTTTTGTCAAATCATCAGTACCTCCGGCAGTATATCCCGGAACGCCTGCACGAATCCAAGAAGACCCCCACCATTTAGCCCAACCATCATTGTGTCCGTTATAATCAATTTTATCATGATGTTTATGATATGTACTACCGTCAGAACCTATTTTGAATCCCATATCAGTTGATTTTCCACCAGAATATGAACTTGTAAAAATATCCACCCCATAATCCTGACAATCTTGCAACGTCAAATATCCAGTATGGTTCATTACAACATCCATTACAACACGGATTCCACGTTTATGACATTCAGTTACAAAAGTACGGAATTCTTCTACAGTTCCCATATTTTTATCCATCATCGTGTAGTCAAGCGGATAATATCCATGGTATGCATAATGTGCGAAATCTCCATTAGAACCACCGCCACACCAACCGTGTGCCTGTTCATAAGGTGCTGTAATCCAAATTGCGTTTACACCCAAATCATTAATATAATCAAGTTTTTCTGTAAGACCTTTTATATCGCCGCCATGGAATGTTCCGATTGAACTTCCTAAATCGTCTTTAGACATACGACCATAACTATTATTGTTTGAAGAATCTCCATCATAGAAACGGTCTTGAATTACAAAGTAGATAAGTGCATTTTTCCAAGTAAACGTATCAACAACTGTTGGAGTGTCCGCAGTTGTTAATGTTGCGTTTGCTGTTGCTGTGCCTTCGCCGTTTGTTACTGTTGCAGAAACTATGATTGAAGTTCCGCCTGTGGTAATTCCTAAATCTTTTACAGATTTTGTAAATGTTGTGGCAGTTGTTCCCATGTCATAAGAAGTTCCGTTAATTGTAACTTTTGCTGATGAAATTGTGTCGTTTCCGTCTGTGAAAGTAACTTTTATTGAACCGCTTAATGAAATATCACCGCTGGCTGGAGTAATTGTTACTGTTGGCGAAACCGGGTCAGTAACTGCTTCTGAATTAATTGCTGCAGAAAGAGAACCGCCTGAGTATGAACCTTTTAACGCCCATTTTCCACTTGCCCCTGTACCAGTATCACTTGAATCTCCCCACTGCCCCTCATCTATAGTAAAAGTATCTTTATCAGTAGGAATAGTCTGTTCTGCGGCTCTGTTCCAAACATTATTCCAAGAATTTGCTGCTTTAGAAGGATCACATCTAAGGAATATAATATTTGTATATTTAGAACGGTCACAATCTGCAACATATTTATCTCCATCTTTTGTCATAACAACAAAATTGTTTGTAGCACCATTCCACATATAAGCTTCAAAGGTCGCACCTGCTTGTGTCCAATTTGAGTTTGGAACTAAATAAACCTTATCAATCGTTCCGCCTTGTGCAGTTACCGTAACAGTCTGTTTTGCGCCGGTTTTTGTAACACCGCCAAAAGTGTAACTTGCGCTTACAACGGTTTTTCCAGCCTCAACAAGTGTAACTTTTCCGCCGATTACAGTTGCCACCGCAGTTTCAGTTGAATTCCAAGTTGCAGAACTTGTTACATCTTCATTTGGTCCGTCTGAATAGTGTGCAGTCGCAGTAAATGCAGGCGCGCTTTCCGTAGAAGAAGCGGCTTTTTCAACAATCAAACGATTTAAAGTTTTTTCTACGCTAAGAATATATGCAGAAGACTCTTTCAAATTGCTGTAACCTTTCTTAAAGTCTTCTACAAAAAGGCTAAGATTGATATTTGTTGCGTCGCAGTCAGGAGTTGCCTTGTCAATAGCCTCAATTTCCGCAGCAGAAAGGCTTCCAATATTCTCGCCGCTTTCAAGAAGAGCATTGTAAATGTAGCCTTTGCGGCTAGTTGTCCAGTCAACTATAGGCAAGTTATTAACGCCAGAGTTAATATCCACCACTGCACGCAGAACTGCATCAGAAACTTTTGTTGTACCGCTATCAGAATAACCTTGAACTGTAATGATGCGGTTTTTTCCAACTGGAATTCTGTCAATTTTTGCAGAGCCGCGTCCGTTTTTTACCTGCACTACGTCAGATTTTAGGGGCGTATCTATTCCGCTTCCGCTGACAGAAAGCACGGCGTATTTTACGCTGTCAACATTTAGCGCGCGGTATTCGCCTTCCTGCTCTCCATAAATCAAAGTTCCATACTCCGAACTTTGCCTATTATATTCTTCTATAATGTTATTACAACCTGTAAACAAAAGCGCAAAGCCTAAGGAAAATGCGCTTAGAATTTTTGTAATTTTTTTTATCATATTAAACTCCAGCTTTATAAACAAAATAACTACATGAAACTAGGTATAATCAAGAACCAAAATCAACAGAAATAGCACCTGAACCAGTATCTCCGCTGCCTTCTGTTACTGTAATAGTTGCAGTTGCGGTTTCTGTAACTTCGCCCTCTGTGTAAGTCGCAGTTACCTTAGATGTTCCTGCAGAAATGGCTTTTAAGGTTATGCCGTCTAATTCCAAAACAGCGGCATTTTCTACTTCATAAGCAGGGAAAACTTCTGCAACATCTCCGTTAGAATAAGTAGCCTCCGTTTTCAAGGTTAAAGTTGAGTCCTTGGTCAATGTTTTTGCCGATGTTATTTCTATTTTAGAAAGAGCGCTCTGCGAGCCAAAATTAAATCCTGCATTGCCAGTCCCAAAAGAATAAGATTCGTCCTTTTTTACAGTAATAGCTGCAGCCGCTGTTTTTTCAACTCCTTCATACTCATAGCTTGCAGTAATTTTTACAGAAGTATCTTCAGGAAGTTTTGCGGCGGTAAACTTATTCTTTTCTAAAGCACCTGCATCTTCTTTATCAGATGAAAATTCAGCGACACTTGTAACATCTTCAGAATCCCCATTAGAATACTTTGCAGTTACTGTAAATTCTGCAGATTCTCCAGACTTTAATTCTTTTGCAGCAGGAGCGATTGTTATTTCAGAAAGAACTTTTCCTTCTACAGGCTTGTAGACTTTAACTGTAATTGAGGCAGTTTTACCTTCAAAAGTTGCTTTTATAGTTACCTCGCCTTCTTTTAAGCCTTTTAAAGCTGTTCCTTCTATTGCGGCTATACTTGAATCGCTTGATTCAAACTTTGCCTGCGAAGTAACATCTTTAGTAGTTTCATCGCTATAAGTTGCGGTTACTTTTAAGTCTTTGCTTGCATTTTCAGCAATAGTGCTAAGTGGCTCTATTGCTATGCTTGTTAAAACAACCTGGTCAACAGGAATGGCTTTAACTGTAAACGATATGTCTTTTGAATAGTCATTTTTATAAGTAACACTTATTTTTACAGAACCTGCCGCTATTGCAGAAATAGAATTGCCGTCTTTTTTTACAAATTCAGTTCCAGAACTTATTACTATATCAAAATCGCTGCTGTTGTATGCAACATCTTTTGTTGAACCATCCGACCATAGTTCTTGAAAAAGTAATTCTACAGTGCCGCCTACTTTTATTTCATTTAAATTTTGACGCGTTGTATCTGTAAAATCAATGCCAGTCAATTTAGGTACTTCTGGCTCAGGCTCGCTAGTCCCTCCCCCACCGCCACCAGAACTTTCTACCTTGCATGACAAAAATGCAACTGCGGCAAGAAAAGCAGCAATTACGCCGTAAACTTTTTTCATTTTTTTCCTCCAAAATTTTAGAAAAGAAATTGATTAAAATATGCAGACTTGACTTTTCCCTCGCCAAGCTTTTTTATACAGGTGACCACAACTTTTTGCACTACATTGTATATGAAGACTTTAAAACTAAAGCCTTCATTAAATTGTATGATGAGTTTTTTTATATGTCAAATTATTTTTTGTCTTGTTGCTTGAATTTTTCTGTGTTATATTTATTTTATGAGTGATATAGTTTTTGATAATTACACACAGCAATTAGATTTATTACAACCTTTTCAGTTAGAAATTCTACGTAAAAAGATTGATTCCATTATTGCCTCACGAAAAAAGGCAGCGAATTCTCAACTCAAAAACGATAAGGCTCTTTTTGAACACTTCTCAGGTATTGGCAAAGGAATAGACGCAGAAACTGAAAAACAAGAATACTTTGAGGCAAAGTATTGACATTTTAATTGATACAAACATCATCTTAGATTGGTTCCTAAAACGAGAACCTTTTTATGAAGAATCAAAAAGATTGCTAAACAAATGCTGGTTCTCAAACATAA
This sequence comes from uncultured Treponema sp., assembly GCA_934667505.1. GTDB lineage: Bacteria > Spirochaetota > Spirochaetia > Treponematales > Treponemataceae > Treponema_D. Next base: position 34,021 of record CAKULY010000009.1, on the reverse strand, counting down.
ACTCATATCTCACCATACATTCAATCTGCGATATATCATTTATAATTGATAAGAAATATATCCGACTTTACGACATCTTCTGTTCCAGCAATAGAACCTAGAGATTTTCTGACTTTATATAAATAAACAAAACTTTTTCCGCCGAAAACTAATTTTCTTCTTCGTACAGAATTTTTTGACTTTTACGGATATACGAATACTGGTTTCTTGCTTTTTTGCTATAGCGGACGCCCAAATTCAGCTGGTACAGCCAGGCAAGATGAAAAGGCTGAACCAAGCGATTTGTGCCGAAGTTCGGGTAATCCAAGGAAAAAGTTCCGTCCAAAAGAATAGTCCACCCAGAAGACAAAGGCAGCTCCATTCCCACAAGACCGCCTCCTCCAAGGTAATGAAGGTGATACTCATCTGTAAGCTGGTACATATAGTGCAAGCCTGCCCCGAATTTCAGGCGAACGTATTTCCACATATCCGCTTCCAAAATCGGACCTGCAAAAAGGTCGAACGCATAAAGAACTGTTTGCTTTGGAAACTGCTTTACATCGTTGAACTGATTGTAAAAAGGGTAAAAAGCAGAAATTCTGATTACAGAGTTTACCGGCTTCATGTACTTTGTTTGAATTTGAAAAAACGCTCCCAAAAAAGTGTTCTGCCAAACATAGTTATTCCTGCCGCTTTGAGTCTGAATCCTAGTAACCTGAGCAAGGGCTGCACCTTCATTAAAAACAATGAACGGTTTTTGCTTTATTTCCGGAAAGCCAGTTTTTTCGTTTATTTTTGGACTTTCCGCAGGATTTTCTGTAGAATTTTCTGATTCTTCGGCAACCTGGCAAAAAATTGCAGAAGAAAAAATCAGAGTTGCAAAAGCAAAGAAAAGTTTTTTTGTATATTTCATAAATATTCCTCGACAAAAAGCTGCTTCGCGGTTGCGCTGCAAATAAAAATCACCTAGAAACGTGGTACAAAGTCAGATTTTTTGTTGTATTTTCCGAGCCGAACGTCCAAGTAAGAAAGAGCATGGAACCGCGGATGTCCCACTCTGTGTTTATGGAAGTTCCGTCAGATTCCGAAAAGACTAAAACGTTATCGATTACAGAATATTCTCCTTCGTAGTTTTTAACTCCATCATTGGAAAGAATTTTCGCAACAAATGTGCCATCCGAAATAAAAGTTATTGAATCTCCATTGTTATCCGCCCATTTTCCATAAAGAGGCGAAGGCACGTAGCACGAAGAAAACACAATTGCCATTAAAACAAATGCTAAAAAAGCTATTTTTTTCATAAATACTCCAACTAATAAACAAGGTTGCAACGCAATTTTTTTAATCACGCAGATTTTCTGCTCTTATATCATCAATAGATTCTTCTACTTCCTGGGGAAGAACATTGTATTCAAGTTCTTTTCGCTCTCCGCCTTTCACTTGAACTCCGTAAGTTCCGCCGGCGCTTGTTCCTTTTTTTATGATTATATTGTCATACCAGACTTTGCCGGGCTGCACGCCGGTAACGTTCATGCAGCCGTACATTTTTCCGTTTGCACGAATGTTAGCCTTTGTATTACATTCACCATTTAAAATCCAGCCGTCTATGTCGCAGTAATTTTTATAGATGATTGTAACAACGCCTTTAAAGCCTCGGATTCTTGCCCAGTATTCGCAAGAACCGCTTATGTTTCCGTAGACTTTTTCGCGGCCAAGTTTTGCAAGATTGCTGCGCTTGTGCATGTGCGTAAGTTTTTTGTGGCTGCTCAAAGAAGATTCATTGTAGGCTTTAAGGTATTCAATCTCTGTCTGATTTTGAGCTTGACTTTCGCATTGGCTTTCAGAATCTTCAGGAATAGAAAAGTCATTTAGCTCTACCTCTTCGCAAACTGCGACAGAAATGAACGCAATTGTAAATAAAATAAATGCAATAGCAATTTTGTTTTGTTTTATCACTTGCCTTCTCCTACCAACCAATCAACTTTATCTTCCTTTAGAACAATTGTTCCGTTTGAAGAATTCGTTCTGTCCAACTCGTAAGTTTGAACAAGGTAATAACCGCCGCCAGCGGCTCCGCCTTTTATCTGCAGATTGTCATAGACAACGTAACCTGGATACATTCCGCAAAGGTAATGAGTGTCGCCTGTCTGCTTGATTGATTTTTTTACAGACTCTGAAAGCCGTTCAAATGCATTTCCGATAGAAGAATCATTTGTGACATCAATATTTTTTGTGTAACACTGAACGGTTTCGTGCATATTTCCGTTGGCGCTCATGTTTGAAGTTGTGTCTGTATTGCCGTTTAGAACAAACTTTATGCCTAGAGAGCTGTCGTCGCCAATAAAGTGGTCGGCATAATTTGTGTACGGCATTGTAATTTCCGCGCCGAAACCTGCGACTTTTGCGTTGTAGCTTAAAGTTCCGCTTATGTTGCCATTTACTGATTCTTCGCCAACTTTGTCTAAGTCGCTAGGCTTGTGCATGAGTGTAAGTTTTGCCTGCGAACTTGCAATGTTTTTGTTGTACTCGCGGAACCACTGTTCACGAGTTATAGCACCATAACCGCGGGCGTTGTGCTCAGGGTCGTTTTCTGGATTATTTGATTTTCGGCCTTGTCCTAAACTATTTAGGGAAACCACTTTGTAATAGTAGAAAACCCCGGATTTTGCAGTATCGTAGGAATCTAAATAATACAAATCGTAAATTGCAGAACTGTTTATTTTTGTAAATCCTGAATTTGGCTTTGCAGAGCGGTAAACATCGTAGCCGCCGTCTGCGCCGCCGTCCGGCTTTTCCCAAGTTATAAGGACTGGATACACTTCGTTCTTGTTGGTTTTCCACAAGGAGCTGTCAAAAGCGCCGCCGAGCGCTGCAACTTTACTTGAGACTGTTCGCTCGCCTGCAGTTTTTGAAGCAACCACTTTTTTTGGAGCTTCTGGAACAGGAGCGGCAACGGAACTTCTTGAACTTTCTTTGTTTACGCCATTTTCGTTTACGGTTGTAATAACAAAGAATTTTTCGTCTTTTAGCTCAACTTCTGCAAAAAGATTTCCATTTTCGTCCAAAGAGCCCGAAGTTGAAAGAACAAGTGTGTCAAAAAGTCCATTCTTTTCTGAATCAGAATATATATTGTATTTAAAATCTACCGCCTGCGCAGAATCCACAGAATTTATTGCCGGCGACCAAATTATTTTTTTATGATTTTTATCGCTTCCGTCATCGACTTGAACAGAATCCGGCGGACTTAGCAAGAATCCGTAAGCAGGACTTGCGGACTCTTTGCCGCTTTCGCTAAACGCGCTTTTTAAAAGCGTTCCAGTTCCATCGTCGGCAGTTTTTATCGCCTGCACAAAATAGTAATAATATATTCCAGGCTTTGCAGTTTTGTCTTCATAAAGAGATGTCGCATTAGGCTTTAAAAGTTTGTAAACAGAATCCACTGAACTGGTTCTGTAAAGAGTGTAAGAAATGCTTGAATCTGTGCCAGCTGACCACTTTACAAACAAAGAAGAGCTGTTTGTTCCAAGCCCGTTTTCTACAGTCACATCAGAAGGGGCGACAGGCGCACCCGGCTGCAAAGAATAGCCCATTGCAACAGGACTTGCGCAAGATTCTTCTTTAGAACTGTTTATGGCATAAACTTTGTAATAAAATTCAGTGCCTTGATCTTTTTCGTCAATGGAATCTGTTAATTCGGTTTCGCTTGCCCAAACTTCTTTTATGCTGTAAAAATTGCCTTGCTCACGGTCGCCCCGCTCAACTTTGTATTTTTCAGCATCCGGAACGCCAGCCCACTTTACTGTAATAGAATCTGAAGAAGTTCCCTTTGACGCTTCCACATTTGAAACCGGCAAAAGCAGCGTTCCGTAAATTGAAGGGTCGGCAAGGACTTCTGTTTTGCCAGTATCGTTGCCTTCTGAGTCGTAAATCTTTCGCTCCGCATAATCCGGGTAATAGTCGCTCTGCTCATACCCTTTAGGCAAATTCTGCGCGAAAACCCGGTAATAGTAAATAAAATTTAATTCAGGGCTGGTGTATTTTGGCTCTTGAATTATTGTATCCGTATAGCGGGTGTTAAAAATGTCCGAAGATGTTAGAAGCTCAAAGTCGCCTTCTGCAGGCATTTGCCAAGTTCCATCTGGATTTTTTGTTTTTACAACAGCCCGCTCTATTTTATAGGAAGAAGCATATTTTACCGCAGACCAGCTTATTTCAATCAGATTTGAATAAAGCCCTTGCGAAACGAATAGTTCTTTTGGGGCGTCTAGTTTTTCAATTTTCAATTCCGGCGTTAAAAGGTCGTAAAGGCTTGACGTATTGCTGCTTTTGTCCATATCGACTTTTTGCTGAAAAAAATCTGCGCAGGAACTAAACGCAACGGCGGCAAATACGCAAAGGCTTAAAAACCGCAAATAACCAATATGATTTTTTTTAAGATTTCTTGCTTTCATAAACTAGTTCTCCCACCAGCCGTAATCTGGGTTTTGTCCATTATAGCCATTGCCGTTGATGTCTGCTGGAAGCCATTTTTTTACTTCTTCATTATCAGAAACATTTTTAGAGAATGTTTTAGAGCCATCGCGTTCAACTTCAACTGCAAATTTTGAATTTGAAGAGGCGAATTTAACAGTCGCGGAGTAAGAATCTAGAGAAGCGAAAGGCTCTTGCGAGGCTGTTACTGTAAGAGGGATAAGCTTTGAACTTGAAAAGTCTTTGTCTTCCTTTAAGCATAAGAAATAAGGCTTTTTATCATCGGCTCTTCCCCGTGTTTCATTAGATTCATTTAAATCTGCAATTTTAATGAACGAATCAACAGGAGCAACAGACAAAACATTATTCGGAAGGCTTTTCCATGAATGAACGTAATTGTTAATTTTCATCTTTAATGCATATCTTACAGGGACTGACCATGAAACATATTCAGAATCCCACCAGAAAGAACCTTGCGCGCCATTCGTTGTTTTTCCTTCTGAAGTTACATTAAACGATTCCGCAATTACAAGCATAGTCGCCTTTGCAAGCTCTTCGTCTGTTATCTGCCTGTACGCATAAACAGAACCTTTGTCGCCGACTGAAATTTCAATGGTCTGGTCTTTTCCTTCCTCATCTTTAAATGTCCTGGAAGCCTTTAGCATGTAATAATGTTTTGCGTCCCTAAGAACCTTTAAAAGGCCGTCGGTGTTTGTTCCGCCGTTTCTTATGCTCTGCGGCATGAGTGTTACCGCAGTAGCATTAGGACTTTCAATGAGCAAATCGTATTTTGAATCTGCAACATTTATATCTGCCACAGAAAAGTCAGCTGGTTCTAAGTCAACAATTTTTACCCAGCCGTCCTTTTTATTTGTGTTCAACATAAAAAGTTCCGCTTTATCAAAGCCTTGCTTTTTTTCTTCCGTATCATACTTAGACCAAGACAGATTTTCTGAATAATAGTAGCCGTCTTTTATATAATCATCCCCTGAAAGGTTACCGCCATACTTAGCAGCAGGCGTCTCGAACGACAGGATATAGCCTTTGTTATTCTTTTCATTATTGCCGTCCTTTTGCCTTGCAATGTAATCTTCAAAATACGAATCAACTTCCAACCTTTCCGGCGCATCTGGAGAATAGCATGCTAAATAATCATAAGCTTTATACGGATTTTCAGGAGCAACCTGCGCCGTATTAAGGCTGTTTGAAAAATCTTCTTTTTGCCATACAGAACCGTTTTCAGCATTATAGGAGCGGTAATATATAGTAGGCTTCTGCTCTTTTTTGTACGGCTCTTTCCAAGAAAGTTTTACAGTGCTTTTTGTAGTCGCCTTTGAAGCATTTAGTCCATGCCCATAACCATAAGTTGAATCAACTTTTTCTACTTTGCCTAAAGATTCCGGAGTATAAGAAATAGAAGCCGCCGTTCCTTTTATTTCCAGCTCGTCCATTTCAAAATCAGAATCTTTTAAAACAGGAATAATTGTATAGCCGTAAGGGAATCCCCATTTTAATTGAGCCTGATCTATTTCATATTGATTTTCATAGTTTTTTGTAGGTTTATAAATATCTTTAAAAGTAATTTCGTTTGCGGTCTTCGTGCAGCTTGTGCTTTCTTTAATATCTGAACCGTCATTTAAAAGCGATAGAGAATTGTTAGTTTCTGAATAAAAATAAACGTCCGCTTTATTTTTTAAATCTGAATAGTAATTTTCGCTGTATTTTTTGCGGACAATTAAATAGCCGTTTGCGCCCTGAACGCTGTTCCACCTTAAAGTTATTCTGTCCGTTGTTCCTTCTATAAAGAAACCTTTTTCTATCTTAGAAGCAGCGCCATCTTGTTTTGAATACTCTATTGCTCCTGGCCCTAAAGTTAGAACTTTAAAATCTTCAGGAGATTGTGTAGTGTCAAGTTGTGTTGCACCTTCAGAATCTACAGAGTAGGCTTCAAGCTTAAACTCAATTTTTTCTCCGGCGATTTCAGCATCTGTTGTATTAAATGCTTCGCCAGTTTTTCCGTAAGGCTCTGTTATTTCGCAAGTTAGATTGCCATCTTCGTCAGTTTGAATTTCAGAAATATTTTCTTCATCAATAGAAGACCCATTATATTCCGCAGTTATTTTATACCCTGCAGCTTTTTGAACAGGCTTCCATAAAACTTTTACAGAATTGTAATTCGGCTCAAAGTACGGCTCTGGAGTGCCAAGTGTTTTATACCCCCCCCCTTCACTTTCCAGAGGATTTAGGGTCTTGCTTTTTTCCATTCCATTATTAGCAGTCAAAGTATAATCTTTTCTTATATCGCCGCTGTTTGCAGAATGTTTAAATGTAACAAGACCTTCTCCGCTTAAGTTTTTTTCAAGCTCTGCATTGTCTAGCACTAAACTATTAATCTGCGTTGAATCGTTATCTTTCCAGGACAGCGTATATTTGCAGTCTTTGTTATAAGTCCAGGAAAGCAGAAAACCATCCTTATAGCCATCTTTTACAGAAAAATCTTCTACGTTAGGCATTTTGCTCATGTCGTTTATAACGATTACAGAACCTGGCGCGCTAACAGAAATATACGCCTTGCTTACATCAGAAGATTCTGAAGCTGCATCAAGAATGTACACTGCGTAAGTATACTTTTGATAGTAATTTTCATCATCAATAGGCTGATAATTAAATTCTTTTGGGAATATGGAATAAGATGTGCTTTGTAAATAATTTTTATTTTCTTCCTCTACAGTATCTTCTGTTCCTTCCTCAGCAGCTTTTTTCATTTTTTGGCAAGTTTCTTCTATTACATAATTGTAAGGCTGCCCAAAATCGTCAAACTTGAAATTCAATGCGACCGAAAAACTTTCAATTTTAGCAGGACTAGCTTCATCTTCTTTAGGCTTTTCTTTATATGCAGAAGAGACAGAAATTGACGGAGTGTTTATAAGCCAGCCGGATTCCTCGCAATAAGATTCATCAGAAGTTACAAGCTTCTTGCCGTTATCGTCTATAAACGACTGCACGCGGTACGAATACTTCTCGCCAACTTTTACGTCTTTATCTATATAGGTTATTTTTGCTCCAGGAATATAATTTTTATAATTCTGGTCGGTTTCAGTTTCTTCCGCTGGGTACTCTACCAAAACTGAACCTTCTGGCATAACCGTTACATTAGATTCTTCTGGCGCGGCATCAGTTTTCTTTTCAAAGTAAATTACAGAAGATGATGGCGCATTTTGTTTTACAGAGCCCAAATAAGTCACAATGGAACTATAGGCGTAATCCGGAGCGGATTCTAATTTTTTATAGATTTTAAAATAGACAGGACGAGCTTCGTAAGCAGCGGAAGTTTTTATTTCCGCAAACTTTGGCAATATCCAAGAAACTTTTACTTCATCCTTAGAAGTTCCTTTCGCAACTGCTAATTTTTCTGGCGCTGCAGGAACTAAAGAATGTGCAGTGGACTGATTTTCCGGATCGCTGCTTTCCGTGTTGTTTTGCGCAGATTTTTTGTAGGCTTTTACCTGCACATTGTAATTTGTGTTTGGCTCAAGCCCTGTAAATGTATAAACAGTATCCGCATCGCTTGAAACTTCTGTAGCGGCGATTGTTACTTCTTTTAAAATTTTTGTAATATCTGCGTTCCAAAGGATTACCGTATAATTCAACTCGCTGTTAAGATAAGTTTTTGGGGTGCAGTTTACGCCCTTGTACCACTTTACAGTTATGGCATCTCCATTAGCGCTCTGCTTTACCCAGGTAATTGCAGGCGTTGCAAGAGTCGTTCCAAAGCAAGTTGCGCTAAACTCTGAAAGAACGTTTTTACTATCAACTTCCTTAACCGCTCTTACCTTAAAATATTTTAGAATTCCAGGATTTTCTGAGGAAGTATAGCTGCAAGTAGCGTCGGAAGTTTCTCCGATTTTTATAAATTCCCCGGTCGAAGTGTCGCTTGAATAAATTTCATAATTTTTTGCATATTTTGAAGATTGCCAAGTAAGCGTAATGCTTCTGTATCCTCCCTGCGTTGCAGTTATTTTTTCTGGAGGCAAAATTTCACCTTTCGAATAAGAAAGACCTGTGTAAATATTAGGAGAATCCAGCAAATCTTGCTTGCACGAAAAAATTGATATTCCAGCACCAAAAATAGCTAGTAAACTTAGACACTTAAAATATGCTTTATTTAGTTTCATAAAATTCTACTTTTAACCTGCTTAGATTTTTTTGTTCCCTTTTATAAATTCTAAAAGGATTTTTCCGTCTTTTGCACGCAATGTAAGACTGTCCCCGGAAATTGAATACGAATAGACTTGATCCATGTTTACAAAAAACTGACGCTCAAGTTCTTGAGCTTCCTTGCTGCCGGATGCCATCAAAGTGGAAATTCCAAGCGTAAACGAAAGTTTTTTATTTTCTTCATCAAGACTGTAATCCATTGTGTAATAATTCACACCCGAAAAACCAGAAGCCTTGTTTTCTTCGCTAAAACTAAGCGTAGGAAGTTCGTCCTCATCAAGACTTATGCTCACAACGCCGTCATTTTTCAGGGTTGCGCATAAAACCCAAGTTTCATCTTTTATAGATTTTTTTTCAAAAACAAGCTCCGACTTTTCAGAAGAATTAACAATGCGCAGCAGCTGCTTTTTATTTTCAACCTTTACTTCCAAAGAATTTGCGGTTGCCAGAGAATTTAAAAACTTCCGCTCAAAGTCCATGTCTTCTTTGCGGCCAGCCATTCTTGTAGTTACAAATTCCGGCTTTGAAGAAATCTTTTTTCCTTTTACATTTAAAGAACCTGAAAACAAGTTCACGCCGGAAAATCCAGAAACCGTCAAACTATTTTTCTTTTCTTGGCTAAAAGAAATTGTCGCCCTTGAAAAATCGACTGCATTTCCGCAGACTTCATACTGAACCAATTTCCAATCACCTAAAACCAAGTTTGACTCCTTTGACTTACAACCAAAAATTACAACTGCAAGCAAAGAAAAAATCGCCATAAGAAAATTTGTCTTTTTCATAAACCACCTTTAGAATATTTTATCAAACTTTTATCTAGCCTGATTTTTGATTTTTTTGCTATATTATAGATAGTTTGAATATAAGCATTTTTATGGAATTATCATAAGAATACTTATTTTTTGTAAAAAAAGCTATGCACCCGATTTGTTTTCTAACTTACATTTTATAATGAAAAAAAACAACTGCACAAGTGCTTTGTGCGCTTTGATGAATTGTTTTTTATCTTAAATATAGGAATGTCAAATTTATTGGAGGATATATGGGATTTTTAAAAGACAAGGTTGCAATTATTACAGGAGGCGGAAAAGCTGTTTTAAGCGACGGTTCTTGCGGCTCTATTGGCTATGGAATTGCGACAGCGTATGCAAAAGAAGGCGCAAATCTAGTTTTGACAGGAAGAAATCTGCAAAAACTAGAAGACGCAAAATCCGATTTGGAATCAAAATACAAAATAAAAGTGCTTGCAATCCAAGCAGACGTGAATGCTGGCGCAGACAACGAAACTGTTGTGAGCAACGTTATAAAGCAAGCCGTTGACACTTTTGGCAAAATTGATGTTCTTATAAACAACGCGCAAGCCTCCGCTTCTGGAGTCGCTCTTGCAGAGCATACAACCGAGCAATTTGATTTAGCAGTTTATTCTGGATTATACGCAGCATTTTATTACATGAAAGCCTGCTATCCGTATCTAAAAGAAACAAAAGGCTCTGTAATAAATTTTGCCTCTGGCGCAGGTCTTTTTGGAAACTACGGGCAATGCGCTTATGCGGCCGCGAAAGAAGGAATAAGAGGACTTTCGCGCGTGGCTGCAACCGAATGGGCGCAAGACGGAATTAACGTAAATGTAATTTGTCCTTTGGCATGGACTGCCCAGCTTGAAAAGTTTAAGCAAAACTATCCAGACGCATTCAAAGCAAATGTAAAAACTCCGCCGATGGGACACTTTGGCGATGTAGAAAAAGAAATTGGAAGGGTCTGCGTTCAGCTAGCTTCCCCAGACTTTAAGTATATGAGCGGAGAAACGCTGACTTTAGAAGGCGGAATGGGTCAAAGACCTTAAAAGCTTACAACAAAACTTACTTATTATATGAGGTGCTTTATGAAATCTTTTTTACAAAAATATAAGTTCATTGCAATACTTTTTGCAAATCTTTTATTCTGCTCCCTAGGGTTTACAGACAGCAAACCAGTTGCATTTCGCAATGGCTGGAATACAGCAGAAATAAAAGGAATAAGAGCAGACCTTTCTTCAGAAGAACTTGACATAAGTTCAATCTATGGCGACAAAATTATTGTAGAAATTGCAACAAGGAATCCCCCAAAAATTCCAACTGTCGCTCTTAAAGAAGGAATTTTAACTGTAACGTCGCAAAAAAAGCAAAATTTTTTATTAGGACAGGAACCAGAAGTAAAAATTTTTATACCGCATGATTTTACACTAGAAGAATGTTCTATAAAAAGTGCTTCTGGCGATGTTGACATAGAAAATTTTTCTTCAAAAAAACTTTTTGTATCTGTTGCAAGCAGTTCTGTAGATATTGAAAATGCAACAATTGCAGAAGATTTTTGTGCAAAAAGCGCAAGCGGAAAAATCGAAGTAGAAAAAATCAAGTCGCAGCAAATAAAAATAAATTCTGCTTCCGGAGAGCTTTCTGCGGAGGAAATTCTTGCAGATACATTTGATATTTCAACTACAAGCGGCAAGATTTCTGTTTTTTTGCTTAAAGAACCTAAAAACGTTTCAAAAATATCTTCTTTAAGCGGACAAATAGAGCTTGAAGTTCCATACGCAACGGCTTTTAGCGCAGATGTTACCACAAAAAGCGGCTATTTTTCAGACAAAATAAACAGAAACTCTTTTAGTCCTAAAGGAAAAACCACAGTAGACTTCAACGGCGGTGGCCAAAAAATTGAACTTTCTTCAGTTTCTGGAAAAATATCTGTTGAATATGAAGAGATGTAATTAAGCCGTGCGTATATGTGCATGAATCAGAAGGCACACTTGCATGCAAGAGCGCAGCAATAAGCTTGTAATAATTGCATAAAACTTAAATAAAAATACCTTGCTAGCCTGAACTCCTAGTTTTTTATAACAGTTAGAAAAAAGCTTTCAGCGAGTTTACAATTTGTTCAGACGGTTGTGCTCGAAGTTCGGGCAAAATAAAAATACCTTGCTAGAATTTACTAAAAAGTAAGTTTTAGTTCTAGCAAGGTATAGTTTTTATAAAAAGACTAAAGCATAAACATCTAACAAGTCAAATTTTGAGCAAAACTTATTTCAAATAAGCACCGTCTTTTCCGATTTTGCCATCAACTTCGCAAGAATCTGTTTTAAGAACATATACGCGCATATTTCCTCTTTCAATAGAATCAGTTGTGATTGTTCCATTGGAATTTACAGTTTTACCAGTGATGACTTCAATGTATGTTCCGCTTGGAAGCCCTGTAAACGTTGCGCCACCATTTATTGCAACAGCCGCAAAACTGTCAACATCATTGTCTGTGTAGCGGCGCTTAAACGCAATGCTTCCGTTACAACCGTCTGTTGAATACTGACCTTTTCGCAAAGCAGGAATTGCACGGCGGATTTGGTTCAGACGAATAATATGCTGAGAAAGCTCATAATTTAAGGTTTCTGCAACAGTACCACTTGCAGTATATTCTCCAAAATCCGTAGCAGTTACAGTTCCTTCCAAATGGTCTCCATAATAAGCACGCCCAGATTGTGCATAAGGAACTTTATTTCCATTTGTATACGGTTCAATCTGCATTCCCTTCTGAAATTCTATTTCTGTTCCGTAATATACACATGGAATTCCTCTAAACGTAAATATAAGATTTAAATTACTTGCCCACTCCTGCGTTCCACCACTAAATCGCTTATAAAGATAACCACCTTCATTTGGACCATAGTCATGGCTGTCTACATAAGTAACATTATAAGTAGCATCATTAAAATATTTGTCCTCTTCAGAAGCAACAGCATAAGCACTTTCGGCAGAACCAAATTTGTGATGCATATAAAAATCTATCATATCAAGCCCGCTAGATTTACTTCTATCTGGAGTATGATAAATATTTCCTTTTAAAAATGCATTTTCACTTGTAGGCTGAGAAGAAACATCCAAATTATCATTGTAATGTTTATAAACGGTATCTTCATTCGTTTTCGGATCGCTTTCACTCCATGAATAAGAATCATCATTGCCTTTCCATGTATAGAATGGAACAGAAATCGGAGGCTTATTATCATTCCATACTTCATTACGAAGGACACATCCTTCTCCAAACATAAAGAAATCTTTACCCATTTCTTGACCTGCTGCTTTGAAATACGGTAGGAATTCTTTGTTAAAAGTAAGACGGCTAATATGCTTTACTGTATCAATTCGGAAAGCATCAACCCCCATTTCTATATATTTTATATACGCATTTCTGATATATTCTGCAACTTTATGATTTTCTGTATTAATGTCAACACAGTCTCCTGCCATCTGACCTGTTTGAACAGTATATCCTTCCCACTGAATTGACTTTTCATGATGATAAGCACGTTCTGTATCGTAATCATCTTCTTTCATCGCTCCCATTCGGATTGTTTCATATTGTATTGAACCAGACAAATTAAAATAATCAGAATAACCATTTTTAGACATGAAATTATTAATACAACTAAGTCCATATAATGGGTCAGAAAAAACAGCATCGTTTTTATCTGTTGAAAATTCTGTTATAAATGCAGTAACACCATCACTTTTTGGAGTCTTATTAGAAGTATCAAATACTCTAAAGAAACCATGCTCACCAAAATTAGAAGTATGGTTCAATACAATATCCTGAATAACTTTAATTCCTTTTTCGTGACAAGCGTCTATCAATTCTTGATATGCTTCCATCGGATCTTCTCCAATACTAGCATAACGTGGATCAACTTTTTCAAAGTTTGAAGCATGATATCCGTGATAATCAAGTCCCGAAGAATTTTCAACAACAGGAGTAATCCAAATTGCAGAAAAACCAAGAGCTTTTATATAATCGAGTTTTTCTATAAGACCTTTAAAATCACCTCTCCAACCAGGATCTTTAAGAGTTATAGAATTAAAACAACTTTCATCATCCCAACAATAGGCATTATTTCCCGTATCCCCATCATAGAACCTAGTTGTCATCAAAAAGTAGATTGTCTCGTCGCGGAAGTCGCCGCTTGTCTGAGTTTGCTCGCGAACTTTTACGGTTTTTGCAACAGTTTCGGAAGAAGCCCCCTCATCATCAGTTACAGAAAGACTGACTGTAACTTCACCTGCAGAAGAAGGCATTTTTACAGTGATTTTGCTTGTGCCACTTCCGCTTGAAATTGTCGCGCCTCCAGAAACGCTCCATGAATAAGATTTTATAGTTCCTCCGTTCTGGTCATAAGAGGAATCTGCATTGAATTCTTTTGTTGAATCAAGTTTTGCATACGAACTTCCAGAAATTACAGCAACCGGAGGAAGATTTTCATTCTTTGTTGTGATTGAAAGTGTTTTTTCTTCAGAAGCATTGTTTGCTGTATCATAAGCAACTGCCCGGACATTATAAGTAGCATTTTTTACATACGCAGTGTTCCATTCACAAGTTGCAGTTGCAGATGTTCCAGTTACTTCTGATGAGCCGATTTCTTTTTCGCCTATGTAGAACACAACTTTTTTAAGAGCAGAATTATCTGTTACTTCCGCAGAAAGTGTGACTATTCCGCTCACAGTTCCAGAAGCATCTGATTTGAATGAAATTATAATCGGCGCAACAGAATCTTCCGGATTTCCATCATACCAATTTCCATCCTTGAACCACCATTCACCGGCCTCGCGGGAAAGATCTCCAGATGCTTTTGAATCCCAATTAGCAGCAGAAAGGAAAATCATATTTGCAGAAGTAGCACCAATCGTATAGTCATACCAGCCATCAGAATCTTCATCTTTCATCGATGTAAATTCTTTTTTATCAACTGATGTTCCAGAATCCCAGATATAAATATAAGGAACTTTCGCATGCACAACAATCCTGTCGTCAATAACACCCCTGTCAAATGCAATCTTTACAGAGCCATCGTTTGTAATGCTGATTGTATGCTCGCCACCGTCAGTGAATGTGCCATAACCAAATCCTTTTACCGCACCTGTTGAGTCCACAACGTAAATCGGCCAAGTTCCAGGAGGAACAATCAAAGTTCCGCTGGAAGTGTCCGCAGAAATTGTCTGTATTTCAGAAGATGGGTCGCCAACGTAAACTTTATAGCCAGAAATATCTTTTGTGGTCAAAGTTACAGTTGCCGCAGAAAGTTTGTATTCAGAGGAAGAGTTTAAGCCAGTAGCCCCGCCAGAAACATAATCCGAAGCGATTTTTGCCGCATTTACAAGAGGAGCAGAAACATCAGTTGGAATTGCCGCCTTTATTTTTGAAATATCAGCAGAAGAAACAGCAGACAAGTCTTTTCCGCTAGCAAGAAGCTGGGCAAAAATGTTTCCAAGCGCGGTTGTTGACCAATTAACTGAAACAGAAGTATTTTCTCCGACCTTAATATCGCAGATTGCACGCATTGTAACGCCGTTTATTTTTCCATTTGACGAACTATAAGCCTGGACTGTCACAATGCGGTTCTTTCCAGCAGGAATTCCAGAAACAGAAAGAGTTCCTTTTCCGCCGGAAATATCGCTTTTTCCACTAGGCTCTGAACCAGCTTTTATTCCAGTTCCAGTAACGGTCGCAACCGCATAGGAAATGTCATCTACAAAAACCGCACGATTTGCGTCATTTATAGAAACAGAACCTAACGCACCAGAGTCTTTCGTCTCTGAACGTTCTTCCAAAAGATTTGTGCAGGCTGAAAAACCTACAAAAATTCCAAACAGGCACAATACGCCAACAAATGATAAATACTTTTTTTTCAAAAACTTTTTCATTTTTTTTCCCATTCTTTTGAACCGTCATAAAGAAAAGCAGCCGAAAAAACTTTCTTAGATGAACGACGTAGACAATTCACTTTTTATTTTAATTGATTTGTTTTTTATAAAAAAATAAAAGCGTAAGAGAAGTTTCAATTTATAAAAACCCAACATTCAACCTATTAATGATAAACCCCTGACGCTTGACCTGTCAAACTTTTTTTTTATAAAATAAGTCTGGTCGAAGCGCAATACGCTTTTATTCGTTTTCCTAAAACTTAAAATTCGACCTATAAAATAAACTACACAAGAACTCACGAGGCTTTTTATGAATCCTAAATCGCTTGAAAAGGAATTAACACAAACTTCTTATCCTGGAAGAGGAATAATCGCAGGCAAATCTAAAGACGGGAAATACGCTGTAAGCGCTTATTGGACAATGGGAAGAAGCGCCGGCAGCCGCAACCGAATATTTGTACAAGAAGGAGAAGGCATTCGAACGCAAGCTTACGATTCTTCTTTGATTGCTGGCGACCCAAGCCTTATAATCTATTCTGCCGTAAAAGTTCTTGGCGAAAAAACAATCGTAACAAACGGCGACCAGACCGACACAATCTACGAGGGCTTAAAAGAAGGAAAAACTTTTGAACAGTCTTTAAGAAGCAGAAAATACGAGCACGATGCGCCGAACTACACTCCAAGAATTTCAAGTCTTTTGGACTTTTCTGAACAAAAATATTCTTATGAGCTTTCGATTCTTAAAAGCGACAACGGAAATCCAGACAACTGCCTTAGGTTCACTTTTTCTTACGACAATCCTCAAAACGGAATTGGCCATTACATTCACACTTACATGGAAGACGGCAATCCTTTGCCAAGCTTTGAAGGAGAGCCTGTTCCTGTAGAAATAGACGGCGACCTAAACACATTTGCTTCAAACGTTTGGAAATGGCTGAATTTTGAAAACAAGGTTTCGCTTTTTGTAAGATTTATCGACATTGCAACTGGAAAATACGAAACAAAAATCTTCAATAAAAACGAAGAATAATAAGCCTGAAATTCGAGTTTTTAGAAAAACGAACAGAAGCGCAAGCGAATTTACTTCTTTTCATAAAAACAACTTTCAATCTAAAAACAGTGCAAACAAGTTGCGATAATTGAATTTTCCTAGCATTTTTATTATTATCATTCTATGGATTTACTGAAAAAACTTGAAGACTGCTCGAAAAGATACAAAGAAGTGCAGCAGATGATTATGGATCCTAACTTGGTAAAGGACCAGAAAAAATACAAAGACACAATGCGCGAAAATAATTACCTTTCGGAACTTTGCGCGCTTTACGATGAATACAAAAAAGTTCTTCAAGGCATACAAGATGCAAAAGAAATGATTACTGCCGAAGATGACGTAGAAATGAAAGAAATGGCTCGCGAAGAACTGCGTGAGCTTGAAGAAAAACAGCCAAAAATCGAAGAAGATATAAAACTAAAACTGGTTCCGCCAGATCCTCTTGACGAAAAAAACATTATTCTTGAATTGCGTTCCGCAGCAGGCGGCGACGAGGCAAGCCTTTTTGTTCGCGACTTATGGGAAATGTACTGCCATCTTGCGGAGCGAAAAGGCTGGAAGACCGAAACAATGGAAGCCCAGGAAACTGAAGTCGGCGGTTTTAACAAAATTGTTACTTCCATAAGCGGAAAATTTGTATATGGAACGCTTCGCTGGGAATCTGGTGTTCACCGCGTGCAGAGAGTTCCTGTTACAGAAGCACAGGGAAGGCTTCAAACTTCTACGGTAACAGTGGCAGTTCTTCCAGAAGCAGAAGATACTGAAATTGAAATTAAACCTGGAGATGTTAGAATCGATGTCATGCGCGCAGGCGGTCCTGGCGGACAGTGCGTAAACACGACTGACTCTGCGGTGCGGCTTACTCACATTCCTACAGGGATTGTAGTTATTCAGCAAGACGAAAAGTCTCAGATAAAAAACAAGGAAAAAGCGTTCCGCGTTTTGCGGGCTAGGCTTTTTGACCTGGAAGAAAGCAAGAAACAAGCAGAAAGGGCGGCGGCTCGCTCAAGCATGGTAGGTTCTGGCGCACGTTCTGAAAAGATTCGCACATACAACTATCCGCAGGACCGCGTTACAGACCACAGAATTAATTATTCCCAGCACAACCTGCCTGCATTTATGATGGGCGACATGGACGACATGCTGGACGCCCTGAATGTATACGCAAAAGAAGAGCAGCTTAAAGCAGACGTAACAGGTCTTACTGAAAACTAAATTGCTAAGTAAAAATGACAATTAAGGATTTTAAAAAGTTTGCCTATACTGAACTTTATTCTGGTCAAATAAGGAAAGACGAAAACAGTGTTCTTTTAGACATAAATGTTCTATTAGAGTACTGTCTTTGCAAAAGCAAAACTTGGATTTTGCTAAACCCAGATTTTTTGCTTTCAAAGGATTCGCTAGACTGGCTAAAAAATGCCATCGAGCTAAGAAAAACCGGGCTTCCAATCGCCTACATAACAGGCCGCAAAGAATTTTTTGGACTAGATTTTTTTGTAACTCCTGACGTTTTAATTCCAAAGCCCGACACAGAGATTCTTGTAGAAAACGCGGTAAATTTAATTAAAGAAAAAATTATTGCAAATCCTAACAGAATTTTAACGGTTTGCGATATGTGCACAGGCAGCGGCTGCATCGGCATTTCTGTTCTAAAAACAATTGCATCAGATTCAGCGTTGAAGGAGCGATTGCCGCTGTTTGTCCTTGCCGACATAAGCGAAAACGCTCTTGAAATTGCGAAAAAGAATGCGCAATCCATTCTCTTGCCGGGCGAACAAGAGAGAGTTCGTTTTTGCCGCACAAATCTCTTCGAAAATATAGGCGCTACTTTTGACGCAATTCTTACAAATCCGCCATACGTTCCTTCAAAACTCGTTGACGAACTCTTAAAAGATGGAAGAAAAGAACCTCGCCTAGCCTTAGACGGCGACATTACGCTAACTGGCGAAAAAAGCACTTCGAGCGATGGGCTTGAGTTAATCAGAAATCTTGTTCCGCAGGCATATTCACACCTTTCTTATGGAGGGCTTTTTTTTATGGAAACTGGCGAGTACAACGCAAAAAAAGCCAGAGAACTTTGCGCGCTCTCTGGCTTTAAAAACACATCTATAATCTGCGACCTTGAAAATCAGCTTAGAGTTGTAACTGGAACAAAATAGATCAAATTTCAAGTTTTTTATAAATTGTGTAAAAACGCTCACAGCAAATTTCCAATTTGCTGCAGATGATTGTACTCACACTTCGTTTGAACCGATTTTGGTTGCTACGCAACTTTAACTGTTCTTATCGCGCAAAATCTTCGCAAATTGTAAACTCGCTTATGCTTTTATTCAGTTTTTAAAAACTTGAAATTTGAACTTATCTTTTACAAGTCAGCCTGTTTGCAAGCAAAAAATGAAACGCCTTCGCTTGGGAACTTCAATTTTACAAGTTCCACAAGCTGCTTTATTTTTTTTGCCTCTTCTTCAGAAACATAACTAAACATAAGGAAATTTTGTTCTGGCCAAGTGGTTGTTCCCAATTTTTTGGAATGTCCGCCTTTACCGTGAACAACAGGCATTACTGTATACTGAATTTCAGGAATAGCTTCCTCTATAAGCTCTGTAATGTCATCCTCTACGGACTGATTTGAAATAATTTCAATTCTGTAATCTGTCATATCTAGTTATCTCCTGAACCAGAATCTGATTCTTTTTTACAAGCTTCAACTTCTTTTTCGTAAGCAAGCATCAATTTTGTTTTCTTTGCTTTTTTATCCTTCATAACTATTGAATAAAGGACTGGAATTATAAGCAAGGTTACGAATGTAGAAGAAACAAGTCCGCCTACAACAGCGATTCCAATAGGCTGAACCATGGCAGCCATTCCTTCGCTTGCAAAGCACATAGGCAACATTCCTAAAATTGTAGTAAGGGTGGTCATTAAAACCGGTCTAAGGCGGCTAGTTCCCGCTTCAAGACAGGCTTGCATCATAGGAATATCTCTTGCTCTAAGAAGGTTTGTATAGTCTACAAGAATAATACCGTTGTTTACAACAATTCCTACCAGCATAATAATTCCGACCATCGCCATAATAGAAATCGGCTGCCCTAAAATCTTATACAAAAGAATCACACCGATAAACATAAACGGAATTGTTACAAGGTTTATAAAAGGAGCTTTAAAAGATTCGTATGTTGCGGCCATAACTCCAAATACAAGAATAATTGCCATTGCCGCGATTGCTGCGTACAGTTTCAACTGCTTTGTTGTGTCGCCCCAAGAACCTTCAAACGAAATTGAAACGCTGTCTGGAACAATCATGTTTTCTGAAATTTGCTGTTTAATTTCGTTTTCAATTATATTGGCATTTTGCTTTGTCAAAACGTTTGCAGTAACGTGAATAATCCGGCTCTGATTTTCCCTGGAGATTGAAACAGGTCCTAAACCGCGCTTTAAGCTTGCGAAGTTAGAAACACAGACCTTGCCAGAAGTTCCCATTACATACATAGACTCAAGGTCAACAACGCTTTTTCTATCCTCTGGCTGATACATAACAACAACATCGTACTCTTTTCCATCTTTTCTGTAAGAAGTTGCAGTTACACCGTTTACAGCATAATTTATTTCCCGGGCAACGGTTGTTACATCCACACCAAAGGAATAAGCACGGTCGCGGTCAATTACAACTTCTACCTGAGGAAGACCTTTTTCCGTATCTACAGTGGTATCTCCAATAGAAGCCATTCCATCCATTATGCCAGAAATCTTTTGGGCAATATCAAAAGCCTTATCCAAATCGTTTGAACGGATTGCAATGTCTATATCGCTACCCATCATTTGACCACGCATGCCAGCTCTAAAGCTTAGCCTTGCGCCAGAAAAATCTGAAAAGTGACTTCTCAAAATCTTCTTTATATCTTCAGCAGATTCAATTTGCTCGCTCGCATCAGGAAGAACAATCTGAACAGTTGCTTTATAAGAAGAGCTGCTTCCCCAACCGCCTCCAGAACCTACGGTAGTTGTAAGAGTTTCATATCCTTTCACTTCATTTTTTACAATATCTTCAAACGCAAGGGCAACTGCCTTTGTTTCTGTAAGAGGAGTTCCAATCGGCATCGTAATATTCAAAGTTACAGAATCGTCGTTTCCCTCCGGCATCATGTTTACCTGCATTGTTGGCACAAGCGCAAAGGAAATAATCAAAATACAAACAGAAGCAACAATTGTAACCGCCCTATTTGCAAGCGCCCAGGCAAGCATTTTTTTATAAACGTTTGTTACCGCATCAATTCCCTTTTGGAATATACCGTAAAGAAACTTAAAGAAAGCTGACTTTACAGGCTTTTCGGCACGGTTTGAAAGCGGCAAAAATTTTCCTGCAAGAACTGGAACCAAAAAGATTGCAACTAGAAGAGAGGAAACAAGGGCTATTACAATTGTAAAAATAATTCCCTTGAACATTTGCCCCATCATTCCTAAGTCTTTCATATACAGAAGGAAAGGGACAAAAACACAAATTGTCGTTAAGTTTCCAGAAACAACAGAAGCAATCATTTCCTGAGAACCAAGAATTGCCGAAATTTTAGGCTTCGCACCCCTGGAACGGTACGAATAGATGTTATCTATCATAACGATTGAGGCATCTACTATCATACCTACGCCCAAAATAAGCCCCGTAAGAGTCATCATGTTCAGCGTAATTCCGGCGAGGTTCATACACAAAAGCGTTATAACCATCGAAAGCGGAATGGAAATTGAAATTATAATTGTAGACTTAAAGTTCTGCAAAAAGATAAACAAGATTATGACTGCAAGCAAAAGTCCTTGCCAAGCGGAATCCACAAGAGTTTGAATTGTATCCCTAATTGAATCTGTGTCGTCTTGAATAATCTTCATTGTTATATCAGAAGGAAGAGTCTTTTTTAGCTGATCCATTTTTTCGTAAACATTATTTGCAACGGTTACAGAATTTGAACCTGACTGCTTGGTAACACTTACATAAACACCGTGCTCGCCATTTATAAAAACTTCCCTTTGCAAATCTTCATAGCCAAGATAAGCACGCCCTATATCGCGAAGCTTTACGTCATAACCATTTATAGTTGCAATTACAGTGTTATTAATGTCTTCAATATCCGAAAATTCTCCAGTTGTTCTGACAACGTAATCTTTTTGACCTTCGTTTAATTTTCCGCCGCCAAGCTCAAGGTTCTGCTTAGCCAAAGCCGCGCTAACTTGAGTTACGGTAAATCCATAAGCGGCAAGGCGATTTTGTTCAAGCTCTACGCGAACAACCTTTGTTTTTCCGCCGCTGACACTTGCTTCGGCAACACCATCTGCCTGCTCAAGAATATCAACTATGCTGTCTTCGGCGATTTGCTTAATATCATCTACAGAGCGGTTTCCCCGAATAGAAATTCGCATTATTGGCATGGAATCTGCCGACATTCTAAAAATTGTCGGCGAAGAAGCATTGTCCGGCAAAGAGCGTTCCACTCGCCCAAGCTTGTCCCGAATGTCGTTTACTGCGGATTCAATATCTGTTCCATAATTGAATTCCAGCTGAATCATTGAAGAGCTTTCTGAAGATGTTGAATATAAGTTTTTCAGACCGTTTACGCTTACCAAAGCACCTTCCAAAACCTTTGTTACAGTTTTTTCAACAGATTCCGGACCCGCATTTTGATAAGTTGTCATTACCATTACATAAGGGGCATCTATTTCCGGGAACAATCCTATAGAACAAGTTCTTAAGGAAAAAATTCCTACAGCAAATAAAAGTGTAAATACAATTAAAGTTAGAACAGGATGTTCAAGAGTCTTTCTAGAAATGCTCATAGTTTACTCCGCATTTTTATCTTCAGCTTTCTTAGGATTAGCAATGTCGTTTACACTGCATCCATCAGAAAGAGAAAGCATACCTTCAACTACAACTCGTTCACCTGGCATGAGATTGTCCGTGATTTGAATGTAAGAATCCACAGATTTTCCAGTTTTTACAGAACGCTTGGAAACTTTGTAATTATCATTTACAACATAAAGATAAGAATTTTCATCATCCTGAACAACTGCGTCTTTTGGAACAACAATTTGACCTTTGTACTCAGATGTATAAAGCTTCACCTTTGCGAACATGCCTGCGTTTACGCGGCTGTCTTTCTTATCAAAGTTTAAAATAATTTCCTTTGTGCGGCTGTTTTTGTCAACTACAGGACTAACCCTGGAAACTGTAGCATTGAACACAATTCCAGGATACGCTTCCAAAGAAATTTCAGCTTTTAAGCCGGGTTTTAACTCTGCCACATAGCGTTCTGGAACCGGAGCTGAAATTTGAAGATTTTCAATATCGCCAATCATGGTAACCGCACTTGTAGGAGAAACCTTAGCGCCAACTTTTAACGGAGAAGAAACAATGCTTCCGCTTATAGGAGCCGTAACAGGACTTTTTGCATAGTTTGAGCCAGGCTCGCTTGGGTCAATGTACGCAATGATGTCATCCTTTTTTACATGAGAGCCGAGCATAACATTTACAGAAGAAATCTTTCCGCTCATAGAAGGATAAACTTCTATTGCGCTTTGACTTTCAACTTCGCCATTTGTCATAACGTAGTCTTTTAAAGTTTGCACAGAAACTTCCTGACTGCGAACAGTTACAACTGTAGTGCTTTCTCCGCCACCCATCATCCCCATAGGAGGCATAGCCGCCTTTTTAGATTTTTTTCCAATCGCTGAAATTAAAAAGATGCTTAAAATAGTAACAACAAGAATAACAACAATTGTTATCAGCGTTTTTTTAGATTTTTTTTCCATAATATATTTTCTCCTCATAACTAAGTTTGCAGCGCAAACCTTTTAAGTCGTATTTAGATTGAAAGCCAAGTTTTTTATAAATGTAAAAAACCGGCTTTTGGTCATCTAGTTTATAGAAGACCCCAAAGGTATTCCTAAAAGATATTCAAGGTCTAATATAGTTCCCATAAGCGAGTACGCCTGGCTTTTTAAATTTACTTCAGCGGTAAGAACTTTATCGCTAGAAGACTGCAAGCTTTGAAGATCTGTTTTTCCGTAATCATAAGCGGCTTTCGTCATTGTGTAAGTCGTCCGAGCAAGGTCAACGTTTTGCTGAAGGGACTTAATTTGATTTATCCCTAGTTCTATTTTTCTTAAGTAGTTTTCTTTGTTTATTTCTAAAGTGGTTTTTGCATTTTCAAGATTGCGCTTCGCGCTTTCAACATTGATTTTAGAAGCTCTAACCGTTGCAGAACTCGTTGACCACGGAAGACAACCGTCCAAAGGAATAGAAACGCCTAAAGAAAGGCTGTTTGTTGTTTTCCAGTCGTCGCCAGAAGGATTCATTGCGCTTGCAACGCCATCGGATTTTGATTTTCCATAGGAATAAGAGGCGCTGACAGTAGGACCGTAAGCACTAAATCTGCTTGCAAGCAGTGTATTTTCTGCACTTTCAAGCGTGTACTGCGCAGATGCAACTGAAGGGGCGGTTTCTAATTCTTCTGGAAGATTTACTTTGCTCACCATAAGAATTTCATTTAAAGAACCTTTTAATTCAATTTCCTGGTCCTGTGGAATCCCTAAAAGCTGCTTAAAAGAAGCAAAATCATTTTTTAACTGCAAAGCGGCAGCTTCAACAGAAGGCTTTTTTTGCTCATAATTTACGCGGCTAGTCATAACGTCCAGTTCACTCATTTGCCCATTGTTGAACTTTTTTGTGTTCTGCTCATACTGGCTTTTTGCAGTTTCTAAGCTTCTTTGCTGCAAGACAAGATATTCCTGTTCATAAAGAAGACCATAAAAAGCCTTGCGAACGCTAAGTTCAATTTGCCTGCAGCTTTGCTCATAAGAAAGTTTTCCCGCTTCATAATTTAACTTTGCGCCAACAATAGATGTGTAAAGGTTCGTAGAAAGAGCCAAACGCAGCGTTCCTGAAACAGAAAAATTCTTCACATCGCTTTCAAAATCATCTGCGAAAGAACTTGAAACGCTTCCGGACGGACTAACACTATTCCAAGAATACGTATTTTTTGCCTTTAACAAATAAAGTTCGCTCTGCGCATTCTTTATGGAAATATTATTTTCGTTTGCAAGATTCACAGCTTCTTCTAAAGTTATGGTTCTAACATTCGAATTTTGCGCATACATAGAACTGCACAAAATTGCTATAAAAACAACGACTCCAACCAACCTCTCGGTTCTCATACTAACTCCCATAAAAAGACAATTTCACAGCGAAGTGAGAAATTGCAGTTAATACGTCTGGTCAAGGTACGCTTACGCTCAAGACCTTGACTCAGCCGTTTTTAGGGTTTTGATAAACCCTAAATAAGAAAGTTTGCAACGCAAACTTATAAAAGTAACAAAACGTAAAAAAAATAGTTACAGATTATTACACGTTTTTTCCAAAAACATATTACAAATATAATGATTTTTTATAAAATTTACTATTAATTAGTGATTTTTCGTGTTATTTTAATGAAAATTAGATTAATACTTTTCTAAGAGATTTTAATTATAAGGAAAGGAATTTTATGAGTCAAAACATTGCTTTTAATTCTCCACAAGATTCTCCTCATGCACTCCTTGAGGAATTTTTTACAAACTTTTCTTATTTTTCAAACGAAGAAAAAGAAAAAATCACAAAAGCCTGGAATTTTCTTTGCAAAAGAAGCGAAGGTCTTTCTCGCTCTTGTGGAAAACCTTATTACTTGCACCCTCTTAGAATTGCCTTTATTCTTGCAGAAAACAATTTTGACGCAGACTGCATAATTGCAGGAATCTTGCATAGCGTTTATTCGCTGGGAGTAACGCCCGAAGAAATAGAATCAGAATTTGGAAAAACCGTACTAAACATAATAAATGGCACATCCAAAATAATGAATCTTTCCATAAATTCTAAAACGCTGCAACAGGCAGATGCCATAAGGAAAATGCTCTTCGCAATGGTAGACGACATAAGAGTCATCTTTGTAAAAATCGCCGACAAACTCGACCGCATTCAAAACATAAAAAGCCTGGAAACAGAAAAGCAAAGAGCGTTAGCAGCCGAAGCTATAGATATTTGGGCACCTCTAGCAGACAGGCTTGGTATGCAGCAGATAAAAAATGAATTTGAAGATTCAAGCCTAAAATACACAAATCCAGACGCATTTCAACAAATAAAAGCTGTAATCAGCCAAAAAAAAGAAGAACGCGCAGCCTACCTAAATAATGCTGTAAGCAAAATTCAAAAAGAAGCGGAAAAAGCTGGCATAAAAATTTCAATTACAAGCAGAGCGAAGCACTTTTATTCAATTTATCAAAAAATGCGAAAAAGGAACAAAGAACCTGGAGAACTTTTTGACTTATTAGCATTGCGAATAATCTGCCAAACAAACCAAGAATGTTATACTCTAATAGGAATTGTTCACAGTCTTTGGAAACCTTTAGACGGAAGGTTCAAGGACTACATTGCAATGCCAAAAGCAAACGGCTACCAGTCGCTGCACACAACGGTAATGTGCGAAGACCGGCCTCTTGAAATCCAGATAAGAACTCAAAAAATGCACGACATCGCCGAACACGGAGTTGCAAGCCACTGGCTTTACAAAAAAGGAACAAACCACGACCTTGTAGACGCTGGAAAACTTGGCATTTTTAACCAGCTGCAAGAGCTTAAGGAAAAATCGTTTACCAACGACTTGTATTTTCAGAATTTTAAGAATGACTTGCTAGGTGACGAAATTGTTGTATTTACGCCAAAGGGCGATGTAAAACAGCTTCCAGTTGGTTCTAACGCAATTGATTTTGCGTATTCAATCCACAGCGCGATTGGCGAAAAAATTGTAGGGGCAAAAGCAGACGGAAAAATAATTTCCCTTACGCAAGAGCTTAAAAACACTCAAATTATAGAAATACTTACAAATCCTCAGGCACACCCGACAGAATCTCAGTTAAAGAGTGTGAAAACATACAAGGCAAAGCAAAAAATTCACGCGTGGCTTGTGGCAAACGACCCGAACTTTATGGACAAGGCTGCCGCCGAAAAGCTGATGGCAGAGAATGCGACGGCTTTAGCATTGCAAAATCAAGGTGAACAAAGAAAAGTTCATAAAAAAGGAACAAAAACAGAAAATCGCCAGGAAAATGCAAACGCAAAAAAAGTAGAAAAAGTTCGCATTGGAAACACATCAAACTTTATGGTAACTTTTGCTCAATGCTGCAGACCAAAATATCCAGATCCAATAGTAGGCTATGTAAGCCGCTACAAAGGAATTACAGTTCACAAGGCATCTTGCCCAACTTTTCAGCGTATTCAAAGCGTTGAGAACAGAACCATTGACGTACAGTGGGATGTAGACCCAAACGAATAGAAAAAACTAAAGGCAGAACTTTTTACCTAGCCCGAAAGCCGAGTTTTTTACAAATTGTAAATTCGCTTGCGCTTTTGTTCATTTTCCTAAAAACTCGAAGTTCGGGCTACCTATTAATGTCAGTAATTTCAGCGTCCGCCGTCGCGTATAATTCCAGGTTTGTAATCCGGGTCTTCTACGCGAACAAGACAGCCGTTTTGCAAATCAAATTCTGTGTAAACAACGCATTTATGACCATCGCAAACCCAGCCGCGTTCTAATGCAGTTTCAGAATCTATCATCGTCCAAGTTTCAGGGGCAGCCTTTATGCTTACAATATCTGGACTAACAAATTCAATCGTTTGCTCTTTTTTTATCATGTTTAGCGGCTTTATTTCATACATCTTACGGCCGTCAATTTTTTCCACAGGAACAGGCAGCCTGTCTGGATGAAGTTCAAATTCCTTTAGCCTAGCCTTTTTTGCTTCCGGATGCAAAGAATTCATGTAAAGCTCAAAATCATTTTTTGCTTTTTGGGCATTTTTTAAAATGCTTTCTTCTTCGCTTTTAGAAAGTCTTTTTACAATTTCTGCGCAAAGAATATAGCGGCTATCTGTGGCGCCGCTTACAGTTTTGTCCGCATCGGCGGCATTATAGTAAAAACCAGTTCCACTTTCACGGTGGCTTACATTTTCAAGCTCGTCAATAAAAGGCTTTGCCTGCTCGCCTGTTATTTTGCCTTCAATTACGTCTAAAGCCTTTCTGTAAGCGCGTGTAACTAAAGCAACGTAATAGACGCTTTTCATTCTTCCTTCAATTTTTAAGGAATCAAGCCCCGAATCAATCATATCTTTTAAGTGCTCGACCATCCTTATATCTTTGCTAGAAAGCAGGGCTGTAAAATCTTCGCCTTCAAAAATCGGATAGTATTCACCTGGCCGTTTTTTCTCTTGAAGAACTAAATTTCCGCTAGCGGCAAACTCTTTTGCGTTTTCAGGATTTGCCAAAAGCTCGTAATCCCAACGGCAGCTGTGGCTGCACGCTCCAAGCTGGGCGCTTCTCCCACTCATATAGGCGCTCATTAGGCAACGCCCAGCATAGGCAATACACATCGCCCCGTGGCAAAAGGCTTCAAGCTCCATATCGGGAACAGCATCTTTTATCTCTCGAATTTCTTTTAAGCTTACTTCGCGGCCAAGCACAACCCTTTTAAAACCCAGAGATTTATACATTTTTACAGCTTCACGATTTATGCAGCTAGCCTGCGTGCTAACATGAAGATCGGCATTAGGAAAATACTTTTGCAAAACAGGAACGATACCTAAATCTTGAACAATAAAGGCATCTATTGGATACGCTTTAAAATAATCTATGTTAGAAAGAAAATTATCAATATCACGATTATGAAAACTGATATTCAATGCGCAGTGAAGCTTTTTTCCTGGAAACTGCTTTTTTAATTCGGAAACTTTTTTATATTCATCCTCATAAAAATTGTCTGCCTTCACTCTAAGACTGAATTTCTTTAGACCAATGTAAGCGGCATCTGCTCCGTAGGCGTAAGCGTAATACAGTTTTTCAACATTTCCTGCAGGAGAAAGTAATTCTATCATGCGTCAGCCCTCATACTATGTTCTAGAACAGGCTTGTTTTCATAACTCTTTCCAACAGAAGTTTCATTATCTATTCCAGAAATTACCGCAGAGAATTTATCAAACGCGCGATGAGAAGCATCCAAGTATTCATCTGCAAACTGAAAAAAGTTCATCATATCTGGCCAAGCATCAAGCTCACATTCACTTCCAGCGTCTTTTACTTTTTTACAAAATTCTTTTGCTTCTTCCAAAAGGATTTCTTTTTCGCCCATTTGAATATAAACCGGGGGAAATCCTGTTAAAAGTTCGCGAGAAGCAAAAATCGGCGAAACCAACGGATTTTCAAGATTCGATGCATAAGTGTAAACATCTCCGCTGCGCAAAAGGCATTCCCCGGACATAACTTCGTCGCAAACTTTTTTTCCACTAATAAGCGCAGAATTTGAGCTTAAATTTAACCAAGGACTAAATAAAACTATTTTTTTTATGCAGACTCTGTAGCGTTCGCGCAAACTTAATACCAAAGAAAGAGCCTGGCTCGCCCCGGAGCCGTCGGCAGCAATAATAACTTCTGGCTGAATATTTTGCTTTTCGCCATTTTCGTCGATGGAAGAATCCAGTGAGCAAGCAATTTGCTCTTCTGTAAAAAGCGCGCGAAAACAGGCTTGCAAATCTTCTATCGCAGCAGGAAAAGCGTAAGTTGGTGCCAGGCGAAATTCAGGAACAACAGTTCTGCTGTAAGCTTTGTTAGCCAAAACTGAACAAAAGCTTCTGTAACTTGAACGAGAGCCTGCGACAAAGCAACCGCCGTGAATGTAAAGCATTATTCTTTTTGAAGAATATATTTCTGGAACAAGGACATCGCAATTTATGCCGCCATAATTGCGTTCCTGCCGCTCAACGTGATTGGGAAGAATTGGTTCGTAAAAAGAGTCTTCTATTTTTTTTCTGAATGAACTTACGTTTGATTTTGAATTAAAAACAAGTAATTTTAATTTTTTAATTGCAGCTTTTCTGTTATCTTTTGAAGCCATAATCATAAAGTATAGCAAATGAAACCGTTTTTTGCTATACTCACAATCGATTTCGCTGATTTGTAAAAAACTTACGCAATTGTTTTAGGTTGCAAGTCAAGTTTTTATAACAGTGAAAAAAACGCTTTTAGGAAAAGACTATGCCTATAAAAATAAAATCAGATCTTCCTGCATGCAGCATTCTTGAACACGAGAACATTTTCGTAATCACAGAAAAAAGAGCTCTTTCTCAAGATATAAGACCTCTCAAAGTAGCCATAGTCAATCTTATGCCCACAAGAGAAACCACAGAAACGCAGCTCTTAAGACTTTTAGGCAACACGCCTCTGCAAATTGAAATTTCTCTCATCAGAATGGAAAACCATTTGTACAAAAACACAGGCTCTGATTATCTTGACAAGTATTATATTCCTTCTAGCGAGCTTTTTAAAAATAAGTACGACGGAATGCTCATAACCGGAGCACCCGTTGAACAAATTGCTTTTGAACAAGTCGACTATTGGGAAGAACTGTGCAAAATAATGGATTACGCAAAAGGGAATGTTTTTTCAACATTGTATCTCTGCTGGGGCGCATTTGCGGGGCTTTACCACCTGCACGGAATTCAAAAACGCCCGCTAGAAGAAAAACTGTTTGGAATCTTCATGAATGAAAGAGCAACTCTAAACGAACCTCTTTTAAGAGGCTTTGACGATATTTTTCCAATTCCGCAAAGCCGCCACACAACAATAAACGAAGAAGATATTATAATCCATCCTGAACTTAGCATTTTGGCAAAATCTTCAGAAGCCGGAGTTACGCTTATAAAATCGACCGACAACCGCGAAATTTTTATGACAGGACACCTGGAATACGACACGAACACCCTTTCAAACGAATACTGGCGCGACAAAACTAAGAATCTACCTATAAATCTGCCTAAAAACTATTTTCCAAACAACAATCCGTGCCTGCCGCCAGCTTCGTATTGGAGAAGCACTGCGCATCTTTTATTCAACAACTGGTTAAACTATTACGTATACCAAGAAACGCCTTACAACTTTGTGTGAATCCAGGTAAGCTCGTGCTTGTTGTAATTAAGGTGCATAACGCGGCTGTTCGGAATATTTGCAAACTGTTCTATTATATTCCAATCTGGATTTCCTTGCATTTTTATTGTGCAAATCATATTTCTGCACAGACCGCTTTCCAGCCAGACATTTACCCATTTTAAGAGCCTTTCAGGGTAACAAATCACATCGCTAAAAACCCAGTCACAAAAACCTATATCGGAAGGCTTAAGCGTAAAAGCATCGTGCTTTTCAAACTTTACTAAAGGATTTTCCATCAGCTCTGGAACAAGCTCGCTTCTGTCTACCGCATAAACGTTAGCGCCCAAGCCCGCAAGAACCCAAGTCCATCCTCCAGGACATGCTCCAGCTTCAAAACACCTTTCGCCAGGTTTTGGAAGTTCAGTTCCGTTCAGCAGTTGAGCCATAGTAAGACTTTCTTGAATCTTCAAATAAGCTCTGCTAGGCGGATTTTCATGGTCTTCTTCAAAAAACAGTTGTCCCGCAGGCAAAAAAGAAGACGTTTTGGCGCTTGCAATCATGGTGTTAGAATCAAGCAGCGTGTAAAGCCCCATTGGAGAAGAAGGAATTTTTACAGGAAACTTTCGGTTTTTTAGATTTATATATGGAAGTTTATCTTGAATTAGTTGAGAGCGTCTAAACAACTGATACTGATAAGGCGCCCAATTTCGCTGCTGCTCTTTTAACTTGCAAGCGGCTTCGCCTATTGAAGAAAACTTTATAAACGCAGGCTCCAACATTGAACATCGCGACCAGTACGGAAAACTTTTTCTTTCAAAAAGATGAACAGGAAACTTTTCAAAAAAAAGAAGCTCGCCATAAACGGCAGTAGGTTTTTGCTCAATTCCGAAACGGTCTTTCAATTCATCTTCAAGCATCCCTAGCATTTGAGGAAAAGCAAGAAAGGCAACACTTTTTAAATCATCTGACATACAGAACCACTTATCTGCTCTACAATATTATCACTATTTACATCTTCGCAAAGCTGAGCGACATATTCAGAAAGCCTTGCAAAATCTTTTGATGGCAAAATTCTAAAACCAATTTCTGTAGTTCCATTAGACTCTCTTGCCCACTGCGGATGACAAACCAAAGAAAACTGACCTTCAGAAGCAGCCCGCGCAAATGTAATCTTAGATTCATAATCGTTGTCCAAATCAACGACAATCGGAAAGTGAAAACGAACTTTGCAACCGTCTTTGCTTATATTTTCAAGAGTTCCCGGCAACGCACAAAGTTCGCTAGATTCAAATCTGCCCATGTCATCGAATCTTGGCGAAAGTCTGTTTTTATGGTTCATAGGTTTGACAGTATACTAAAATCGCAATTATTTTACAACACACACCAAACACACAAAACAAATTGAACAACGCCACACGCACATGCACAACGAACGTTGCAAACACCAACCCCGAACGGCAAATGCTGTGCGCACACGCGGCATACCCACCGTGCGCTGCACAACGTGTGATGCCGCTTTAAACACGCAAACACAAAATTATTTTGCAGAACCTACCAAACACATCCATTCAGCTTCTGCGCAAAGAGTTTCTCCGACATAAGCCTTGCCAGACTGTTTTATCATCTTGCTGGAAACACGCAAATTCGTAATTTCCATGCGAACCTTATCGCCAGGTCGAACCTGGTTTCTAAACTTAACCTTATCCAAAGTCGCAAAGAAAAACAAACTGCCATCAGGAACTTTTTTTTGAAAACTTAACGCAGCCCCGCCAGCTTGCGCCATTGTTTCGCACAAAATAACTCCAGGAACAACAGGATAATCAGGAAAATGACCCTTAAAAAAGAATTCATTTTCTGTAAAAGTATGCTCACTTACGCTTCCATTGTCATCTGCACTTATAATTTCATCTACAAACAAAAATGGCTCTCTGTGCGGAAGAAGCGATTTTATATCTTTAGTCAGACTCATATTTACACCACCATAATCAAGCTTTCAACGCAAAGCTAAACTTTTATTCACTAAATTTCTTTATAATAATAGCCCCATTGTGGCCGCCAAAACCAAAAGTCGCGCTCATGGCAGCATCGATGTTCATTTCAACACCCTTGTTTGGAGTGTAATCCAAATCGCAGCCGCCTTCAAAATCCTGCTCCTCAAGATTGATTGTAGGAGGCACAAAGCCGTCATTTATAGATTTTACACAAATCATAGCCTCAATTGCACCAGTTGCCCCAAGGCAGTGTCCGTGCATAGACTTTGTAGAAGAAATCTTCAGCTTCTTTGCATTTTCCTCGCCAAAAGCAAGTTTTATCATCCTTGTTTCAGAAGGGTCATTAATATGCGTTGAAGTTCCGTGAGCATTGTAGTACTGAATTTCTTCAGGCTTCATTCCAGCATCTTTCAAAGCCCTTGTCATACACTTAGAGCCGCAAACACCATCTGGATTAGGAGAAGTAAGATGATAACCATCGCAAGAAGAACCGTATCCCATAACTTCAGCATAAATTTTTGCGCCACGAGCTTTTGCGTGCTCATAATCTTCCAAAACAAGAATTGCAGAACCTTCGCCCATTACAAAACCGTTTCTCTTTTTATCAAATGGACGGCTTGCCTTTGCAGGATCCTCATCAAAGCCAGAAGAAAGAGCGTGCAAAACTTCAAACGAAACAATTGCAAATCCATTAATTGTAGATTCAGCCCCTCCTGAAAGACAAACATCGCAGCGACCTGAGCGAACCATATCAAAAGCAGCGCCAAGAGCATCTGTTCCCGAAGAGCACGCTGTAGAAACAACCTGGCAAGGACCGTGCAAACCAAACTGCATAGCAATATTTCCACAAACTTCATTTGAAATAAGCTCAGGAATTGTCATAGGAGTTGTTTTTACAAGCCCAGATTTGTAATAAGAAATACAGCTAGATTCAAAAACCTCAAATCCGCCGATACCAACACCCATTATGCAAGCAGTTTCATCAAGAGTTTCTGCGTTCCCTTTTAAGCCAGAATCTTCCAAAGCCATTTTCGCAGCCGCAACACCGTACTGACAAAATCTCGCCATTTTTCGGGCATCTTTTGGATCCATATACAAAGCAGGATCAAAATTCTTTACCTCTGCCGCATAGTGAACTTTATTTACACTTGCATCAAAGTGGCTAATCTTTGCCACACCGCTTTTTCCTTCTTTTACAGAAGCCCAAGTTTCTTCAACCGTATTTCCTAAAGGAGTAATCGCTCCCATTCCTGTAATAACTACACGTCTTTTTTCCATTTTTCTACCCATTTTTTAGAACAAATTATTTTATTTTTTAAGGAGGGGAAAGTCTCCCCCTCGCTCCCAAGCTTGCAGCTTGTCCGCTACCCTCTCTAGCGGGGCTTCCCCGCAACGCCCCTTTTAACGGATTTCCGATTTTAGGCACTTTGCCTCTGCCGGTCAAAGTGAGCCGTTTTCTCGTTAATCCTAAAACAAAGCTCTCGCTTTGTTTTTTAACGGATTTCCGATTTTAGGCACTTCGCCTCTACCGGTCAAAGTGAGCCGTTTTCTCGTTAATCCTAAAACAAAGCTCTCGCTTTGTTTTTTAACGGATTTCCGATTTTA
>CAKULY010000008.1 GCA_934667505.1 uncultured Treponema sp. | reverse complement strand
CTTGTCAAACATCTTCCGTGGCACTCCCGTGCGACGGTGAATATGAATATATCAGTTACTCTTTTCCTAGTCAATACCTTTGTCGCGTTTTTTTGCACTTTTTTTGAAAAAAAAATTCGGCTAGAAAGCCGAGTTCTTTTACTGTTAAAAAAAAACAAAGCTTGGACTAATTATTAATCTCATTTTAATATATAATAGCACCAAGATAAAAGCGACGGAGGAAAAAATGTATTTTGAGAAATTATGGAAGTCATTTTCTGAATTGAATGAAGTCGAAGCTATAGCTTTAGGCGGTTCAAGGGCGGGTAAAAATTTTGATCAAAAATCAGACTACGATTTGTACATTTACTGCACAAAATTGCCATCAGAAAACATGAGAAAGTCTATTCTTGAAAACTGCTGCAGTTATATGGAAATCTCAAACAGTTTTTGGGAATTAGAGGACGATTGCACTTTAAAAAACGGAATTGACATTGATATTCTATACAGAAATCTTGAAAATTTCACAAATGACGTAGCCTCTGTGGCAGAGCAACACTACGCTCATAACGGTTATACAACTTGCATGTGGCATAATCTTCTGAACAGTAAAATACTTTACGATAAAGAAGGAAAGTTTGCTTCTATGCAAAAAAGATTTTCAATCACTTATCCTATAGAACTGAAACAAAACATTATAAATCAAAATATGCGGCTTCTTACAGGAAACTTGCCTTCGTATGATATGCAAATAAAAAAAGCGCTTTCAAGAGGTGACTATATAAGCGTAAACCACAGAACCGCTGCTTTTCTTGAATCATATTTTGATATAATTTTC
This sequence comes from uncultured Treponema sp., assembly GCA_934667505.1. Taxonomy (GTDB): domain Bacteria; phylum Spirochaetota; class Spirochaetia; order Treponematales; family Treponemataceae; genus Treponema_D. The sequence continues at coordinate 80,142 of CAKULY010000008.1, read as the reverse complement.
GCTATAAACGAATTAACCCATCCGGGTGAAAAAAGAATGATGGACTACGCAAAAGAACACGCAACGATTCTTCCTGAAAAGTTTGAAGAAAATATCAATTCGCTGTTAGAAAATCTTTTTGCAGATTCCGCAAAAGCCATGCAAATTTTGGAAAACATGATTACAGAGATAAAAAGAATCTGCAAATAGCAGATTATAAAAAAAACTGCACTTCAAAAATCGAATTTCTTCAATTTTAAAAGTGCAGTTTTCAACGATTTATTTATTTTTTATTAAACTTGAACTCCGGAATCCATTTTTAAAACTCCTCGCGCAGTTTTATCAGAATGATGAACTCCATATTCTGGCTTCCAATTTCTTCGGCACATAGATATAAATCCGCTCGAAATAAAAATTGAAGAATAACAACCGCTTACAAGGCCAACTATAAGTGCAAGAGCAAAATCTTTAATTGAACCAGATGCAAAAATATACAAAGACAAAGCTGCAAACATTGTTGTAACAGTTGTGATTATAGATCTAGACAAAGTTTCGCTTAAAGACATATTCAAAAGCTGATTAAAATTGCTAACTTTTTCTTTACGCAAATTATCACGAACGCGGTCAAGAATAACAACTGTATCGTTAATAGAATAACCTACTATAGTAAGAACAGCCGCAAAAACAGTTGTTGTAAATTCCATTCTGGTCCAAACGATAAATGTAAACATTATCAACGTGTCGTGGAGCAAAGCTACAATAGCACCAAGAGCAAAGTCCCAGTGAAATCTAATTGCGGAATATGCCCAAATCATAACAAAGGTTAATACAAGGAACAAAATCGCTTTTGTTGCTAAAGATTTTGACATAGTCGAACCAATAAAATCGGTTTTTATTACAGCGATATTTTCTTTTCCAAACGCATCATCAAGAACGCTATTTATTGTATTTACAACCTTGTCATTAGAATCAGAACCTTTTTCAACAGGAATTCTAATCTGAAAACTTCTGTTATCAGCAGTTCCCATTGGCTTAAACGATGCGCCTTGTATAGATTCCACTACAGAACGAACATCATCTATATTTCCAGAAAAACTCTTTGCATAAAGCGACAAAGGAGTTTGACTAAGCTGCATTGAAACTGAAGAGTCCACATACAAACTATAAGAAGATTCTGAACCATCTGTAAGAAGGGAAACTTTTACACCAGGAACATCAATAGCAGATGCAATATCCGCAATAGTTGGATACTGAGAATATAAATATGTTTTTGTCATATTTTCAGCGCCAATACCACTAACTACAATAATAAGAGAAGTATTTGAAACTTCCACAACAGCATTTGCATCTCCAGAATAAGAAAGTTCCGCAGAAGCAGGTGCTATTTTTACTTCCTCAACAAGACCAGGTCTAAAATCTATGCCAAAATTAATGCCTTTGAATACAAGACCAAAAATTCCGAATAAGATAACGACTGTACTTAGGATTGCGCAAGGAATAAAACCTTTGCTGAAATTATATATTTTTTTAGTCATTATTTTACCCTCCAACTGATACTTACTTTCTGTTTTTTCATTACATCAGTATTAAAGTCAAACATAAGTCTTGATACAAACAGAGCTGTAAACACAGAAGAAATAACACCTATTGAAAGGCTTACTGCAAACCCTTGTATAGTACCGCTTCCCATCATTGAAAGGAAGATTGCAGCTATAAAGGTCGTTATGTTAGAGTCCATGATTGCCCAGAAAGCGTTGTTAAAACCGGCTGAAATTGCAGTAGCTCTTGACTTTCCAAGAGCAAGTTCTTCTTTTATTCTTTCAAATATGATTACGTTCGCATCAACAGCCATGCCTATTGTCAAAATCATACCGGCAATACTTGAAAGAGAAAGGGTCAAATTAAACGCGCTTAAGATACTGAACATTATATAAAGGTTTAATACCTGCGCAATAATTGCGTTCCAACCAGCGCCTTTGTACCAAAGCAACATAAAAATCATTATAAGTCCAAGGCCTACAACAATAGCCTTTATTCCCTGACGTATAGCCAAATCTCCTAAAGAAGCTCCTACAACCTGCTGGCTTTCTACCGACAAAGGAACATTCAACCAAGCAGACTGAAGAACTTTTTGAAGATTTTTAGCTTCTTCAAGACCAAAGCCAGAAATTGCGACCTGCCCACCAGGAATCGCCCCGTTAATACGGGCATTAGACTTAATTTTGTTATCGCTTACAATTGCAAGAGATTCCCCAACATGAGATGCTGTAAAGTCCGCGAAAATCTGCGCGCCCTCTGAATCCAAAGTAAAGTTTACCTGAGGCTGATTAGTCAAATGGTCAGCCCCGACCTCTGCTGATTTTATATATTTCCCTTCAAGCGCAATTTCTTTTTTTACAACAAGATAGCCGGTTCTTTGATCAAGTCCATATGCATCCTTTGTGTATGTACCAAAAAGCTCGCAATCTTCAGGGATAAGCGATGGATTCATAAGATTTCCATTTACGTCAAAAGTAGAAGCAGGATTTTTATTATAGAATTCATAAAATTTAGAAGTAGCGGCATCGTCTACAAGTCTAAAATTCAAAACGCCTTTTCCCATGATAATTGTATTAATTGTATCAGTTTCTGCGGCACCAGGCATTTCAATATAAATTCGGTCTTCACCCTGAAGCCTTATAACAGGCTCTGTAAGTCCAAACTTGTCAATTCGGCTAGAAAGATTTTCAATTGCCTGAGTCATAATATCTTTCTTAAACTGCTCTTCGTTTGTAACAACCCCGGAAGCCTTTTGCGCTTCAAGAGCCGCATCAAGATCAGCCTTAACAACGATATTCATACCGCCAGAGAGATCCAGTCCTAGCTTTACAGAATTTGTATATCTGTTTTTTGCTTTAAGAATGCTTTCTCGATAACGAGCGACAAACACTTCTCGGAATTCCATTTCGCTATCATAGGCATTAAGAACAGCAGCAGCCGTCATTTTTTCAGGAACTGCTCTTTTATACTTTTTATACTGTTTTATAGCTTTCTTTTCTAACCAAGAATATTCCTTTGGAAGAACTTCATCCGGAGCCGCTCTTACAACAGCTTCAAGGTTTCTTACATCCTCATTAGCTTTTGATTCTGAATAATCCCTTATCTGTTCAAGAGAGCCCAAAGCCAATGTTTGAACATCTTTAGGTGTTCCTAAATACCAACTTACAGATGGCCAAAGAAAAGCAAAACAAATTGCTAAAACACCAATAAGAATAACAAAGCGCGTGCGTTTGTTCATCTTGTTACACCCCAGTTTTTATTTTTTTTCTTCTGATTCAGCAGAAGTTTCTGCATTAGCAGTTTCTACAACTTCTTCAGATTTTTCTTTTTTTGAATTTTTCTTTTTTTCATCAGAAGTTTTTGATTCAACAACTTTATCCCCTTCTACAGAGGCAATTGCAGAACGTGTAAATTCGATTTTTGCATTATCATCAACTTTTACAATAACAGTTTTTTCTTTTACAGAAGAAACAACTCCATGAATTCCGCCAATAGTAACAACTTTGTCACCTTTTTTTAGAGCTGCAAGCATTTTTTCAGTTTCTTTCTGCTTTTTATTCTGCGGACGAATAAGGAAGAAATAGAAAATAACAATAATGATGACAAAAGGGAGAAAAGACATCAATCCCCCAACAGTAGAAGACTTGCTAGATGCAGCAGTCTGTAAGAATGAAATAAATGACATATACAATCCTTTCATTTTTGAATTAAGCAACTTTCCAAAAAACGGTACTTTTGCTAAACATAATATTAGCAATCAGAAACTTTTGATTTATAAAAATTAGAATCGAAAAGCAACTTTAGTACAGCGATATACTTTTTAGAAGTTTCTATCTATATAGAATATCATACCGCTTGTCTAATCGTCAACAAGTTTTGACACAAGTTTGAAACAACTTTAACTAAAGTTTAATAAGCGATTTTTGATTTTTATAAACTAAACAGATATTGTCAAAAACAAAGTTTTTATAATTGTAAAAAACGCTTTCAGCAAAATTCTACTTTGTTCAGACGGCTGTGCTCGCACTTCGTTTGAATTATTTTGGGGGATGTCCCAAAAGTATCTTTTCTGTCATTTTCGGGCTTGACCCGAAAATCTAAATGCATATATTGCAATCATTTAGAGATTGTCGTATCAAGTACGACAATGACATTTAGAACTTATTAGACATCCCCTTAATTGTTCTTATCGTGCAAAGTTTTCACAAATTAAAATTTTGCTTACGCGTTTATTCATTTTTATAAAAAATCAATTTTCTGCAGTCAGTTTTTATTCAAATTAAACAGATATTGTCAAAAATCTGTCTTCTGGAACTTTTTTAAAATATTCACAGATTCTTGCGCGGCTATCGTCAAGATTTTCTGCATTCAACATCTGTGTCCGAGCGTAATGAGCAAAAGAAAGATTTTCGCAAAAATACGTAAAAAAACGCTGAAGCCTCGTTTTATAAAACTCTTTAGGCTGCTTTTGCTCAACCCAGTCTATAAATTTTAAGGAACAGTCAAGCAAATCTACTTTTGAACCCAGTTTTTTTCCGTCAAAAAAGTATCGAAGGAGCATAAAAATCCAAGGCTTGCTTACAGCGGCTCTTCCAATCATAAGTCCATCGCAGTCAGGACAAGCGGCCAAAACCTTTGAAGCTGAAGCGACATCGCAAATATCTCCGTTTACAACAATTTCAACAGGAAGACTAGCATAACGTTCCGCGAGTTTTTGGGCATAAAACCAGCGAGGCTTTTCTCTGTATTTTTCCTTTTTTGTGCGCGGATGCAAACATATTCGCTCAACACCGTTTTCAACAAGCATATCTGTAAAGTCAAAAAAAGCCTGCTCTGAGAAATCATCATCGCCAAGCCGGCACTTTACACTAAACCTAAAATGCTCTGAATTTTCCGCTTCAAAGGAATTTAAAACATCCTTTACACTGCGAACTAATTCTAAAGTTTGGGAAACAGGTTTTAACATCCAGGCGATTCCCGCTCCGCTTTTTACGATTTCTGGAGCGCAACAGCCCATATTCAAATCGATGCCAAGCCCCCCTTTGTTCACTAAAATTTTTGCAGCCTTGCACATCGAAGGAATATCTTTTCCTGTTAGTTGCCAGACAATTTTTTCTTTAGAAGGAGACGTGTCTAAATAATATTTTTCAAAATGACCATTGGCAACAAGAGAAGGCGCATTTATCATTTCTGTGTAAAATTCGTCACAACCGCCAAAATTTTCTATCAACATTCTAAAGGCACTGTGACTCAAAGTCGCCATAGGAGCGCAAATTAATTTCATTCATATAATATAAACTATTGAACAATAAATGAAAATCATTGTTTATAAACAAGTTTAGTTATATAATGGAAGAATGTTTGAAATTGAACTAAAAGCCCATGTGCGCAACAGAGAAAACCTGATTGCAGAATTAAAAAACTTTGCTACTTACGAGAAAACTGTTGAACGCAATGACTTTTACTACGGAAAAGAAATTGAATCCGAAAATTCAACTTTAAAAAACATATCTGTAAGATTAAGAAAAGAATCTAAAAAAACGGAGAAAGGAACTGAGATTAAAAACATTTTTACATACAAGCAAAAGGAAACAAAACAAGCTGCATCAAAAATTGAAACAGAATTAAACGATGAAAAAGAATGTACGGTTTCTGATTTTGCTCCAATCGAAGAGTTTTTAAAAGATTCAGGATTTATTCTAACCTTGCACAAAAAGAAGTCTGTTGAAGGTTATATTTTAAATACCGGTTTTGGAACGGCTAACATTGAAGTTTGCAACGTTCCTCCTTTAGGAGATTTTATAGAAATTGAAATTCTAAGCAAAACAAAAGATGAAAAAACTGTAAAAAACATACAGAACGAACTTGTTAAAATCTTGCAGAGATGCAAAATTCCAGAATCTGATATAGAATCAAAATACTACAGCGAAATGCTCCGTGAAGCACAAGAAGTTGCTTTGCGGTAAAAACAACAATAAAAACAAAAGGAGTGTTTTTTATGTTTGATAGAATAAAATACAAGGACTTTGCGAAAAAACAATTAAAAGGACGCTGGACAACACCCGTTCTAGTGACTTTATTCTGCTCTATAATTACAAGTCTATTCGCTACGCCCGACATTATTAATGACCTTTTTGAAAATTTTTCTGCAATAATGGCAACTAGCGAAAACGCCTACTCTTCAGAATTAATATTTGAATCGGTATTTTCTCCAGCCCTCGTTTACATTTTCAGAATTCTTTCAATCATATCGCTTTTCATAGTGTTTGTTCTTACGATTGCCCAAATCTATCTATACTTAAAGATGTCGAAAGGACCTCAGCCAGTAAAGTTCTCCGATTTTATAGACGGATTTAGCCTTTGGGGAAGAGGAATTCTTGGCGGCCTTTGGATTTATCTTTGGACATTTTTATGGGCGCTTCTTTTTATTATTCCTGGAATCATAAAATCTTATGCATACTCGCAAACTTTGTACCTTCTTGCAGAATATCCTGAACTTTCTGTAACAAAAGCAATGAAAGTCAGCATTGAAATAACAAAAGGCAAGAAAGGCTCTCTTTTTATAATGGATTTAAGCTTTATAGGATGGGCGATTCTTGCAACCCTTTCGCTTGGAATTGGCTATCTTTGGCTAGTTCCTTATATTAATATGACAAAAACAAACGCTTACCACGGAATGTTAAAAGATGCCGTTACAGAAGGCAGAATAAAGGAAGAAGATTTAAGAGGATAAAATTCTCTTATAACATTTTATACGGAAGATTGTATGAACAAAAAACGAAAAACTGGAATTATTGTTTTAATCATTATAATTGCATTTTCTATAATTTGCGCAGTTCCAAGCGCGGCAGTTTTGCTAATAAAAAAATCTAATTCTCCAAAAGAAAAAATAGAAAAAAAATTATATTCAAATAAAAAAGATGGATATATTGCAGCTTTATATATAGAGGGAACCATTCAAGATAAAAACGAAACTTACAACCAGGAATGGCTTCTTGAAACCATAAAGGTTTTAAAACATGAAAAAGCAAACAAAGGAATTGCAATTTTTATAAACAGTCCAGGCGGCAGCGTTTACGAAGCAGACGAAGTTTACTTAGCGCTACAAGACTACAAGACTTCTTCTAAGCCGATTTACGTATACCAAGGACCGCTAGCAGCCTCTGGAGGATATTACATTTCTTGCGCAGCAGATAAAATCTATGCAAACAGAAACACGCTTACAGGTTCAATTGGTGTAATTTCTGGCAGCACATTCGACATGACAGAATTCCTATCAAATCTTGGAATAAAGTCTAGCACAATTCATGCCGGAAAGAATAAAAACATGGGCAACTTCAACGAGCCGCTTTCGGAAGAGCAAAAACAAATTTTACAGACTATAGCCGACGAATGTTACGAGCAGTTTACCGACATAGTAGCCATGCGGAGAAACATTCCGATAAACGATGTAAAAAAACTTGCAGACGGAAGAATCTACACAGCAAGACAAGCCTTGAGCAACAATCTAATTGATTCAATAGACAGCTGGGAAAACATGCTGAAAGATATGAGAAACAATGAATTCGAAGGAAAAGACTTAAAAACCGTAGAATTCAGATATACAAGAGAAAAGTCGTTTAGAGATTTTATATTTGGAAAAAGCACTAAAGAAAAAAACGACCTTTCAACTCTTTCAACTTCTCTTGAAAAGCTGCTTTCAGATTCAAAAATGATATATCCCGCTTACTTGTATAAAAATTAAAAAAGATAGAGCATCTTAGAATTTATCAGGTCGAAGGTCGAGCAAGTCTTGATTTTCGACCTATTATCCAAACTAAAGTTTTCACACAGTGATTTTTTTTTACAATAAACACGTTTCGCTTAAGGCTTTTTTTATCATCTTCATAGAAAAACCTTGAGAAAGAAGATATTTTATTATTTTTTCAGATTCATTTTTTTCTGCTTTTAGCCTAAGAAGATATTTCTTATATGCACGCATGCAAAGTTGAGTTTCGTCATTTTCCTTAAAGTATTCATCAAGAATATTCAAGGCAACAGTTCTATCAATTCCACGAGAAAGCAATTCTGCAAGAAGCTTAGTTCTGCCCTCTAAATGATTAATCTTTCTTGAATTTAGCCAAAAAGTTCCCCAGCGGAAATCATCTAGGAAGCCTTTTTCTTCAAGAAAATCCAGCGCACAGTCAATGTACTTTTTTTGAAACTTTTTATTAAGAAGTTTTCTGGCAAGACCAGCTCTGTACTGCTCGCAGCGAGCCAAATACGAAAAAGCTTTTAGTTCCGCGCTGTAGCACATACCTGCATCAATAATTTCTTCAGACTGCTCTTCGTCAAATTCTGCGTTTTCTACAATATCAGCGGGATTTATATGTTTTAAGTAGGCTGTTCTAATAAAAAAAGCAAGCCCCGCACTGGAATCAATTTTTATGATTTCTGGCGAAACTTGCTCTGTTTTGTAGATAACCAAATGTTATTCCTAAAAACAACGTTAAGAAAGAACTAACGTTTAGAGAACTGGAATCTACGGCGGGCACCCTTCTGACCGTACTTCTTGCGTTCAACCATACGAGAATCTCGAGTAAGGTATCCGTTTGCTTTTAATGAAGTGCGATTATCTGGGTCTACCTGAAGCAACGCGCGGGATATTCCGTGAAGACACGCTGCAGCCTGTCCATTAAGACCTCCGCCACATACGTTGATAAGAATATCGAACTTGCTTTCGCTTGAAGTTACCAAAAGCGGCTGAACTACAAGTTTTGCCTGTTCTTCTGTAACAAAATATTCCTTTAATTCTTTACCATTAACAACAATTTTTCCTGAGCCTTCGCGTACAAAAACACGAGCTACAGCTGTTTTTCTTCTACCTGTTCCAATAGCAATGTTCTTTACCATCTTAGACTCCTAATTAAAGTTCCACAGACTTTGGGTTCTGAGCTGCATGAGGGTGCTCTGCACCTGCATAAATCTTAACATTTCCCATAAGAGTGCGTCCAAGTCTTCCGTGTGGAAGCATTCCTTTTACAGCAAGACGAATAGGATCTTCTGGATGTCTTTCTATAAGTTTTTCAAAAGTATGAGCCTTTAAGCTTCCTACAAAACCAGTTGAATACTTGTAGTAAATCTTTTTCTGTTCTTTTCCACCAGTTACTGCAACTTTATCAGCATTGATAATTACAACATAGTCTCCCATTTCCTGATTAGGAGTATATGTGGCTTTTTCTTTTCCACGAACAATTGCAGCGGCTTTTGCAGCTACACGTCCAAGAGATTTTCCAGCAGCGTCGATTATATACCAATCACGCTTCTGTGCTTTTTCATTAACGAAAACAGTTTTCATGTATATACCTTAAAAATTAAAGTTTATGCTTTTTAATGCCTTGCATCAGACAAAAAAAACGCAGATAGCGATGAGCATTCGCTATCCTTAAATATACGGGGAACTAAAATATATCTTTTTTAAGAAGATAAGTCAATAAATCTATGAGTTTTTATTGCTATCTTCCTTTGCTTTAGCTTCTTTTTCTTCTTTTTTAGCCTCTGCCTTGTCTTTTATGTCTGCAGTTCCAATGAACAAGCATACAAGACCCACAAAAGCCGCAAATACAGGTGCCATTCCTTTTAAAAAAGCAATTACATCTGCTCCCCAATTAAGACCGCAAGTTCCAGGAAGAACAGCAAATACTGTAAAAAGAATCAACGCAATTCCTACAATGATGGAAACCATAATACCTACCCTAAAATTCAATTGTTTTTTCTACTTTTAAGACTATAAAAACTCAAAGTAAAAATTATATTCAGCCTGAAATTTGAGTTTTGTATAAATCGTGAAGAAATCGCTATCAGCGACTTTCCAATTTGCAGCAGATGGTTGTGCTCTCACTTCGTTTGAACTGGCTTGGGTTGCTACGCAACCCTAATCGTTCTTATCGCACAAAATCTTCACAAATTGTAAATTCGCTTACGCTTTTATTCATTTTCATAAAAACTCGAAGTTCAAACTATTTACTAATATAATACATAAATCAATGTTTGCAAACAAGATTTTATTCGCTATATTATTCGTATGTCAGACACAAATTTTAAGACAGCTTTTAAAGTTACTATTCCAGTTTTGTTTGGATACCTTGCAATCGGCATCGCTTTTGGACTTATGGCAGCAGAAAAAAACTACCCTGTTTGGCTCGCTGCGGTCATGAGCATTTTTATGTATGCAGGAGCAGGACAGTACATTGCAATTGGACTTTTTGCGCAAGGAGTTCCTATCACAGCAATAATAGTGACAGAACTTTTTGTAAACATCAGGCACATAGTTTACGGTCTTTCCTTAATAACAAAATTCAAAGGAACCGGCCGCTGGAAGCCTTATTTAATTTTTGCACTTACCGATGAAACTTATTCGCTTATGACATCCACAGAAGTTCCAAAAAATTGCTCTTCGGGAAAATTTTACGGAACAATCGCTCTTCTAGACCAGTTGTATTGGATTGCCGGAAGCGTAATCGGAGCAATTTTAGGCACTATTGTGACTTCCAAAACTAATATTTCTTTAGGCGGAATCGATTTTGCACTTACAGCGCTGTTTACAGTCCTTCTTATTGAACAGCTAGAAAAGACAAAAGATTATTTTCCTGCGATAATCGGATTTTTTACAACGCTTACATTCATAATCCTGTGGAGATTTGGCATAATTCCAAACAGCAACGACATTTTATTAGGGGCATTAGCAAGCGGAATCGCAGTAATAATGTTTTTTAGGCACCCAGATAAAAAAGATTCAAAAACAGAACAGCCTGGAGCAGAAAAATGACAGCAACACCTGAAAAACTTTCAATAATACAAGCTCTTATTGCAACCTTTTGCTGTGCTTTAGTAATTTTCTTTGAAAGAGCCTTTCCTTTTATACTTTTTAACAAAAAGGAACCTCCTAAAATCATAAAGTTTATTGAAAAATATATTCCCCCGATGGTTATGGCAGCGCTTTTATTATACTGCTTAAAGGACATCGAGCTAAATTCCTCGCCATTCGGGCTTCCTCAAATTATTGCTTTAGGAGTTACAATAGCGCTTCACCTTTGGAAACATAATTCCTTAATAAGCATTTTTAGCGGCACAGCTGTTTTTATGGTGCTTTCTAATTTTTTTTAAAATAAAGAACTAAAATCTATTGACAATTACGATTAATAACATCATTTTTAGCAAATACGGTTTTATAGAAAATTGCAAGCGGTAAAATTTTGACTATCAAAAATTTTGAGTTTTAAAAGAACGCCAAAAACGTAGGAACTCTATTTTTTTGCTAGCCTACCAGCTTCAAAATCTATACTAAAACTGCAGGTTGTGCAGGTCTTTATCATAATTGGCAAGAGGTTACTTGAGTGAACGGAAGTCAGGTTACCATTGATCATGTTTCAAAGCGCTTTGGAGATTTCATTGCGCTAGATGACATTAATTTTACTATTAAGCCAGGAGAGTTCTTTTCCTTGCTTGGACCTTCAGGATGCGGAAAAACAACACTTCTGCGTATTATTGCGGGATTTGAATTCCCTGATGAAGGAGCAGTTCTTTTTGACGAAAAAAATGTTGTTCCTTTGTCGGCAAACAAAAGACCTTCAAATACTGTTTTTCAAACTTACGCGCTTTTTCCGCACATGACAGTTTACGACAATATCGCTTTTCCTCTAAAACTTAAAAAAGTTGACAAAAAAACAATTGATGAAAAAGTGCGCCACTACGTGCATTTAGTTCAGCTTGACGAACACATAAACAAAAAGCCAAACCAGCTGAGCGGCGGTCAAAAACAGAGAGTTGCAATTGCAAGAGCACTTATAAACGAGCCTAAAGTGCTGCTTTTGGACGAACCGCTATCTGCATTGGATGCAAAGCTTAGAAGCCAGCTTCTTATAGATTTGGACAACCTTCACGACAAAATCGGCATAACCTTTATATACGTAACCCACGATCAGAGCGAAGCTTTAAGCGTTTCGGACAGGATTGCTGTAATGAACAAAGGCCACGTGTTGCAAGTCGGAACACCTTTCGAGATTTACGAAAGTCCTGCAACCCAGTTTGTCGCACAATTCATAGGAGAAACGAATCTTTTTGAAGCAACTGTTATTGATTGCGTTCCTCACCAATACGATGGAAAAGCCCCGGATTTTATGGAAACGCTTTCTGTTCCTTCTTTAGGGCAGCAAGCTCCTCTTGCAAGCGACACAGAAGCTACAGCAAGCCTTGACCGCTACATTCAAGTTACAGACTACGAAGAAACCAAAAAAGGACAAAAAGTCGCGCTTTCTATTCGACCAGAAAAAGTCCGCATAACTCAAGAGCCTCCAGAAACGGGGGGAAGAACTGATATAAACGTATTTAGCGGAATTGTAGAAGAACCAATTTATTCGGGATTCCAATCAAAATTTTATGTAAAGTTGGATTCTGGAGCTGTAATAAAGGTTTTTAAGCAGCACACAGATTACATGGATGAAGGACCTGTTATCCAATGGAAAGACAGGGTTTACGTTTCTTGGTCGGCAGAAGATGCCTACGTTGTTGAGGATATTAATAAATAGATGAAAAATTTTCTAGCCAAAAATAAAACTTCAGACGATGCAGCAAAAAAAAGCCGTCTGAACATGGGGGCTATTTATGCCTGGCCGATGGGAATTTGGTTTATTTTCTTCTTTATAATTCCGCTGGTAATCATTCTTGTCTACAGTTTTATGAACAAAGGGGTTCACGGCGGAGTTCAACCAGGGTTTACTCTAAAAGCGTACAAACAGATGCTTGATGCGAAGTATCTTGTTATAACTTTACGGACAATCAAAATCGCGCTGATTTCTACTGTAATAACAATAGCGGTTGCCCTTCCTAGCGCTTACGCAATTGCAAGAAGCAAAAGGCAGACCTTTCTTTTGCTGCTAGTTATAATTCCATTTTGGACGAACAGCCTTATAAGAATTTTTGCCTGGATGAGCATCCTGAACAATGACGGAATTCTAAACCAGATATTAATGAAGCTGCATATCATAAAAGATTATCTTCATCTTTTATACAATCAGAAAGCTGTAATACTTGTTTCTGTTTATATGTATATTCCTTATGCAATTCTTCCAATTTTTACGGCGATAGACAGATTCGATTTTAGCCTTTTAGAAGCCGCCCGCGATTTAGGGGCAACAAAAACGCAAGCTGTTTTTAAGATTCTTTTGCCAGGAATAAAAAGCGGAATTGTTTCGGCTTTGATATTCACATTTATTCCTATTTTTGGAGCTTATACGGTTCCTTTGCTCGTTGGTGGAAAAGACAGCTATATTTTAGGAAACATCATAGTAGATCAGGTTCAAAGAATTAGAAACTGGCCGCTGGCAGCCGCTTTCAGCCTTGTTATAACGCTGATAAGCATTGCGGGAATTCTTTGGATTGGTTCTGTAAACAAAAAGGAAGCCAAGCTGAAAAAATCCTCTTCCGCAAGTGAAACTTTGGGAGGAACGGTAAAATGAAAATCGCATTTTTTGACGCGCTGAACAAGGTCATTCAAAAAAGAACCCCGGAGGCAAAGGCAGAACCTTCCAGACATGCTAAAAAAAGCTGGAAAAAGAGAGAAAAAGTTGTTTCTTTTTCAAAAGCAATGCTATTCATTACGCTTGCGTTTCTCTTTATTCCGCTGATTGTTATAATTGTCTTTTCTTTTAACAAAAGCAAAGGCGGAACATTTTCAGAGCCATCGCTAATTTGGTATAAAAAACTTATATTTGAGTCCGACGACCTTTGGCACGCTCTTTTAAACAGCGTAATTATAGCTCTTTCTTCTGGAATTGTTTCAACAGTTTTAGGAACACTGGCTTCTATAGGCATAAACTGGTACAACTTTAAAGGTAAAAAGTTTATAGGCGCGCTAACCTACCTTCCTATGGTTTTGCCAGAAGTAATTGTGGGTATTTCAATGTTAATTTTCTTTAGCGGAATACACATTCCACTAGGACTATTTACTATTTTTGCAGCCCACACTACTTTTTGTCTTCCGTTTGTTTTTCTTATGGTGAATGCGCGGCTTGACGACTTCGACTATTCTATAATCGAAGCGAGCCACGACTTAGGCGCAAACGAAGTTCAAACAATGCTGAAAGTTGTAATTCCAGCAATTTTACCTGGCATAATGAGTGGCTTTATGATGGCGGTAACGATGAGCCTTGAAGATTTTGTAATTACTTTCTTTGTCGCAGGTCCTGGCAGCACAACGCTACCGCTTTACGTTTACTCAATGATAAGATTTGGCGTTTCGCCAGTTATAAATGCACTTTCGTGTATTCTTATTGTAATTACTTTCTTAATAGCATTTGCTTTAAGAAAAGGATTAAAAAGCATCGCGGCTTCGCATTAAAACTTTTCTTTTTATAGGAGAAAAAACATGAAAAAAATTAAACAGTTTATTTTTTCAACATTTATTGCTATTTCAGCTATCTGCGGCATAACGTCTTGCAACAAAACAGACAATAGCAACACATTGTATCTCTTTAACTGGACGTACTATACTCCAGCCTCTGTAATTGAAAAATTTGAACAAGAATACAATTGCAAAGTTAAAATCGACACCTTTGATTCAAATGAAGTAATGTATGCAAAATTAAAAGCCGGTGCTTCAGGCTACGATATTGTATTTCCATCGCAGGATTACACCTCAATAATGATAAGCGAAGGAATGTTAAAAGAACTTGACCTTTCATTATTTGAAAACAAAAAATACATAAATCCTGAAGTCCTGAAAAAAGCGACTTACGACAGTTCTATGAAATACAGCGTTCCTTACTACATGGGAGCAGCCGGAATTGCCGTAAACAAGCAAAAAGTTTTGCAGTACGAAAAGAGCTGGAACATATTCGCTAGAAAAGACTTAAAAGGTCATATGTCAATGATGGACGACATGCGGGAAGTCTTTGGAGACGCTCTTGCATACAAAGGATATTCTGTAAATTCTGTGGATGAGAAAGAACTGCAGGAAGCGGCAACCCTTATAAACACAGAGTGGAAGCCAAATCTTGTAAAGTTTGATGCGGAAGGATTTGGAAAATCATTTGCGGCAGGAGACTTCTGGGTTTGTCAAGGCTATGCAGAAGTAGTTTATGGCGAAGTTCCAGCAGAAAAGCAGGAAGAAATGATTGACTTCTTTATTCCGAAGGAAGGCGGACCGATGTACATAGATTCTATGGTAATCTTAAAGAAGGCAAAGCATTTTGACTTGGCAATGAAGTTTATAAATTTTATTCATCGCCCAGAAATATATGCAATGTTCCTTGATGAATTCCGCTTTCCAAGCTATGTAAACACTGAAGCTGGAAAATATACAAAGAACAAGCCTATGTACAAAGCGGAAGAAATGGCTCCTTGCGAACTTAAGAACGATTTAGGAGAATCTCTTGAATTGTATAACAACCTTTGGTACGACATCCGCTTTAGCGCAGATTAGACATTGTTTTCAACTCACCTTTAGAATACGTCTGGTCAAGGCACGCTCACGCTCAAGACCTTGACTCAGCCGTTTTTAGGGTTTTGATAACCCCTAAATCTAAAGCTCGAAGGATGAGTTTTTTTATAAATGTAAAAAACGTGGCTTTCGATTTATTAGATAGCCCGAATTTCGAGTTTTTAGGAAAATGAACGAAGCGCAAGCGAATTTACAATTTGTGAAGATTTTGTGCGATAAGAACGATTAAGGTTGCATAGCAACCCAAAACAATTCAAACGAAGTGCGAGCACAACCATCTGCAGCAAATTGGAAAGTCGCTGAAAGTGTTTTTTCACAATTTACAAAAAAAACTCGAATTTCAGGCTAGATAACTCTAATATTTTTAATTTGACATATATAGAATGCTACTTTAGAATAACTTTATGGCAGAACCCGATTTTACTTCAATATTAAATGCTTTTTCATCACCAATTCTAATTGCAAAACCTATAAGAGAGGGTTCAGAAATAAAGGATTTTGAATTAGTCTTTACGAACAAGGCTTTTTTAGACCAAGTTAGTCATTCAGTAAAAAATTCCAAAAGGCTGAGTGAATTTAAGAACAATTTAAATCCAGAAATTCCTTGGTTCGACATAGCTGAAAAGGCTGTAAACAAAATTCAGATTGAACCAATTGTATACTATTCAAACGCTAATAAAAATTGGTTCAAACTTCAAATGCAAGGCACAGACAACGGAATGATTGTTGTTTCCTTGGAAAATGTAACAGATGTAATCAATCAGGACAAAAAGTTAAAAGAAACGGCATTCACAGATATTCTAACGGGTCTTCCAAACCGAAATAAGTTTAATATCGATTTTAAGGATATTCTTGCTCAAGCTTCTTTTTGCGCGAATCATCTAGCTCTTCTGCTTGTCGACATAGACAACATGAAGAACATAAATGACTCAAAAGGAAATCAGGCAGGCGACTCCGTTTTAAAACAGGCTGCTGAAATTCTAGCGCAGTTTGAAAAAAAAGGCATCACTTCATACAGATTTGGCGACGACGAGTTTATTGTTGTAATTCAAAAGGCGGACTCCTTAAATTCCGTAATAAATATAGTAGATGCAATTTTTGAAGCATTTCAGATGTACGAATTAAGCGTTTCTGGAGGAATTTCTGTTTTTCCAGAACATTCAGAAGATGCGGACGAATTGATTAGATTTGCAGACATAGCAATGCATGCGGCTAAAAAGAATGGAAAGAACAATTTTACAATGTTCAAGCCTGATATGCAGAGAGTCTTTATACAGAAGCTAAATATTTTGAACAAAATGACTCAGGCGGTCCTAAGCAGCAAGTTTACGCAAGTGTATCAGCCCCAGTTTGATGTTAAAACAGAAAAACTTAGAGGATTCGAAGCTCTTTTGCGTTGGACTGACGAAGAAATGGGAAATATTCCACCTTCATTTTTTATACCCATTGCAGAAGAGTGCGGTTTGATTATTCCAATAGGAAATTGGGTTTTATCCACCGCTTTTGAAACTTTAAAACAATGGCAGACGAAATTCAATTTTGACGGAATAATGTCTATTAATATTTCGCCGATTCAACTAAAACAGTCAAATTTTTTAAGCGACATAACAACTCTTATTCATAAATATGAAATAGACCCTTCCTCTGTTGAAATAGAAATAACAGAAGGAATAATGATAGACAACATGGACGAAGCTGTCTCAAAAATGAAGAGCCTAAAAGATATTGGCTTTAAAATTTCATTGGACGACTTTGGAACTGGCTATTCGTCTTTAAACTATTTGCAAATTCTTCCTTTGGATACGTTAAAGATTGACAAATCATTTATAAACGACATTACTGGAAAAAATGGAATTCAAGCTAACATTACAAATTCCATAATCACAATGGTTTCGAACATGGGGCTAGAAACTATTGCTGAAGGCGTGGAAAAAGACGACCAGTATGCAATGATAAAAAAAATCAACTGCACAATAATACAAGGATTCTTAAAAGGAAAACCTATGTCAAAAGAAGCCTGCGAGGAATATCTTTCTGGAAACAAACAAGCCTTAGACTGCTTGGAGCACGACTATTCCCGCAAGGAGCAGCTTTCTGAATAATTTTCTTCAGAGCTTAAGGGAACCTTGTAAACTACGTAACGGCAACGACCTTCTTCAATCGCTTTTTTTAATTCTTTTTCGCGCTCGGAAAGTTTAGAAGAGCCTGTTTTTACTTCTATAAAAAGAACCTCCTGCAGCTCTTCGCCTTGCGCGCAGCCTGTAAACGCAATAAAATCCACGGGTTTCCCTAAGAAATGCGCATCCGCAGGGTTGCATGGAAATTCAGGAAGATACGGAGCAAGCTGTTCCGCCATCTGCCCGCTCAGAACAGCGCGGGAACGCTTTACAGCATCGTTTCTGTGATTTTGCATCTTTTTAAAAAAAGTTTTTTCAGACTTTGCGCTTCCATAAGCCTTGCCCGCCATAAAAAAGAAGAAAAAAAGCGATAAAATAAAAAAAACAGAAAAACAAAAGATAAAAAATGGTGGCAAAGAATGAAAAAGTTGCTTAAAATTAAGAATAATCGAATTCATAAAAGAAATTTAACATCTAAAATTTATAAAGACAAGCAAGAGTGAAGAGGTTTACATGAAACATGCAAAAAAAATTTTAGTTTTAGTTGCTTTAATAAATCTTTGTTTTAGTTTTTATGCGGAAGGTAGAATACTTGAATTCAAGTTCAAAAAAGGAGACACCAGCAGAATTCTTTCTACGGTTGTTGAAGAAGTTTATTTAAACGGAATTTACCAATACACATCAACTATTTTGAACAGAATTTCAAGCGAAGTTACAGAAGTCAGCAAAGACGGCAGCGGAACTTGCGAGGCAAACTTTATGACTTCAGAATCTTCTTCGAACCAATACAACGGAAGAAACTTTTCTTGGGGGCAAGAATATCAAAGCACATTTAAAAGAGACAAAACTGGCAAATATACAATTTCTGACATTTATTTTATGCCTACCGTTCGCGACGTGCCAGTTTTTCCAAAAGAACCTATAAAAATCGGGGATACCTGGACTTGCGAAGGTCACGAAGCCCACGATATGAGAACCGCATTTGGAATTGAAAAGCCGTTTGAAGTTCCGTTTACAGCAACCTATAAATATTTAAAAGACGAAAAGACAGCGGAAGGAAAGACTCTAAATGTTATTCAGGTTTACTACAATCTAGACTTTAAAAGCCCGGCTCCTTCATCGTACAGCGACTTTCAAAGCATGAATTCTAGTTTTATTCCTGCATACACCTCCGGATTTTCGAACCAGACGATTTGGTGGGATAACGAAAGAGGAACTATTGACCGCTACAGCGAAAAGTTTAAAATCGGAATAAAAACCTACAGCGGCGATCAAATTATATTTCAGGGAAATGCAAGCGCAGAAGTAACAGATTTTTCAAGGGCGAACACACAGGAAAATGTAAAAAAAATTACAGACACTATCAACAATTTAGGAATAAAAGATATAGACGTAAAAGAAGACAAAAAAGGACTTACAATCAGCATTGAAAATATTCAGTTTATGCCAGATTCTTCTACCCTCATGGAATCTGAAAAAATTAAGCTTCAAAAGATAGCTGAAATTTTAAAGGAATTTGACAACGACCTTCTTATAACAGGACACTGCGCAAATCGAGGCTCTGCAGAAAATCAAAAAACAATAAGCGAGCAAAGAGCTGTTTCTGTGGCGGAATATTTAACATACCTAAAAGTGAGAGACGCAAAGTGCATTTTTACGCAAGGCAAAGGAGCTTCAGAACCAGTGGCTTCTAACGCGACAGAACTTGGCCGAAAAAGGAACAGAAGAGTAGAAATTACAATTATGGATAAATAGCCAGAACTTCGAGTTTTTAGAAAGAAAATAAAAGCGTAAACGAATTTACAATTTGTGAAGATTTTGTGCGATAAGAGCAGTTAAGGTTGCATAGCAACCCAAATCACCCCAAACGAAGTGCGAGCACAACCATCGGCAACAAATTGTAAATTCGTTGAGAGCGTTTTTTTCACAATTTATAAAAAACTCGAAGTTCGGGCTAAATAGCCAGAGTTTCAAATTTTTAGAAAAGAGAAGAAAAAAAGTGCTAAAAAAGCTCAGCCGCTAGCGATATATCTTTTATGAAAGAAAATGAACAAAAAGATGAAGAACAATCTTTTTTACAAGAAGAGGATTGTGTCGCAAAAGCCGCTTTTGAAAATTTTGGCATAAAATATCTTTTTCCGTGGCAAAGGCTAGTTATTGCAAATATTTTAGATGCAGCAAGCTCTGATGAAGACAGAAAAATTCTTGGCAGGCAGATTGTTCTTCTACCAACAGGAGCAGGAAAATCACTGTGTTTTCAAATTCCAGCCTTACTTTTAAATGGTCCGACACTTATAATTTACCCATTGCTAGCCCTTATGTCCGACCAAGAAAGAAGAATGACAGAAGGCGCTTTGGAGTGCGTAGTTTTTAGGGGCGGACAATCACAAGAGGTTCGAAAAGAAAACTTTGAAAAAATAAAAAACGGGGCGAAAATCATAATCGCAAATCCTGAAGTTCTATGCTCTAAAGAGCTTATTGAAAAATTAAAAGATTGTAAAATCGCGCACGTTGCAATAGATGAAGCGCATTGCGTAAGCGAATGGGGAGATTCTTTCAGACCTTCATATCTGGAGCTTGGCCGAATTCTAAAAGAACTAAATGTGCCGCTAATAACTGCATTCACAGCGACTGCTTCGCCGCAAGTACTTTCAAGAGTTGCAGAAGTTCTTTTTTCTGGAGAAGCCCATATTGTTCGAAGCGAAAGCGACAGGCAAAATATTCACTACTACGTAAAAAAAGTAGCGGCGAAAAAGCAGGCTGCATTAATCCTTGCAGGCTCAGAGCAAAAACCTATGATTATCTTCTGCGGAACAAGAAAAAAAACTGAAGATATGGCAAGGGACTTAAATCTTGTATACGGAAAAGATTTTGCGAAATTCTATCACGCGGGACTTGAAAGAAAAGAAAAAGACTTTATCGAAAAATGGTTTTTTGAAAAAAAAGATGCGGTTTTATGCGCGACGTGCGCCTATGGAATGGGCGTTGACAAAAAAGACATACACACCGTAGTTCACTTAGATCCGCCTGCAACAGCAGAAGCCTATATTCAAGAAGCAGGAAGAGGCGGCCGCGACGGCAGCGTTGCCAATGCAATTCTTTTGTGGAATCAAGAAGACAGCAAAAAGACTGACAGCATTGCAAGCGATTCAAAAATCGAAAAATCAAGGGCGCTCGTTATGAAGACATTTGCGCTAAGCGCAACTTGCCGAAGACAAATTCTTCTAGATGCGCTAGGAGCTGAACAAGCCGTCTGCTCAGGCTGCGACATTTGCGACACAAAAAAACTAGACGCCGGTAAAAAAGATTTTCAGAAGATTCTAAAAAAATGCTTTCCTTTTATCAAAAAAGAAAAGCCCGTTGTCTTTCAGTATTTTTTTGAACTAAAAAGAAATTTAAAAGCAATAAAAAATCCTTCAGACAAAAGATTAATAGCTGACGCAGTTCCTAACGACAGCGTCATAACAGAAAAGCTTGTTCGGTTGTGCGACAAATACTTTGACAGCCAAAAGCTGGAAGAAAAAGTCCTAGAAATTTTAAACAAAATTTCTAGCCCTATAACAAAAGTAAACATCTGGAATCATCAAGCATTTGCAGAAATATTTGAAGAGCTAGTTTCTTCAAATAAAATAGAACTTTGCAATTGGCTTTGGAAAGGAAAAATAAAAAGCTGCGCCCCCTTCAAAAAAAAACAAGAATCATGAAGAAGCTTTTTGAGATTCAGAAGAATTGTCTTCGGAATTTTCTGTATTTTCGCCCTGTTTGGAATCTTTTTTAGCAGAATTAGCAGCAGAGTTCAAACTCTTTTTTAACTTTTTAAGTTTAGGAGGCTTTTTTCTGTAATTTGCAACAAAACAACAAAAATTCATGTAAAAAATAACAACAACAGCAGTTCCAATTACATAAGGATTTAAAAGAACTTGTTTTACAACGGCAATCGTTTCATGAACATTCATATTGATATTATCGGCATTGACTATAAAAACTTGCACAAAATGAAAACTTTCAATATCATTTGAACATGATTGGAATTGTTGACTACAACGCAGGAAATATAAAAAGCGTAGAAAGAGCGCTTGATTTGCTAAAGGCTCCTTATATTATTTCAAAAACGCCGAAAGAACTTGAAAAAGTAGATAAACTTATTTTTCCAGGTGTAGGCGATGCAGCATACGCGATGAAGCAGCTAAAACTTACAGGATTTGACGTTTTTTTAAAAGACTGGGCAAATGCAAAAAAGCCGCTTTCTGGAATCTGCTTGGGTTCCCAGATAATTTTTGACTGGTCGGAAGAAGGCGAAACTGAATGCCTTGGCATTTTGCACGGAAAAATTAGACATTTTTCAGAATTGTGGCAAGAAAGCAATGCTGGGAATCTAAAAATTCCACACATAGGCTGGAATGACCTGACTTATCAAAACGGAGGTTCTCGCCTATTCGCAGGAATTCCAGAACATTCGGACTTTTATTTTGTTCATTCATACGTAATCTGCCCTGACGACAAAAAAAT
Source organism: uncultured Treponema sp. (assembly GCA_934667505.1). GTDB lineage: Bacteria > Spirochaetota > Spirochaetia > Treponematales > Treponemataceae > Treponema_D. The sequence continues at coordinate 58,020 of CAKULY010000008.1, read as the reverse complement.
CATAAAGGCAACAGCCGATTACGGAATTCAAGTTCCCGCTTGCATCGAAAAAGACAATATCACGGTATTTCAGTTTCATCCAGAAAAGAGCGGAGAAAAAGGTCTTAGGATACTAAAAAATTTTTGCTTTGGAGACAACTTATGCTAAAAAAACGGATAATTGTCTGTCTTGATGTAAAAGACGGCCGCACAACCAAAGGCGTAAAATTTCTAAACAATGTAGACATTGGCGATCCTGTGGAAATGGCAGCGGAATACTACAGACAAGGGGTCGATGAGCTAGTTTTTTACGACATAATTGCAAGCGCAAGAGGCAGAGGTCCTATTTTGGATTTAATTTCAAAAGTCGCAAAACAGGTTTTTATTCCATTTTGCGTAGGCGGTGGAATAACCACAATAGACGATATTCGTTCAACGATTCTTGCAGGAGCTGAAAAAGTCAGTTTAAACAGCCAGGCTGTAAAAAATCCTGAGATGATAAAAGACGGCGCAAGAATTTTTGGCAACCAATGCATTGTGCTGGGAATGGACGCAAAAAGAGACCCGTTAAAACCTTGCGGATACGGAGTTTTTATAAACGGCGGAAGAATTGACACAGGGCTAGACGCTAGAGAATGGGCCGTAAAAGCCGTTGAACTGGGGGCTGGAGAAATTGTTTTAAACTCAATGGACGCAGACGGGACAAAAGAAGGCTACGAAAACAATCTTACAAGAATGATAGCACAAAGCGTTCCCGTTCCTGTAATTGCTAGCGGCGGGGCGGGAAAACCTGAGCATCTTGCGAAAGTGCTAACAGAAGGCAAGGCGGATGCAGCCCTTGTTGCGACAATGGTCCACTCCGGAAAGTATACAGTAAACTCTATAAAGCAGGAACTTGCAAAAGAAAATATTCCTGTAAGACTATAAGGATAAAAGCTGAGTTTCAGCATAATTTGGAACACTTTCAACAAAACTAACCATTCACTTAAACTAATACAAGGATAAAAAATGATAGAATATAAACAGTGGCACGATGAACAAAATGGAACTACAACCTTTCATGCGCAAAGCAAGGTATTTTTTTGCCAATGCGACGCACAAGGCAGATTAAGCTTATTTGAACTGCTAAGAATGGTTTCAGACGCGGCGGTGGAAGACTTTAACTTGCGTTCTATGTCGTATAAAGTTCTTAAAGAAAATGGTCTTGCAATCCTTGTAAGCAGGCAGAGCTTTCGCTTTCATCAGATGCCTAAAACCGACGCCATGATTACAATTCATACCTGGGAAGAAAAGTCTTTGCCGCTGCAATTCGTTCGCTCTTATGAAATCACAGACACGAATACAGGAGAAAAACTAGTTTCAGGAATTTCAAACTGGCTTTTAGTAAACCTCAACAACCGCAGAATTATGAAGATAAAAGATTTTACAATGCGGCCGGAACCAACCCTTGCAACAGAACACGACTGTTTAGAGCCTTCAAAAATAGTTATTCCTGAGGACAGCAAATTTCTTTTGGAACGTCCAATCTGGTATTCAGACATGGACAGCAACGGGCACATGAACAACGCAAGATACGGCGCATACGTAATAGACTGCCTGCCTTCGGATTTTCAAAAAAAGAATTTTACAGACTTTAGAATAAATTATTCAAAAGAAGCAGTCGCAGGGCAAATGCTAAGCCTTTATGGCAAATTCGACTTAGAAAACAGAAAAATAACCATAACGGGCAAGCAAGCTGATGAAACTTGCTTCGAGGCTGAACTTTACTACACAGAGTAGCGGGCGCGGCTCGTTTCTGTTTCAAACACATCTACGGCAAAAAGGTAAGGATTTCCTTTTTCATTCTTAGAAAGGTCTTCCCTTTTTGCCCTAAATTCTTCTAAAATCTTATTAAAAATATACTGAGCGATTCGCTCCGCGCTAGGATTTTGTTCAAAAACCGCCATATCATTCAGATTTTTATGATCCAGTTCTCCGCAAACCGAACGCAAAGCCTTTTTTAACTTGGAAAAATCAACCAACATTCCGCCTTCATTTAAGCGTTCACCGCGAACGTGAGCGTAAACCTTGTAATTATGACCGTGCAAATTTTCGCACTTGCCGTTGTAGTCTTTTAAAAAATGCGCCGCGGCAAAATCTGCAGTAACTCTAACTTCGTAACTCATGATGCATAAAATATAACGCAAATCAAAAAGTTTGTCCTGCAAAATATTTATTGAAAAGAATTCTTATAAATACTAATATAGAAAAATGCAAAAATTACTTTCACAATTGTTGCCGGCTTTTAAGCACGAACTAGTGGCTGCCGACGGTTTTACCCCTGTTGAAGAAAAAGATGTCGCAAACATTGAAATTTCAAGCCTTGTATTCGATTCAAGAAAAGTAAAAAACGGCTCTTTGTTTTTTGCCTGGCCGGGAACACACATTGACGGCAACACGTTTATTCCAAAAGCCATTGAAAACGGCGCGAATGTGATTGTTTTTCAAGGAAATCTTTCTAAAGAAATTCAACTAGAAGCCGCAAAAGCTGTTGCAAAAAGGCAACTTGAAGCGGCTATAGAAAAAAATACAGAACAAGAAGTCAAAAGCGGCGCAAAACCTTTTTCTTGTTTTCCAGTTTTTGTAAAAGTAACTGATTCCAGAGCCGTCATGGCTCCAATTGCGGACGCATTCTACGATTTTCCTTCAAAAAGGCTGATGGTAATCGGCGTAACAGGAACAGAAGGAAAATCCAGCACAGTTTCTTTTATCTGGCAGCTTCTAAAAGCTTGCGGATACAAAGCAGGCTTTATTTCTACAGTAGAATATTCCTTTGGCGAAGAGGCTCTTCCAAATCCGGAACATCAAACTACACCTGAATCACCAATTGTCCATCATCACCTAAATAAGATGCTTGAAAACGGCTGCCAGTTTGCGGTTGTAGAAGCCTCTTCTCACGGTCTTTCCTCAAAACTAAACCGTCTGGGAAATGTTCTTTTTGACTGCGCTGTTTTTATGAACGTAACTTTGGAGCACTTGGAATTTCATAAGGATTTTGAAACCTACAGAAGTGACAAAGCTAATCTTTTTAGAGCATTAGATTTGCACAACCACACAAAGCGCATTGCAGGGGAAACTACAACAGTTCCTTCAATTGGAATTGTGAACTTAGAAGATCCAAGCGCATCCTACTTTATGGCGGCGACAAAGAAACATGTATTTGGATACACGACTTTTGGAATGGCAGGCAAAGCCGCTGCAGAAACTGGAAACAACGCTGAGCCTCTGCCCGAAATTCCAGAGCACACAAGGTATCTTGCAGCAACAAATATTGCTTCCGCAAGATACGGCTTGGATTTTACCGTTGAAACAGATGGCGAAAACGCAATTTTTCCAACAGATTACGACCCTGTGCTTCCTAGAAGCCGAAAGCATATTCAGGTTCAGGCAAAATTACCTGGAGCTTTTAACGCTTACAACATAATGGCTGCAACAATTGCAGTTTCAAGCGTTACTGGAAAAAGTTTTGAAGAAATTCTTTCGCATGCAACAGAGTTAAAACCCATAAAAGGAAGAATGACCGTAATAGACAAAGGCCAGCCTTTTGAGGTGATTGTTGATTACGCGCACACGCCTTCAAGTTTTGAAACTATTTTTCCACCAGTAAGAAAGCGCTGCTCAGGAAGAATGTTTTGCGTATTTGGAAGCGGCGGCGAGCGAGACATTACAAAACGTCCTTTGCAAGGCGAAATCGCCGCTAGATTTTGCGATACAGTTGTTCTCGCAGACGAAGACCCTCGCGGAGAAGACCCGGTTGAACTTTTAAAACAGATTGCAGAAGGCTCTTTAAGAGAAGGCAAAAAACTAAACGAAAACCTTTTTATAATTCCAGACAGAAAAAAGGCAATTAGACAGACATTTAAAATGGCTCAAAAAGGGGACATCGTTCTTCTTCTTGGAAAAAGCCATGAAAATTCCATAATCTACAAAGATTTTGTTATGCCGTACGATGAAATTTCAGAGGCAGAGAGAGCCCTTGAAGAATTAGGATACAAATAAACAATCCAAAGCGGGAGCATGAATAAAAAATGAATATAGCAATTATTTTTGGCGGAAAATCCGGAGAGCACGAAATAAGCCTTATAAGCGCGGCATCTGTTGCGCGCGGCATAGATAAAAAACATTCCGTTTTTTTAATTGGAATTGCAAAAGACGGAAAATGGTATCTTCAAAGTAAATCTGAATACGAAAAAATCTGCAAAGATAAAAACGCATCTCTTTTAATCGACCAAAATGCAGATAATCAAGTTTTTATAGTTCCTGGAGAAAAAAAACATTCCTTCCAAACAAAAAAGGGCTCGCTTGAAATAGATGTCGTATTCCCAGTTCTGCACGGAACTTATGGCGAGGACGGCACAATTCAAGGCTTGCTAGACATGGCGGACATTCCATACGTTGGCTGCGCAACTATGACAAGCTCTCTTACCATGGACAAGGAAAAAACGAAACAGGTTTTACAGACTCAAGGGATTCCTGTAGTTCCTTACATTTGCATGAAAAAATGCGATATGCTAGATTCCAGCCGCTACGATGAATTGTTTCAAAAGGCTATAGACTCGCTAGGATTTCCACTTTTTGTAAAACCTTGCTGCGCAGGCTCTTCAAACGGAGCTTCAAAGGCAGAAAATCCAAAGCAGCTTTCATTTGCGCTGTGCGAAGCGTTCAGCTGGGACGACAAGGTTTTAATTGAAAAAAGCATAGATGCCCGCGAAATAGAATGCAGCGTTACAGGAAATTCAACAACAACTCCTGCCGACAGCGAAATTGAAACTGTAAAAGCCTACATTCCTGGAGAAATAATTCCTTCGCACAAGTTTTACGATTTTGATGCAAAGTACAACGACCCGGACGGAGCGAAACTTGCAATTCCAGCGGAACTTTCCGCAGACATGATTGAAACAGTCCGTTCAACAGCCGTAAAAGCTTACAAAGCATTAGATGCTTCTGGACTTAGCCGCGTCGACTTCTTTATAGACAAACAGACAAACGATTTGTATTTTAATGAAATAAACACAATGCCAGGCTTTACAAAAATAAGCATGTTTCCAAAAATGTGCGAAAAAGCAGGCCTTGAATTTACAGAACTTACAGAACTTTTAATACAAGAAGCTCTTGCGCGCTACGAATCAAAAGCAAAGCTTCAAACCTCTCGTTAAATCTTTTTTTAATTTCTATTGGAGTTTTTATGTTCACTTATAAAGAAGGCTGCACTTTCAAAACTTTAGACGATATTGCCGGAAAAAAAATTACCGTCATGGGCTTAGGACTAAACGGCGGAGGCGAAGCTTGCGTTCGATTTTTTTTAAAGCGCGGCGCATTCGTTACTGTAACAGACATGAAAACTCCAGAACAGTTAAAACCCACAATAGAAAGGCTGAATTCTGACGAATCTTTAGATAAAACTAGACTTAATTACATTCTAGGAGAGCATAGAATCCAAGATTTTGAATCTGCTGACTGTGTCATAAAAAATCCAGGAGTAAAAATCGAAGGAAACAAATTTCTTGCCGCAGCGAAAAATATAGAAACAGACATTTCGCTCTTTCTTCATTTTTCAAAAGCGCCGATAATTGCTGTAACTGGAAGCAAAGGAAAATCCAGCACGGCAAGCGCAATTCACTACGGGCTTTGCAAAGCCGGATACACAAGTTTTTTAGGCGGCAATATAACCGTAAGCCCCCTCACATTTCTTGAAAAAACGTCAGAAGAAACACCAGTCGTTCTAGAACTTTCTAGCTGGCAGCTTGCAGATTTGCGAGGAAGAAACGCCTTAAAACCATACATCGCCATAATAACAAAAATTGTTCCAGACCACCAGAACTGGTACGGAAACATGGAAGACTACGTTGCCGACAAACGGCTTATCTACGCGGACCAGACAAAGGGCGACTACACAATTGTAGACGCTGACGCGGACGAAAAAGATTTTAAGCCAAAAGATGCGTCTTCCTGGGGAAAACTCTTTGCAAGCGAAACAAAGGGAACCGTTTTATACTACAAAAGGACCGCCCCAAGCGAATGGCAAAAATTTTATGGCGTCTGGCAGCAAAAAACTGAATCAGAGCAATGCGGATTTGTATTTTTGCCGGGAATGAAAAATCCAGAAAAAATAATGGAATCCCTTAGCGTGCCTGGCGAACACATGAGGACAAACGCCTTGAACGCAGCCCTTGTCCTGTACCTGATGGGTGTAAATCCTAAAAAGATAATAAATATAATGAAAAGCTGGCAAGGTCTTGACCACCGGCTGCAATACTTTTATGAATATAAAGGCATAAAATTTTACAATGATTCATGCGCGACAGTTCCAGAAGCTGCAGGCGCTGCAAGCCAAGCGTTTGAAAAACCTGTCTACCTGCTCTGCGGCGGAACAGACAAGGGGCTAGATTTTTCTGCTTTTATAAACCTTTTAGCTGGCAAAGCAAAGAAAGAATTTTTCGAGCCGAAATCAATCTATCTTCTTCAAGGCTCTGGAACAGACAAAATTGTTCAGGGGCTAAATGAAAATAATATAAGCTACAGCGGTCCGTTTTCTTCACTAGAAGATATGCTTAACTCCTTAAAAGTTGAATTAGACAAGAACGGAACAAAAGGCGATGTAGTGGTGTTTAGTCCTGGAGCTACAAGTTTTGGAATGTTTTCCAACGAATTTGACAGAGGAAACAAGTATATGCAGGCTGTAAAAAAGATTATGCAGTAAAATTACCTATAAAACCTATAAAGCCTATGAAAAAAAACATTTTTATCATCTTTTTTATTTTAACAATTTTACCACACGTTGCCACAGCACAAATAAAGCTTCCTTTTTCAAAATGGTGGGAACCCGCAGGGCTTGAAATATTCAAAAAAGCTTATCCCGATATAAAGTTTGTTTCAAGCTACGACAAAGAGCAAAACGACTGGATTATTCATATCTTTACCCCGGCAAAGGAAGACCGCCCTGCGACAGAAACTGCACTTTATTGGTGCGAAGGAAGATTCTTGCCAAAAGAAGAACTTTCTCAAAAAGAAAAATACAGAAAAATGCTTTACACCTACCCGAAAGAAGTTCCAGATCCAAAGGATTTTACAGAAGAATATATTGAAAACATAAAGAATTTTACAAGCAAAGAAAACCGCGCGAACGGACCGGTTGACCCGCCTTTTTTATTCAACGCGATTTATGATTTAGGCGGCCGCGCAAAAACAGAAAAGCACATAAAAACATATTACTTCTTGGACGGCAAAAGAACAATAAACGTGCACGAAGACATATACGAGCCATTAAAAAGAGTTTCTCAAAGAATAATGCAGCTTGAAAAAGATGAAGAAATGCAGAAGTTTTTTTCAACGCTTGAACGAACAGACGGATTTAACTGGCGTTCCGTCCGCGACACAGAATCGCGTTCCTTTCACAGCATTGGCCTTGCAATCGACATTCTTCCAAGAGGCTACTATCAAAAATCAATTTACTGGGGCTGGCAAAAGCAGTGGCAGCCAGATTCCTGGTATATGCTCCCGCTGGAAAAGCGCTGGTCGCCTCCGCAGCGCGTAATACAAATCTTTGAAGAGGAAGGCTTTATTTGGGGCGGAAAATGGATTGTGTGGGATAATATGCACTTTGAATATCGCCCTGAACTGATTTTGCACAACAAAAGATGACAAATCAAACTATGTGACTTATAATAAGACAAAAATCAGATTGGAGGATTTTATGAAAAAATCAATTTTACTTATGGGAACACTTTTAAGCGCGGCTCTTATTTTTGGTTGCGCGCAGCCTGATGAAAACAAAACATCAGAAACAGCAGTAGAAAACAAGCTTCCAGAATCGAAGGGGACTAACGATTTTGAAAACAAAAAGCTGACTTCTGAATTTGGAACTACGCTTTACTTTGCAAACGATTCTGTAACGCTGTGCGAAAACAATTCTACAATTATGAACATAAGAGCCATTCAAATGCCTGCAGAATATTCCGCAAAATACAATTATTCCTACGATTCTGAAAAGAAAGAGCTTTACCTGCAGCTTGCAGAGCTTTGGAACGAAACAGAAGCGCAAGACTATCAAAAACAAATTGAACAAACAAAAAAGATGTATAAAGATGCGGAAACTTCTATAAAAGAAGGCGTAGATACTGCATTTTCAAGCATAGGTAAATCTAGCGAAGCTCTTTCTTTGGCGAAAGATATTGTTCTAAGCAAATTGAATAAAACTCTTGAAGAACAAGAAAACGCTTTGAACGACTATCTAGCGAACAAATACAATTGCCTTTTAACTTTTTCTTACACAATAGATGAAGAAAATAAAAAAATCACAATCTCGCAGAAGTTTGACGGTGATTTAAAATCCGCCTCTGCATATTTTTCTTATAACAAAATAGAAAGCGACTCATCTTATAAAACAATTGTGCTGAACGGATACGATTCTTTAACGCCGTTCTCAATTGCAATATCTTCTTCACAAGACCAAACTGCTTTTGTAGGCGTTCCAGAGTTTGACGAAAACGCAAGAACGATTACTGCAACGCTTTACCCGGAAAGTGCAACCCAGAAAGAAGGTCTTGCATCGATTATAACAGAAGCAGCTAGCTCTCTTGCAGACAAAACCGTGCTCACAGAACTTACGCTTGGCAAAAAAGACGATTTTGAATCAAAAATTGACAGTCTGATTGGAAAAACAAAATACATTGCTTCTTACGAACTTTCAAAAGACGAGCAAAGCAAAGACGTGCTGAAACTTACTACAAAAACAGCACCTGAAGCAATACAAGAATATTTTACCAAAGACGAAACTCTTGCACTTTCTTACCAACCAACGCTAGAAAGCTCCTTTACATACACAACTGAATAAAAGAGTGTAAAATTTGCAGTGATTTCGGCAAGCTCAATCACCACATTTCTTATAAAAAGTCATTTCAAAAAGTCCAATAACAACATTTTGTTTTAAACAAAAAAACAGCGCAACCATTTTGACTAGCTCAATGGCTGCGCCGTTTTTAGCGTGGAGATTAACTTGTAGAAATCTCCACAGAATAATGCACTTACAAGCTAAAGATTAAAGTTTTACAGTAACCTGTGCTTTAAGCTGCGCAAAGATAAGATTGTTCACAGTAGCCCAAAAATCATTACCTTTTCCATTCCATTGAAATCCATTGAACTGAGAAAGAATCGCATAGCTTGTGTCAACCATTACGTTTTTGCCGCAGTTGAAAGCGAAACCAGAAGTAAATTTAACTGTGTTGCCTGCATTGTTTGAATTAAATGTAAATGTATTTGCTTTTGCAGTAGAAGTTTCGTTGCCGCTGCCGTCGCGGTTCTTTGTTGTTTTAAATTCCCATTGCAAAGATGGAACATCGATTGTTGTTCCAACATTAAATGCTACAGGTTTTGCAATCTGAATAGAAGCTCCTACATTGCAGCTAGGACTCATTGCAATTGTGTTTGTAAGAGTTCTTGTTCCATAAATCTTAGTTCCGCTTACTTCTGTATAGTCAGCAGTTCCACTAAAGTTGAAATCAATAGGCATTGTAACATTTACGCCGAACTTGAACTTTTCAACCTCGTACTTTGTTGTCCAGGCAGGTGTAAGAACAAATCCCCAGTCATAAGCACCGTAAGTCTTTGTGTCTGCATCAGTTTCGTTTGGAAGAATGTTGAAATTTGTCGCAAAGGCAAGGGCTGTTGTATTTGTTACAGCTCCTTTTGCATAAATGTCCCATTCTGCGCCGGCACCAAGCGCCAAGTTGTATTTGCTATTGTCTGTTTTTGTTTCTTTAGAACCTGTTTTTGTGTATGATTTATCAACATTTGAAGTCAAAGCGATGCTTGCAACAGGCTTAAATGCCTTGTTTTTAAGCGTTGTGTTCATGCCGACTTCAACACCAGTTATTAAAACAAAGTTTTCTGTTTTATCTTGGTTGTCGCCATTTTTGACATCGTTAATACCTTTACCGCTAACATCAACAGTTGCTTTTACACCGATGTTTGAAAATCCAAACAAAGTAGCAATAGTATAACTATTGTATTTCGTTGTAACAGGGTTGATATCTGTATCATTGTAGCTAGAGTTATCACCAGAAGTGATTGTCGCTTTTTTGAATTTTCCATCAAGCTTTACGCCCATGTAAAAAGGCTTAAACTGTTTTGCAAAACCTAGGTTGTATCCATAATCTGAATAACCTGCCATAAAGAAAGCGTTTTCCGGCTTTACTCCAGACCAGCCTGTAACGCTCATAAAGTCATCGATGTCGTTACCAAAAAGCCCGCTAGTAGACTCGCTAGTCATTGAGGTCTGTGCGAATGTACCCCCCCCCATCACTACGGCAGCAGCCGCTGCAACCAAAACCTTTTTTAACATTTTCATAAAATCTAACTCCTTTTAAAAATGTTTTACGAATAACTCATAATACAAAAAAATAGCAGTTAATGTCAACTAACTGCATTAACTGCTAAATATTCAATTTATTTCAAAATTTTTCAAGAAAATTCAGCTACTTCCAAATTTTTTCCCTGTTAAAGGTTTGGTTTCTGTCAGGTCCTACAGAAACTATGCCTACCTTTGTTCCGGTGTAGTCTTCTATAAAGTCAACATAGTCTTTTGCCTCTTTTGGAAGCTGGCTGTATTTGCCAAGTTCCTTTATAGATTTTTTCCAGCCTTTGAACTTTTGAAGGACTGGTTTTGCTTTGTTCAATGCCGGAATGCTTGTTGGAAAATCTGTTACAATTTTTCCTTCGATGTCGTAAGCGACGCAGGCTTCAATTTCTTCCATTTCGTCGTATACGTCAAGGTGGGTAAGAACCAAAGAGTCTATTGAATTTACGTGGCAGGCGTAGCGCAAGGCAACCAAGTCCAGGTAGCCGCAGCGGCGGGCGCGTCCTGTTGTCACGCCAAACTCGTTGCCGGTTTTGCGCACATAGTCGCAAAGCTCGCCTTCGCTTTGTGCATTAAACTCTGTCGGCATAGGTCCGTTTCCAACTCTAGTTTCGTAAGCCTTAAAGACTCCGTAAATTTTGTCGAGCGCGCGAGGACCGATTCCAGAACCGCTAGAAGCTCCGTAAGAGCCAGAAGCTCCTGAAGAAACGTAAGGATAAGTTCCTGAATCTATATCGAGCATCGCCCCTTGAGCGCCTTCAAAAAGAATGTTTTCGCGTCGAATTTCAAACATTTTTGCAGCAATGTCAATTCTCATTGCAAGAAGGCGGTCTTTGTACTGGTTTATGAATTCAAGGTCGGCGCTTTCAAGGTCATTCATCTTTTCTTCCCAGTCCAGGTCTGCAAGACGAATTCCATCGCGCTCAGATTTTTGCGAATATGTAGTTCCAATTCCGCGTCCAGTTGTTCCAATCGGGCGTTTTCGGGCAGCGTCGCGTTTTTTGTCCATTTCGCGGTAGCAAGGCAGAACAATGTGCGCCCGGTCAGAAATAAACACCCTGCCTTCCCAGTTTATGCCATTGTCGCTTAACATTTTTAGCTCGGCAAACAAGGCTTCTGGATCTATAACCATTCCTGAGCCTAAAAAAACAGTCTTTTCAGGGTAAAGAATTCCAGATGGAACTTGATGAAGCGCATACTTCTTACCATCTACAACAATTGTATGTCCGGCATTCGCTCCACCAGCAAAACGGCAAACATACTTGGCATCTTGTGCAAGGTAGTCAACAATCTTACCTTTTCCTTCATCGCCCCATTGGGCACCCATAACAACTACGTTCATGGAAACTTCCTTTTCCCGCAGAATCATCGCAGGAATATAGAAAAAATTATGTAAAAACCACAAACAATGCGGCATACTTTTACCGAACGAATATAGCACAATAAGCAGTTATTTTCAATTAGCAGGATTTTTGCTAGTTTAAATGTCGGTTTTTTATATAAATTGAACAAAAGCGTAAGCGAATTTACAATTTGAGAAGACTTTGTGCGATAAGAACAATTAAGGTTACGGAGTAACCCAAATCTGCCCAAACGAAGTGCGAGCACAACCGTCTGAGCAAATTGTACATTCGCTGAAAGCGTTTTTTCACAATCCATAAAAAACCGATATTTAAACTATTCAATTTTTTTTTGTTTTTACAAACTGTTACCTTACACTAACTGGATTTTATGTATTATTATTAAAGCACAACCCGTGAGGGAGTAGCATGCACGCTTTTGCGTGTAGCAAGTCAACATACCGGTTTTTACCTGGCTTGCTTTAATTTTGCGAGACTCATGTATAACTGCACAAAGGCTATACATGCGTCCTAATTTCCTTATGACATTATGACCATGAAAAGTGTTCTTCCTTTTGAAAAACACTTTTATCTTATTGCGCAGGACATTTTTCAAAAGGAAGTTAGCATGGACATTCTTTTCTTTTTTAACAGCATTCTGCTTGGAATTGGACTTGCAATGGATGCGTTTTCTGTTTCTCTTGTAAACGGACTAAACGAACCGCAAATGAAAAATTCCAAAGAAATTGCAGTCGCTGGAACTTATTCTTTTTTTCAGTTTGCAATGCCTCTTACAGGCTGGCTTTGCGTTCATACAATCGCAACGATTTTTACTTCTTTTCAAAAGTTCATTCCTTGGATAGCGCTTATTCTTCTATTGTATATCGGCATAAAAATGATAATAGAGTCTTTTTCAAAAAAAACGCAGGAAAAAGACGAGCCAAAAAAATTGACTTTAAAGATTCTTTTGTTGCAAGGAATTGCAACTTCTATAGACGCGCTTTCTGTAGGATTTACAATTGCGCAGTTCACTTGGATTTTAGCGTTTGCAGAATCATTGATTATAGCCGCCACAACCTTTATAATCTGTTTTGCAGGTCTTAAAATCGGAAAAAAAGCGGGTACAAAACTTTCTGAAAAAGCAGAGCTTATTGGCGGTATTATCCTAATTGCAATAGGTCTTGAAGTCTTTATAAAAGGCGTGTTTTTTTAATATATTTTTTAATATATATAGAAAGATGTTGTTTCTCACTTCATCGCAAACTTTCTTTTTATGGGAGAATATAATGGTAACAAAATGGATTGTTCTTGGAATTGCAGTCGCAATGTATGCGCTTGTAATCGCTTTTCAAGAAAAAAAAGTATGGTTCACGTCGTTTGCGGCGCTAGCCGTGGTCTTGCTCGGGGTTATTCTTCCAGGGCAAGTTTTTCCAGACAGCGAAAGCCGCTTGTATCCTATAACACATTCTTTGTTCGGGATAATAAACTGGAACGTAATCATGATTTACTTGGGAAGCATGATAATTGCGGCACTGTTTATATATTCAAACGTTCCTGCCCGCATTGCAGATTCCATTGTAAATTCTAGCAGAAACACTGGTTTTGCAATGGTTGCAATTCTTGTAATGACAGGAATTATTTCAATTTTTGTTGAAAATGTCGCCACAGTTCTTGTTATGGCACCAATTGCCCTTGCGCTCTGCAAAAAACTAAAGATTAACCCTACTAATTTTATGATTGGGCTTGCGGTCATGTCGAATCTTGAAGGAACAGCAACCTTGGTCGGAGACCCTCCTAGCATGATTTTTGCAAGCTACGCAGGCTACAACTTCAACGACTTTTTCTTTCATCAGGGGAAATTTAGCATATTCTGGTTTATTCAAGCAGGACTTCTTGTCGGCTGCATCTACTTTTACTGCTTTTTTGCTAAAAATGGAAAAAACAAAATCGAAGTTGAAAAAACAAACGTTATTTCCTGGACACCATTCTTTCTTTTGTTAGCAATGATTTTTGGTCTTGCAGGAATTTCTTTCATTCCTAGCGATTTTCCGTTTTTAAGCGGATTTTTTGTCCTAGGTCTAGGAATAATAGGCTTGATTTGGTACGCAGCTTGCCAAAAAAAGACCTTCAGCGAAACAAGAACATTGGTTAAAGAACTTGACTGGGAAACGATTTTCTTTTTGCTAGGAATTTTTATTGTTGTCGGCGGAATTCAAGAAACCGGCTTGCTGGATGAATTCGCAGTTTTCCTTGCAAAGATTTGCGGAGGCTCAAAGCTCTTAGGATTCATTGTGATTCTGGTTGTTTCAATATTGATTTCTGGATTTGTAGACAACGTTCCATACATAATTGCAATGCTTCCTGTTGCCGGAGGCATGGCTGCAACCATGAATATTCAAAAAGAACTTTTTATGTTCGCCCTTCTTATAGGAAGCTGCCTAGGCGGAAACTTAACGCCATTCGGGGCTAGCGCGAACGTTGTTTCTATGGGTATCGTTAAAAAGGAAGGATATTCGCTAAACTTTATAGGCTGGGTAAAAATTGCAGGAACGTTTACAGTTCTTACAACGGCAGCAGCGGCAGCAGTTCTATGGCTTGTATGGAAATAGTTTTTTTGATATAATAACTGATTAATTCAATCAATACTATTGATTATCATAGTAATATTTTATGGGGTAAAAAATGGCTTACTTTTTTGATGAACCATCACACACATTTGATGAGTATCTTTTAGTGCCTGGCTACACTGGGCCAGACTGCATTCCTGCAAACGTTTCTTTAAAAACGCCTATTGTAAAGTTCAACAAAAAGGCTGGCGAAAAATGTCCCCTAACAATGAATATTCCAATGGTTTCTGCTGTAATGCAAGCTGTTTCTAACGACACATTAGCAATCGCTCTTGCAAAGGAAGGCGGAATCTCTTTTATTTATGGCTCGCAAACTATTGAAGACCAGGCCGCAATGATAAGCCGCGTAAAACAGTATAAAGCAGGATTTGTAACTTCAGATACAAACATCCGCCCAGACCAAAGCCTTACAGAGCTTGTGGCTAAAATTGAAGCTACAGGACATTCAACAGTTGCGGTGACTGAAAACGGTGAGCCAAACGGAAAGCTTTTAGGAATCATAACAGAACGCGACTATAGAATTGGCCACACTCCAGAAAACGCAAAAGTAAGCGACTACATGACTTCTTTAAAAGACCTTGTAAAAGCCGAATCTGGCGTAACTTTAGAACAGGCAAACGAGCTTATTTGGAAGCACAAGGTAAACCAGCTTCCAGTTGTAGACAAAAATGGCAATCTTCAGTATTTGGTTTTTAGAAAAGATGCCGCAAGCCACCAAGAGCACCCTCTTGAACTGCTGGATGAACAAAAACGCTATATTGTAGGCGCTGGAATCAACACCCGCGACTACATGGAAAGAGTTCCTGCTCTTTTAAAAGCTGGCGCGGACATCTTCTGCCTGGATTCTTCAGAAGGATTTACAGAATGGCAAAAGAGAGCCCTTCACGATATTCACGAGAAGTATGGCAAAGATGTAAAAGTCGGAGCAGGAAATGTCGTTGACGCAGAAGGATTCAGATTCCTCGCAGAAGCCGGAGCCGACTTTGTAAAGATAGGAATTGGTGGCGGTTCTATTTGCATAACGCGAGAGCAAAAAGGCATTGGACGCGGTCAAGCCACAGCGACAATAGAAGTCGCAAAAGCTCGCGATGAATACTACAAAGAAACTGGTATCTACGTTCCTATCTGCTCAGATGGCGGAATTGTCCACGACTACCACGTAACGCTCGCCTTGGCTATGGGAGCAGATTTTGTTATGCTTGGACGCTACTTTGCGCGCTTTGATGAATCTCCTACAAACAAACTGATTGTAAACGGCAACTACGTAAAGGAATATTGGGGCGAAGGTTCAAACCGCGCCCGAAACTGGCAAAGATACGATCTTGGCGGCGCTAAAAAGATGGCTTTTGAAGAAGGCGTGGACTCTTACGTTCCTTACGCAGGCAGTTTGCACGACAATGTCACAATGACCACCAGCAAGATTATTCATACAATG
Source organism: uncultured Treponema sp. (assembly GCA_934667505.1). Taxonomy (GTDB): domain Bacteria; phylum Spirochaetota; class Spirochaetia; order Treponematales; family Treponemataceae; genus Treponema_D. The sequence goes on along the minus strand of CAKULY010000008.1, from coordinate 42,246 downwards.
TGCAACTGCGGCGCAATTACAATCCCGGAACTGCAAGAAAAAGCAAAAATCACTCTTGTAAGCCCTGCAAGCATCCGCGAAGGCGGCGCCCACGATGTGCTTGTAAAAAACACCACGATTCGTGCCGAATAAAACAGTTTTTAGCCCAAAAGTCGCTGAAAGTTCTTTTATAAAGATGTCAGCATTTCATAAGTTACACCGTACTTTTGGGCAATATCGTGAGCAAATGAAACTCCTTCTGGAGGAGCGACCTGAACTTTAAATGAACGCTTTCCATCGGTTGATTTAACCACAAGCGAAGAAGCTTTCGGCGGATTTTTCACAGTCTTAGCAATAGAACTGTTTATTTCATCAATATCAAAAGCCAGTTTGTGCATATGCGTGTTATAAATTGTGCGGATTCCTTTTGCTAAAATCGCCCGGACAGAATCCTTTGCAATGTAATAGCCTTCCTCAAAGCTTGTAGTTGAATAAGTTTCGTTCAAGAGAAGCAAGCTTTTTGAGGTACATTCGCTATAAAGGTTGCGGAACCGCTTGCATTCCTCTCCTAGCCTTCCCAAGTCCATAGTCTTGTCTTCATCGGCTGGAAAATGAGTAAAAATTGAATCCACAGGACTAAAAGCAAAACTTTTTCCAGGAACGTAAAGGCCTGCCTGAGCGAGCACAAAGAGAAGTCCAACTGCTTGAGTGATTGTAGTTTTGCCGCCGCGGTTTGCACCCGTTAAAATGTACACAAGATGCTCGTCATCAAACTGAATGTCGTTCGGAACAATGTCTGAAGGACCAAAATTTTCTGAAAACGCGGAAAGCAGCTTAAAATTGTATATGCCTTTTGCGTCCATGAAGTGAAGATTTTCAGGCTCGCAGGCAATTTGCGCCTTGCAGAATGCAAAGCCTTTTTGCTGCATTGACTTTATGTAGCTGGCAAAGCGGATATAGAACATAAATTCTGGAATCAAATCTGTTATATTTGTTATAGGAATGTAGACATAACGGTTTAAGACGAATTTTAATTTATGAACAATTTTTCCAATCATGACATTTGCAATTTTGTCCATATAATATGTTGAATTTTCAGCGCGCTTATCGTTGACGCTTGCTATTGAAATTAATTTTTCAAAAATGTCAGGTTTGCTTGCCGTTATCGGATGAAATTTAAAATTTTCGCTCCAACTAGAATCTTGGTTTATAGAATCTTTTTTAGAAATCTTTGTGCAAAATTCTCCAATTGCATTGGACTTTGTGAATGATTTTTTATTAAAAGAAACAAGTCCTATTCCGTGCGCTTCGTATTTTTCATTAAGATTAATGCCAACGGTAATACTCTTTAAGTCGGAAGTTGTAGCCTTTAGCTGCAGAATGTCTTTTTTTAATTCTGAAAAACCGTTTTCTGAATAAATTCCGTCAATATGGGATTTTAGATTTCTCATTCCCTCGGAATTAAGCTTTGCATTGGCAAGACATTCGTGAATCGCCTCAACAGATTTTATGTAGCCATTAATTTCTTCAAGGCGATGCAGCAATTCCCACGCAGAATCGGTTTCTTCGTAGTGGCCTGAAAATCCGCTGTACTGTTTTTCGTAATTTATGCGCTCAAGGACTTGAATCAGGCGTTCGCTTACCTCAGGATTGTTATAAATGTCGTCAAAAATTTCTGTGCGGTACTTTGAAACTTCGGGATTGGAAGTCATTTTTGACAAAAACTGCATAAAAAGGGATTTTTCTTCTATTTTTGCTGTTACTTTTTCGCACAAAAAATCTATTCCAAGATCGTGAATAGAACTTTCTGATAGAATGCGAAATTCGTCTTCTCCGTTTGGAAAAAGCAAGCTGATTTTTTTGTCATTCATTTTGGTTCCTATTATAAAAAGCCAATGAGAAATTTCGATTTCCGATTTGGCTTTTTACGCAATTTCGCAACAAATTGAGAAATTGCAGTGTATAAGAAAGTTTGCGACGCAAACTTTTTAAGATAAAACAGACGCCATTTTCGGCTGTCTTTATCTTGTAATTAAAGTCTTTATTTTTGAACTCAAATCTTCAAGAATGTATAAAACTCTCAGTCCCGAAGCAAGCGGCGAACGCAAGGACTCTTTTTGGTCTAAAAAATCAACGGCATTTTCTACCATATTTGAAAAATACTTTGTTTTTTTTAGAGGTTTTGCTCTAGAATCTTTTTCAAGCGAATAAAATCCAGAATAAAGCTTAGATTCTGCCCTCTTGTAAAATTCAAAAATTCCATTTCCTATGCAGATTCTTCCTTCTGTTCCGATTACGTCAACTTCAAATCCAAAAAAACGGCTTTCGCCAGAAATAACCATATTAATGTCCGCGCATTTTTCTGAAGAAAAGTGAACATTCAGGCTTCTTACAACAGAAGAATCTTTTTCATCGCAGACAAGACTTGTAATTCTGCCTTCAGAAAGACATGACTTTTTTCCATCATCTTCAAAATTATATTTAAAACCTGTTTGCTCATCTTCTAAAAGAAATAAGATTATATCAACAAGGTGAGTCCCATCGTGAAGCAAGCTGTATTCACCTGTGGATTCTTCTTTTGCAGAAAAAACTCTAAGCCCCGAATCAAGGCGCGCATTTATTGAAAGTATTTTCCCAATATTTTTCATGTACTTTTTTGCAAACGCGTAATCAAGGGCGAAACGGCGCTCATGATTTATCATAATAGGAACAGAATTTTTCTTCGCCTCTAAAAATATTCGCTCACCTTGGGCAGTGTTCAGAGCGACAGGTTTTTCCAGGATTATAAGTTTAGGCTTAAACCTGATTGCCGCTAAAGCAGCTTCTAAATGAAAAGCCTCGTTTACTGCAATAACTACTACATCAACTTTAGTAGTCGCAAACAAAAAGGAATACTCTGCAAACACATCGGATTTTTTAACAAATCGATGCCAATGCGCAAGCCTTGAAGAATTATTGTCGCAACCGGCCAGCAGATTAATCCTTTTATTTGCTAAAAGCGCCATCGTGTGGCTAGCAGGCTGTTCACGCTTGGAGTCGAACCTAAGCGTAAAGCCTATCCGTCCTGTACCTATAAGGGCTGCAGTATATTTTTTTTCACGCATACTTTATTGTCGGAAGTTTAATGCGCTTACAACAGCGGCAATTCCGGCACGTCCTACGTTAGAACTCTTTCCTACTCCCCAAACCTGACTTCCGTCTTCTTTCGTTATTTGAACGTAGGCAACAGCGCAAGTGTCTGAACCAGAACCAATGCTGTGCTCATGGAAAGTGGTTATGTTAAACTTAGGAGCTGGAGTTTGCCGCATGGCAGTTACAAAGGCATCTAGCGGACCGTTTCCGTTTGATGCAATTGCATAAGTTTTTCCTTCCCATTCAACAGTTGCCATGCTTGCAACTTGCTCTGGAACATCGCTTCCACGCTCGCCTTCTATATGCCTTTGCGAAATTTCAAGAATATTCAACGGAGATTTTGTTTTTAGCCAGGCATTTTCAAAGACATCGTAGATTTCTGCCGGCTTTAGCTCACGCTGAGCTTTGTCGGCGGCTTTTTTTACAAGCTCGCCAAAAACAGGATGCATTGCCTTTGGCATTACAATTCCGTAATCCTGTTCCATTATGAATGCAGCCCCGCCCTTTCCGCTTTGGCTGTTAATTCTTATAATCCCTTCGTATTGGCGGCCAATATCGTGCGGATCAAACGTAAGGTAAGGAACATCCCAATACGAATTCGGAGCCATTTTTACCCTGGCAGCCATTCCTTTACGGATTGCATCTTGATGAGAACCGCTGAACGCTGTAAACACAAGTTCCCCAGAATACGGCGTTCTAGGATGAATATTCATTCCTGTAAGCCTTGTGTACGCTTCGGTAAGTTTTGGCATATCAGAAAAGTCCAGCTCTGGGTCAACGCCTTGCGTATACATATTCATGCCGACATTTACAATATCAAGGTTTCCAGTGCGTTCGCCGTTTCCAAAAAGGCAGCCTTCGACACGGTCTGCGCCTGCAAGCAGTCCAAGCTCACACTGAGCGACGCCTTCTCCGCGGTCGTTGTGGTTGTGCAAAGAAATAATAACATTCTCGCGCTCGCTGATATTTCTGCAAAAGTATTCAATTTGGTCCGCAAACTGGTTCGGCATTGCACATTCCACCGTCGTAGGAAGATTTAAGATAACCTTATTTTCCGCGCTGCAGCCCCATTCTTTTTTTACAGCTTCGCACACTTCAAGAGCGTAATCTATTTCAGTTGTGCTAAAGCTTTCCGGACTGTATTCCAAACGGATTTGCGTTCCTTCGCTCATGGAAAGACAATTTTTTACACAGCGGATTCCATCAATTGCAATCTGTTTAATTTCTTCCTTTGATTTGTTGAAAGTATATTTTCGCTGCGCTGGACTTGTTGAATTGTAAAGGTGGAATATGGCTTTTTTACAGCCTTTAAGAGATTCAAAAGTTCTTTTTATAAGATGCTCGCGCGCCTGGCATAAAACTTGCAATGAAACATCATCTGGAACGTGATTTTCTTCAATAAGGCGCCGCATAAATGCAAATTCGGTATCAGAAGCGCTAGGAAAACCTACTTCAATCTCTTTAAATCCCATGCTTACAAGCAAATCAAAAAATTCTAGCTTCTGTTCAACTCCCATAGGATTTATAAGAGCCTGATTTCCATCTCTTAAATCTACTGAACACCAGATAGGAGCTTTTGTAATTGTCTTATCTGGCCAAGTACGATTCTTAAGTGGAACCGCTTCAAAGGGGCGGTACTTTCCATTAGGCGACATTACTGACATTTTATAACCTCCAAGCAATACGTTTGAACAAGGCTCGTGCATGAAAACCTTGACCAAGCCGTTTTTGTTTTATAGTTTTATGCTTTTGATTTTATATAAAACCATAAAAAAAGCCCTACCGCATAAGCGATAGGGCTGCATTTTCTAATTAAAACACCTTCTACACTTAAGCGGTTGCAACGAGAAAATTAGAAAGTAGAAGTAGAAGAATGTATTTCATAGAAACGAATATATACTATTTTTTATTTTATGACAAGACCTTGTTTAATGCCTGCATAAGTTTTGGAATTTCTATAGGTTTTGAAACATAGTCGTTCATTCCGCACTGAATTGCAAAATCTTCGTTGTCAAAGACGTCTGCCGTCATAGCAATGATAGGAATTGACGCAAGTTTTGAATCTTTTAAGCCCCGTATAGCTTTTGTAGCTTCATACCCATTCATGATAGGCATTTGAATGTCCATCAAAACTGCATTGTAATATCCTGGCTCAGAATCTTTTACCATATTAAAGGCATCTAGTCCATTTTCTGCAACATCAGCAAACATTCCATATTCCCTGAGTATTGCAACCGCGATTTCCTGATTTAAGCGGTTGTCTTCTGCAAGCAGAATTCGTTTTCCATCGAAACAATAGAAAACGTCTTCTGGCAATTCATCGGAATTCAATCTCTGCACAAGTGGAAAACTAAAATCGACTGTAAAAGTGGAACCTTCGCCTATTTTGCTCTGAACAGAAATATTTCCATTCATAAGCTGAACCAAAGATTTTGTTATAGCAAGTCCCAATCCAGAACCTGGAGTTTCGCTTACAAATTCATTGCTTTCTCTTTCGTAAGATTCAAAAACATATTTCTGAAAATTTTCGGACATCCCAATTCCAGTATCTTTTACACAGATTTGATAAAAAACTTGATTTTCCGTTTTTTTCTTTTGCTCTACAGTCAAGCTTACAGAACCATACGGCTTTGTAAATTTTATTGCATTCGATAAAAGATTTATAACAACTTGCTTTATTCTAACAGGGTCTGCATATATGCAAGAATCTGCAACGGTAGAAGTGTCTACAGAAAAATCGATATTTTTAGACTTTGCGTCTTCATCAAAAATCTCTTGAACGTCCTGAATTATTTCAAAAATATCGCAGCTTTTACAATCAAGCTTCATTCTTCCTGCTTCAATCTTTGAAATATCTAAGACATTGTTTACAAGAGAAAGCAAATAGTCGCTGGAGGCTAGAATTTTTTCCAAGCAATTGCGGACTTTTTCGCGGTCGTCAAAGTTCTTTTTCGCCATGCTGGTAAATCCAATTACCGCATTAAGCGGAATTCTAATATCGTGCGTAAGAGTCGAAAGAAACGCCGTTTTTGCCTTATCCGCCTTTACAAGATTGTTCATAGTGATATGCAAATCTTCTTCTTGCTTTTTTAATATTCTCCGCTGAGAAAGATGCTCTTTAGTTTCAAAGCGGAACATAATCCCCACGATAATGCTTACAAGCGCGACCGCCATAAACGTGTCGCTAAGAATCAGATAGTCAGAGCCTATTTGAACAACTTTTTCTGGATAATAATAAGCAAGAAAAAAAGTAAAGCTTGCCGACAATACAGAGATTCCAAAAACGATAAAGCAGCTTTTTCCGGGAATTAAAAGCCACGGCAGAATTAACCCCAAAGAGAACCATATTGGAACACCGCTTTCAATTCCACCTTGATAAAAGTACATAAACGGAAGAAGAAAAGCATTAAAGGAAAGGCAAAGTATTATAGCAGCAGCGAGCGGCTTTTTAAGCACACTTGAGATTATAAAACACAAGACGGCGAGAAACAGGCAGCAAAGGACAACCAAATTTCCTTTGAACGGCATTTTCAAAGAAACCGAAACTATAAATGCTATGGTTCCCAACAAGAATGTAGTTACCAAAATTATGTTTAATATTCTTTGTTGAAATGGAACCGCATGACTAAAATTATCATGACAAAATTCTTTAAATTTTTCCATAATAAAACTCTCGCTATGTTTTATAAATCTTAACAGGCAGAAAGCGTTTTCCTTGCAATTACTTGCAACCAATAGAAAACTCAACTTAGAGCCCAATACCTAAACCGTTAAAATTATACATCATAAGCCAAGTATTTTCAAATTTGTGTTGTTCGTATCGTTCGTCCTGTTGTAAAATAGCTTCAAAAAAAGTAAACTGTATAATTATAATTTACCATGTACTGCGGAGGCTTTCAAAATGGTACCAACTTTAATAAAAGAGCTTTTATCTTCTAAACCAGACGGTCGAAAAGTTACGGTATGCGGCTGGGTTCGCACTGTAAGAGATTCTAAAAACCTTGTGTTCATTCAAGTAAACGACGGAAGTTGTTTTAATAATATTCAGTTGACATTTGACCGCAACGAGCCTTCTAAAAATGCAGATATTGCGCAGATTGAAGAAGAGCTGAAAAAACTTAGCACCGGAGCATCTTTAAGAGCAGAAGGAATAATCATAAAAAGTCCCGCAAGCGGACAAGCTGTTGAAGTAACGCTTGAAAAACTGACTTGCCTGGGGCAATGCAAGCCGGAAGAATATCCTCTTCAGAAAAACAAAATGTCTATGGAATATTTAAGGGCAAATGCCCATCTTCGCGCAAGGACGAATACTTTCGGCGCAGTTTACCGAGTAAGAAACCAGATGGCCTATGCAATCCACACTTTTTTTCAGGAAAGAGGCTTTCAGTATATAAACGCGCCTGAAATCACTTGCTCAGACTGCGAAGGCGCCGGCGAAATGTTCCAGGTAACAACTCTTTCTATGGAAAAAATTGCAGAAATGGGTGTAAAAGCTGGTCAAAACGGCATGAAAATTGAAGATGCGCATAAAATTGTGGACTATTCAAAAGACTTCTTTGGAAAAAAAGCAAATCTTACAGTTTCTGGACAGCTTGAAGCGGAAACGATGGCAACTGCATTAAGCAGAGTTTACACATTTGGTCCTACTTTCAGGGCGGAAAATTCAAACACGCCTCGCCACCTTGCAGAATTCTGGATGATTGAACCGGAAATGGCGTTCTACAATCTTGAGGACGACATGGACATTCAAGAAGAGTTCATAAAATATCTTTTAAATTGGGCTTTAACAAAATGCCGCAACGATTTAGAATTCTTTGACAAGCGCATTCAGCCAGGCTTAATTTCCATGCTAGAAAGCGTTGCTAATGCGGACTTCGTTAGAATCTCTTACACAGATGCCATAAAAGAACTTGAAAAGCACGCAGACAAGTTCGAAATAAAGCCTTATTGGGGCTGCGACATTGCAACTGAACACGAGCGCTATCTTACAGAGCAAATTTTCAAGAAGCCAGTAATGGTTTTTAACTATCCAAAAGAAATAAAATCGTTCTACATGAAGCTAAACGATGACGGCAAAACTGTAAAAGCTGTTGACGTTCTTGTTCCAGGAATTGGAGAAATCATTGGCGGAAGCGAACGCGAAGAAGACTTTGAAAAACTAAAAAAAGCCTGCGAAGAACGCAAAATGGATATGACAAACTACGAATGGTATTTAGACTTAAGAAGATTCGGAACCGTTCCTCATTCAGGCTTTGGATTAGGATTTGAACGGCTTATCCGATATGTAACAGGAATGGAAAACATTCGCGATGTGATTCCATATCCTAGAGCTCCAAAATTGGCAGATTTCTAATTCTGATATAAAGCCTAAGCAAGATATTATGAAAGATGTTTCAAAATCCAAACTTGTAAGGTTCTCCCAAATTGTGTATCTGACTGTAACATTTTACTTTCAAAACAATTTGGGAATTGCAGCTTCCTCGTGCACGTTTGGATTTATCTTTTCTTTTGTTCCAATTTTGATGATGATTCTTACCAGCTGCATTGGACTTCTAAAAGTTTCGCCTTCAATTGTGGACTGGATTTCAGACTTAACTTCAAAATATGGAATTCTTTTTGATGTGCAAGAGTTTGTTAAAAGCATTTCAACAAGTCCTTCAATTTCTGGAATAAACATTGTTCTTGCATTTTTTATAATTTGGATGGCAAGAAAACTTTTTCTTTCTATAATCCAAAGCATGAGGACGATTTTTAAAACCGTAGCTCCGGCTCGTCCCATTATAAACCAGTTATTGACATTTGCAGGAGAGCTGCTTTTAGTCATAATTTGCACAGTCGTATTTTTTGCAGCTTTTTTAACAAGGCAGATTCTTACCCTTCCTATTTTTAATAGATTTCAAACAGATTTTCCTCTTTTGTTCAGCTCTCTTTCAAACAATATTGTAAACATAACGCTATATTTAATTCTTTTTATTTTTACAACAGCTTGTTTTAAAGTTGCCTCAGGAACAAAGCCAAGACTAAAATCCTGCATTGGATATTCCTTAAGCTGCACAGTTGTTTTTTCTGTGATTGTCTTTGTTATTTCTGCAACCATAAACAGAGTAAATTACAGCACAATCTACGGAGTCCTAAGCAACCTTATGATTCTTCTTTTTGAAATGTGGTTCTTCTTTAGCATCTTTTTATTCTTTGCGCAAATGCTTTACGTGGAGCAATTTTTTGACTCACTTTTGATTGGCGAAGTATATCTTTTGCCAAAGCACGATTCCATAAACATAATTGATTCTCTAAGAAGAGCTTTGTTCATAACGCCTGGCGACCTAATGACAAAACAGAACCTTGAAACATACGAAGAAGGTCAGCCAATCTATAAAATAGGAAACGAAACCGACGGAGTTTATTACGTAGTTTCGGGAACTGTTTGCGAGAATAAAAACGGAACTATAATATATCACGACAAAGGCTCTAGTTTTGGAGAAGCGGAATTTATAATGAACACAACAAGAATCGGAGAAGCCACCGCGGTCACAAAATGTTCCCTTATAAAAATTTCAAAGCAAACTTTTTCGCAGCTTATAGAAAAAAACCCGAAGGCAGCCGCGAAAGCTATTAGCACGATTTCATATTACACTGAAAAACTTTCCAGCTTCGTTTGCAAGTAAAAACCTTTATTCCCAAAAAACTTTATTTCTGCTAGTATATAGCCTAAATGCCGAATTTTTGAAAAAGAATAAAAGCGTAAGCGTTTTTTTTATATTTTGTGAAAAATTCGGCATTTAGGCTATATAAAAAACTGTGAGGAAATATGGCACGTTCAAAAATTGTTGTTTTAGATTTTGGTAGTCAGTACGCGCATCTTATTGCAAAGCGGTTCCGTATGCTGGGATTTTATTCAGAAATCGCCTTGCCTTCAGCCGATTTGCAGACTTTTACAGACGCAAAAGGGATTGTTTTCAGCGGAGGGCCAGCTAGCGTTTACGACGAAAACACGCCAGATTTCAACTCTGAAATACTAAATCTCGATATTCCTATTCTAGGGCTTTGCTACGGTCATTACATTGTAAATTTAGGCTACAACGGAAAAGTGGGCAAAGCTGAAACTGGAGAATTTGGATTTGCAACCTTAAATATAAACGAAAAAATTCAAAGTCCTCTGTTCAAGGGGATTGAAAGCGTTCAACAAGTCTGGATGAGCCATCAAGACGGCGTTTTAAAACCTGGCGACGGTTTTGAAGTTATTGGCAGCACAAAAGACTGTCCATTCGCAGCTCTTCAAAACCTTGAAAAAAAGCGATTCAGCTTGCAATTCCATTGCGAAGTAAAAGACACTCCTTGCGGAAACAAGCTCTTTGAAAATTTTGCAGAATTCTGCGGAATGAAAAGAAACTGGGATCAAGACACGGTTTTGAACACAATTCTTGAAGGAATAAAAAAGCAGGCGGAAGGCAAAAATGTCCTTTTGTTCTTAAGCGGCGGAGTTGATTCAACAATTACATTCGCTCTTTTAAACAAGGCTCTTGGGCAAGAACGAGTATTAGGACTTCACATCGACAACGGTTTTATGCGCAAGAACGAAAGCGCAAACGTTGCCGCTGCATACAAAAAATTTGGATTTACGAATTTTATTGTTGAAAATGCGGAAGAAAGTTTTTTAAACGCCATAAAAAATCTTACCGACCCGCAAAAAAAGAGAATGGCTGTTGGCGAAAACTTTATCACAGTTCGAAACGAAGTTGTTGAAAAGCAGCACCTTGATGAAAACAAATGGCTTTTAGCGCAGGGAACCTTGTATCCGGACATAATTGAATCTGGTGGAACAAAAAATTCTAAAACTATAAAAACCCACCACAATCGAGTTGCTGGAATCCAGTCGCTTATTGAAAAAGGGCTTATAATCGAGCCTATCCGCGATCTTTACAAAGACGAAGTCAGGATGATTGGCAAAAAGCTTGGCCTTGATGATGAGCTTGTTATGCGACATCCGTTTCCAGGTCCAGGTCTTTCTATAAATGTTCTTTGCAGCGATGGAAAATCTTGGTCGCAAAAAGACAGCGAAGAATTTTCTCTTGCTCAAAAGGAATTGAACTCTGTTGTAATCGACCAGTTTTGTCCAAACTGCACGCAAAGTCTAAAACGTTCTGTCCTTCCTGTCCGTTCAGTTGGCGTTCAAGGCGATTTTAGAACTTACAGATTTCCGGCAGTTCTTACATTCAAAGACGAAGGCGGCGGATTTTTCCATTTTCCAGGGAAACGCGAAAAAATTGAATCGTGTTCTTCGGCAATTACAAACAGTTCTAAATACATAAACAGAACTTGCATAAAGCTGTATCAAAACCCTCTTGTAAAAGTTGAAGATATGAAGATTCAGGAAGGCTACTGCGACAAAAGGCGGCTAGACCAGCTTAGAGAAGTTGACAACATTGTTTTAACTGAGCTTCATAAAAGCGGCTGGTACAACAAAATATTCCAGCATTTGACAATAGATTTGCCGTTTGCGTCAAGCGCAAATCACGCAAGCTTTGTTCTACGCCCAGTCTGCTCGGAAGACGTAATGACTGCCCGATTTGCCTTTTTGCCAAAAGATTTGCTTTCTGAAATTGTGCATAAAATCGCCGAATTAGAGTTTGTGGACGCGCTTTACTTTGACGCTACAAACAAACCTCCTGCAACTTTTGGCTGGGAATAACATAAGCAGAGAAAACTTAGAGTTTTTAGAAAAAAGAATAAAAGCGTAAGCGAATTTACAATTTGTGAAGATTTTGTGCGATAAGAACAATCAAGGTTGCACAGCAACCCCAACCAATTAAAACAAAGTGCAAGCACAACCATCTGCAGCAAATTGGAAAGTCGCTGAAAGCGTTTTTCACAATTTATAAAAATTCGAACTCTGCTCTAATTACTGCAAAGCCCTGCCGATATACTTTAGCTTTTGTAAAAGCTCTCTATCATTAGTTTCGTGGACTATGGCAGGCAGCAAATCTTCAAAACTGCACCAGATATCTGGATAAAAACCTTTTCCTTCGCCGTGATAATTTGGCAAAGAATCAAAAAAAGTTCTTCCGTTTATGCTAGCAAGTGAAAGAGTTACTTTTGACTGTGGCAGATGAAAGGAAAGAATGCCCCAATACGAAACGCATCCACAGGTGTTTTGACCTAAAACTACAACTTGACTGTCAAATAATTTTTTTGCATAAGCTATAAAAAATTCCGAAGCGCTAGCCGAATTTTTATCTACAAGAATTAGAATCTTGCCTTTATAAGGATTTGCCTTCACCATGCAAGACTTTTTTAAATTGCCAAAATCTTCATTCATATCTACAAAATTATAAGTATGCTTTTCTTGGCAATTTTTTAATTCTTCCAATAGCAGTTCGTGCTCTTTCATTTCTTTAGTCATAGGAAACAGTTCTTTTTCCCAAATTAAGCTAGCTTCAATCATAGGAGCAGAAACTATTCCTTTAAAATTAGAATATATTTCTTCTATAAGCACACTTTTGCTTTCCGGCCATCGTTTTTCCCATTTGAAAGCGCCTGGTTTATTCACATATAATAAATCCAAAAAATTAATTGCATTTTCAACAAGACCTCCGCCGTTTCCTCGCAAATCGATTATAAGATTTTCTTTGTTAAAAAACTTTTGCGGAACCGAAAACCATTTTTCAAAGTTTTTATCGCTTCCAATTTTATATCGACTAGATTTTTTTTCTTGCATAAAGGTAGAAAGAGAAACATAGCCTGTAGAGCCAGTTTCAACAATTCCTGTTCTAACGGTGTTCATTTGATTAAGCGGATAATCATATTTTACAGGGACGCTAACCATTTTTTCATCAACAGAAAACAAAACTTCCAATGTGCGACTAGGCATTTCGTCCATATAATATATAGATTCAAAAAATTCTCCAATTCTATAGCAGTTTTCATTGAAAGTTCCGTTCAAAATCGGATAGCAAAACAAGTTTTCTTCGGAAATATCAATTTTTTGTCCGGGAAGAATATCTTTTTCTTCTGAATACAAAACTTCGTAGCCATCATCAATTTTTTTTACATAAACAGAAGAATAATAAAGGCTCATTGGTCTTGCAACAGGCACTTGCCAATCATTATAACCAGTAAAAGAAAGATGAGAGTCGCTAAAAAAATTTAAAAGAACATTCCTAGTTTCCAAAACAAAGGAATTTGTTAAAAAATCTGATGGCAACCGCGCAAGAACCGCCTTTTTAAAGTTAGACTCGTCAAAACCGCGCGTACAACCTTCATCATAACCTGCGTAGGCAGCCTTTAGCAGATAGCAAATCATGTCCAAATCTTCCAGAGCGTCAGCAGAACTCATAAGCTTATTTTTTTCTGGAACATCAAAAGAAGCATCAACATCCTTATAGCCAACATATTCAGAAGAAATAGGATTCGATGTTTTTTCTTTTTCGGAATTCTTTAAAGAAATCGATGAGCAGCTAAAAAAAATTGTAGAAAATAAAAAAATTGCGCCAACTTTTAAAAATATATTCTGCTTTTTTATATGTTTTTTTGTCATAAACTTAGTATACCTTTTAAATATAAACTTTACAAACCTAAGTGTCGATTTTTTTATAAGGGCGAAATTCACTGCGGCAAATTGTAAATTCTCTGAAAGCGTTTTCTTTCACAATTTATAAAAATTCAAAGTTTAAGCTAAGCAGATTTTCAATTTTCTTGCACAGAACAAAGAAAAATGGTAGACTTTTTGCAAGAATATTCACTTGGAGTGTATAAAAATGCAATCTGAAATCAAATTTATCGATGGCGGCGTAACTGCCGCAAAAGGATTCACTGCAAACGGAATTTTGTGCCATATAAAAGAAAGCCGAAAAACAAACGACACTGCATTGATTTATTCAGACGTACTTTGCAATGCCGCAGGAGTTTTTACACAAAACAAAGTTCAAGCCGAAGCTGTAAAACTTACAAAAAAGAATATTGAAAACGGAAAAATTCAAGCCGTAATAGCAAACAGCGGAAACGCAAACTGCTGCACAGGTCAAAAAGGCGCAGAAAATGCGCAAAGAATGGCAAACGCCGTAGCAAAAGCAACTGGTTGCAGCGAAAAAGACGTTGTTGTCTGCTCGACAGGCGTAATTGGAGCGCAGCTTCCTGTTGAAAAAATTGAAGCAAATATCCAAAAATTAAAAGAAGGACTTTCAAAAGAAAATCACAAGGAAGCAAGAATCGCCATAATGACGACCGACACACAGTTTAAGGAATGCGCTGTAGAGTTTTCCATTGACGGAAAAATTTGCCATTTAGGAACAATGTGCAAAGGTTCTGGCATGATTCACATAAATCTAGGAACTATGCTCAGTTTTATAACAACAGACTGCGCAATTTCCACAGAAATGATAAAGAAAGCGTTAAAATCTTCCGTAAAAGAAACATACAACTGTGTAAGCGTTGACGGAGACACCTCAACAAACGACACGCTTGTACTTCTTGCAAACGGTCTTGCAGGAAACAAGGAAATCACTCAGGAAGGAGAAGATTTTGACACATTTCTTTGCGCTTTAAATAAGGTAAACAGAATTATGGCAATGAAAATCGCTGCCGACGGCGAAGGAGCAACACGGCTTGTTCAGTGCACGGTAAAAGGAGCGAAAACTGTGGAAGACGCTAGAATTCTTGCAAAACAAGTTATTTCATCTTCCCTTGTAAAAGCAGCAATGTTCGGAAGCGACGCAAATTTTGGAAGATTTTTGTGCGCAATGGGCTACAGCCCTGTTTCTTTCAACCCAGAAAAGACTAGCATCTGGTTTACAAGCAAAGGCAACGCGCAAAGGTATTTTGACGATTACGAAAATTTTGATGTCCACGGGGAAAATTCAGTTTTAGTCTATAAGGACGGAGTTCCACAAGAATTTGACGAAGACTTAGCAAAAAAGATTATGAGCGAACAAGCCGTTGAAATTCTTGTGCAATGCGGTGAAGGCAATGCGCAGGGTGTAGCCTGGGGCTGCGATCTTACTTACGATTATGTAAAAATCAACGGAGATTACAGAACCTAATCTCTAAAAGTCTAAGGAAATCTGCTATGGAAAAGGAATTAGAAAATCTTAGCAAAAAGGACTGGGCAAAAGTTCTTGTTGAATCGCTGCCCTACTTTAAACAATGGTGTGGAAAAGTCGTTGTTGTAAAATACGGCGGAAACGCCATGCTCAATGAAGACTTAAAAAAAGCCGTTATGGAAGACATCGTTCTTTTAAGCACAATCGGAATAAAAGTTGTGCTTGTTCACGGCGGCGGTCCAGAAATAAACAGCATGCTTGAACGCGTGGGCAAAGAGTCAAAGTTTATAGATGGCTTGCGCTATACAGATGCCGAAACAATGGAAATCGTTCAGATGGTCTTAAGCGGAAAACTGAACAAAGATATTGTTGGAATTTTGCTTCAAAAAGGCGGAAAAGCCGTAGGACTTTCAGGAGTTGATGCTGGTCTTTTGCGCGCAAAAAAACTAGAAAAAGACTTAGGCTTTGTGGGCGAAGTCACAGACGTAAATCCGCAAATTTTAATTTCTCTTTTAAACGAAGGCTTCATCCCTGTAGTTTCTACAGTCGCACTTGGCGAACAAGGCGACTCTTCAAGATACAACATAAATGCCGACACAGCTGCCGCAAAAATAGCGGTCGCCCTAAAAGCAGAAAAATTTGTCCAGCTTACAAATGTTCCTGGAATCCTTAGAAACCTTGAAGATTCCTCAACTTTAATAAAACGAATTGAAAAAACAGCGATTGGCTCGCTAAAAGCGACTGGAATAATTGCCGGCGGAATGATTCCTAAAATCGACTGCTGCCTTACAGCCCTTGAAGGAGGAGTTCCTAGAACCCATATAATCGACGGACGCGTGCCTCATTCCCTTCTTATAGAGATGTTCAGCGACCGCGGTATTGGAACCATGATTTATTAAATAATATCGAGAGAAAAAAAATGGAAAAGAAAATCGTAAACAACTACGGAAGTTTTGACATTGTTTTTACAAAAGGCAAAAACGCCACAATGTTTTCTTCCGATGGAAAAAAATACATAGATTTTATTGCTGGAATTGGCGTAAACTGCCTGGGACACAACAACAAAAAACTGGTAAAAGCAATAAAAAAGCAAGCTTCTCGCGAACTTCACATTTCTAATTATTATTTTAGCGATGCAGGTCTGCATTTTGCAGACAAATTGCTAAAAGACACAGGCTTTACAGGCGCTTACTTTGGAAACAGCGGGGCAGAAGCAAACGAAGCGGCTATAAAACTTGCAAGAAAATACGGACAGCTGAATGGCGGTTCTAAACGAAAAACCATAGTAACTTTAGAATCTTCCTTTCACGGAAGAACTTTAGCGACTTTAACAGCAACCGGGCAAGAAAGATTCCATCCAGAATGTTTTGCCCCTTATCCGCAGGGATTTAAAACCATTAAGGCGAACGACTTTTCCGCTTTAGAAAACGCTTTTGACGACACAACCGCCGCCCTTTTTATAGAATGTGTTCAGGGAGAAGGCGGCGTAAATCTAATAGATTCAGAATGGGCTCAAGCCGCAGCGCAAAAGGCAAGAAAAGCAGGCGCTCTGGTTATGGCGGACGAAGTTCAAACCGGAATGGGACGAACAGGCTCACTTCTTGCGAGCGACTGGCTTGGAATAAACGCAGATGTAGTAACTCTTGCAAAAGGAATTGCCGGTGGCATTCCTATGGGAGCCTGCCTTTTTAGAAACAATGCGCAAGGCGTTTTTGTAGCAGGCGACCATCAGTCAACATTTGCAGGAAATCCTTTAGCTTGCGCAGCAGGAACTGTAGTATTAGAACAGCTTTCAAAAGAAGGATTCCTTGATTCAGTTTGCAAAAAAGGCGAATACATAAGAAACGAAATAAAGAATTGGAACTTTCCAATCGTAAAAGACGTTCGCGGCAAAGGATTAATGATAGGAATTCAAATTGAATCTGAAATCAAACCGTTCGACATAGAAGTAAAGTGTCTTGAAAAAGGTCTTTGCACAACAACCGCCGGTTCTGACGTAATCAGATTTTTGCCGCCTCTTACAATAAGCTGCAAAGAAATCGACGAAGGTCTAAAAATCTTTAAGGAAGTATTAAAAACATACTGTTAAAAAAAATGAAAAATACAATTTATATTTTTGGACATAAAAATCCAGATACCGATTCTGCCGTTTCTGCGACAGCGTATGCGGCATTAAAAAAACTGCAAGGATTTGACAATTACGTTGCAGCACGCGCAGGACATTTTAATCCTCAAACGGAATATATCTACAAGAAATTTAGTGTAAAGTTCCCTAAGTATATTCCTGATTTAATTCCAAAAGTAAACTATTATATGGACGACAACTTTAATACAGTTGAAAAAACCAGTTCAGTCTGGTTTGCCATAGGTAAAATGGACAGCGAAAAAAGCAGGGCTCTTCCTGTCGTAGATAAAAACAATAAGTATCTTTCGCTTTTTCACTATTCATATTTTGCGCAAAAATTGTTAAAAATCCTAAATCCGGAACATAAAATAAGAATTTCCACAAGCATCGCTTTAATAATAAAAACAATGAACGCGCAGCCGGCAGTTGTTTTCAATCAGGAAGAAATATTTTCTGCAAGAATTTTAGTTGGCAGCTCAAGCGAAAAATCTTTTAAAAAACAGCTAGAAGAAACCAACATAGAAAACACGATTGTAATAACAAGCGACCGCGAAGAAATTTACAAAATTTGCATAGAAAAGAAAGTAAAACTTTTAATCATAACTTCAGGATTCAGCCTTTCTAACGAATTAAAAGAAAAAGCAAAACAAAACGGTGTAAGCGTGATTATGAGCCCCTATGCAACAAGCCAAACCGTAATGATGATAGTCTACTCTACTCCTGTAAGTTTTATGTCTGATTACGAAATTCAAGCAGTTCACAAATCTGATACAATTTCAAAAATCAGACCGATTCTTCAGCAGTCCCCTATAAGGAGATTACCTGTTGTCGACAATGAAAATAAAGTTATTGGAATAATTTCAGAGCATGACCTTACAAACGAGCCGAAAGTGCAAGTTATCCTAGTCGATCACAATGAACTTTCGCAAGCTGTCGAAGGAATCGAACACTATAAAATCCAGGAAGTTATCGACCACCACAGGATTGGACCTTTGAGCACAACCTATCCTATAACGTTTATAAACAAGCCGGTAGGTTCAACTTCAACTCTGATTGCGGGACTTTTCGCAGATGCAAAAATTAAAATTCCAAAGGACATTGCAAGCCTCCTTTTGTGCGGAATTCTAAGCGATACGCTAATTCTTCAGTCAACTACCACGACTCAAACCGATATAAATACGGCTAAGCACCTTTCTTCCATAACGGGACTGGACATTCAAGAATTAGGAAAAGAAATTCTTACGGCAGGAAGCAGAATTGAAGGTCGCTCTGCGTCAGAAATCATCCATCAAGATATGAAAGAATACAGAGAAAACAAACACTCATACACTGTAAGCCAAATCGAAGTAGGCAACTTAGAAATGCTGCTTGAGCGAAAAGAAGAATTCTTAAACGAACTCGAAAGCGAAAGAAAAGGAAGCAAATCCGTTTTTGCAGCCTTGCTAGTTACCGACATTACACAGCTTTCAAGCATTTTGCTTATTTCTCGCGAAGAAAACTTTGTTCCGTTTATTGACTTTCCAAAACTTGAAGACAAAATTTACTTTTTAAAAGATGTTGTAAGCCGAAAAAAGCAGCTTATTCCTATTCTTTCAGAATTGATTGAAAACTATTCTTCTTAAGCAGATTAATTTTTTATCTAACTGCTAGTTTTTCCAAGCCGTGTACTTATCGCATTCCAAAATGTTTTTTGCATTTTGAATGCGTTCCGCGCTAGGGCTAGCAACATCTTTTAAAGGATAGTCAATTCCCAAATCCTTATACTTAATTGCGCCTAGTCCATGGTATGGAAGAATTTCTACCCGCTGCACATTGTGCAAAGTTCTTATAAAATCACGTGTTTTTGTCAAATATTCATCGTTGTCTGTTATTCCAGGAGTAAGCACGTGCCTAATCCAAATCGGCTTGTTTATTTCATCAAGATAGCGGAACATTTGAATTATGTTTTTACCGCTCTGGCCTGTTAGCTTTATGTGTTCCTGCTCATCGATGTGCTTTATGTCCATAAGCAGAATATCTGTAACTTGCATAAGTTTTTTAAACTTTTCAAACCATTCGCCTTCAGTTGCAAAAGGACCGCCTGCAGTATCAATGCAAGTATTAATCCCTTTTTCTTTTGCTAGAGTAAAAAGCTCAATCAAAAAATCAATTTGCAAAAGAGGTTCCCCTCCGCTTACAGTGATTCCGCCTTTTTTGCCCCAATATGCGCGGCAACTTTCTGCTTCTTTTAAAAGCTCTTCTGCAGTGTAAAGGGTTCCTTTTGTCATGTCCCAAGTATCAGGATTATGGCAAAAAAGGCAGCGCATCTTGCAGCCACTAAAAAAAATAACAAACCGACTTCCAGGTCCGTCTGCGCAACCAAACGATTCTAATCTGTGAATATATCCTTGCATAAAAAATCCTTATTTTTCATTTAACTCGAACTTCGAGTTTTTGTAGTTTTGAAAAAACTCTTTCAACTCCGTAATTTTATCAAATTCCAAACAAAGTTTTTGCATTTTTTGCCATAATATTTTCATAATCCTCAGAAGATATATGCTTAAAAAGTTCATGAAAATAATCTTGATAAACGCTTCGCTCACCTAAAGGATTATGCAAATATGTATCAACTCCGTCAATTGGAAGATCGCTGCCAAAAAGCAATTTTGAGCTTCCACATTTTTTTACAAATTCAACGGCGCTTTTCATGCTTACCCAGGCAGTATCCCCATAAAGATTTGGCAGTTTTCGGCACAGCTCTATTGCATGCATATTATCTGTTTCCAAACCAAGATGAGCCATTATAAAAATGACACCTTTATGACGCAAAGCCATCGAATACACGCGGTCTGTGCTGTCGTAATCTGAGTTTCCTGTATGCGTTATAACAGGAAGATTGTATTTTTCTGCCAAATACATATATGACTCAATTTTTTCATCATCAAAAGGAACAGCAGAATGATAAGGGTGAAATTTAAGAGCTTTTACAACATCTAAATTTTCTTTTATAAGAGTTTCTAAATCATCATCAGGTTTTTCAAGAAGAGGTTTGCACCAAATTGCAGCATAAATTTTACCGGGATTTTCTCTAGCAAACTGAACCGCACCGATTGCGCTTTTTATTTGCCTAACTTGCTCAGAAACTGGAAGAATCTTTTGCTGATGGTTACACTCTGTAGATTCACAGTTAGAAACAATCATTGCATTTACTTTATATTTTTTCATTGCCTCAAGCACATATTCTTTTTTCATATCAAAATTCAATGCGCTTCCAAAGTGAACATGAGAATCTATAATCATTATTGAACCCCCATAAATATAATAACGCAAATTAGCAAAAAGGGTTACAAAAATCGCAGTCTTCAAAAATTAGAAATTCGCTGAAAGCGTTTTCACAATTCATAAAAACTTGAAATTTAGGCTAATTAGCATAATTGAGCAATATTTGTAATTGTGATATATTTATTAGTTGCAAACTTATCACAAAACAAAAGATTGTAAACTTTCTTATTGGAGTATATATGTCTGAAAATAATGAAGTTCGTGTAAGATATGCCCCTTCCCCTACAGGAATGCAGCATATTGGCGGTGTACGCACAGCGCTTTTTAATTATCTTTTTGCACGTTCAAAAGGTGGAAAATTTATTCTTCGCCTTGAAGACACTGACAGAACTAGATACGATGAAAAATATGTAAAAAATCTTTACGACACAATGGAATGGCTTGGAATTGATTGGGATGAAGGCGGAAACAAAGGCGGTCCTTATGGTCCTTATGTTCAAAGCCAGAGGTTTGAACTTTACAAAAAGTACGCTTACGAACTTGTTGAAAAAGGCGAAGCTTACTACTGCTTTTGCGATTCAGAACGCCTTGAACGCATAAAAAAAATTCAAACAGAAAATAAAATGGCTCCGGGTTACGACAGAAACTGCCGCCACTTAACTCCTGAAGAAGTAAAAGCAAACCTCGACGCAGGAAAACCTTATGTTATTCGTTTAAAAGTTCCGCTGGAAGGCGAAACAAAATTTTCTGACCATCTTCTTGGCGACATTGTATGGAAGAATGAGGACATTTCTCCTGATCCGGTTTTGCTAAAATCAGACGGATTTCCAACATATCATCTTGCAAACATCGTTGACGACCATTTTATGAAAATCAGCCACGTTATGCGTGCCCAAGAATGGATTCCTTCAACTCCGCTGCACGTTCAAATGTACCGAGCATTCGGCTGGGAACATCCAGAATTCTGCCACTTGCCAATGGTAAACGGTTCTGACGGCAAAAAGCTTTCTAAGCGTCACGGTTCAACTTCGCTTAACGAATTCCGTGCGCGCGGATATTTGCCGCAAGCAATCATAAATTATGTGGCAATGCTTGGCTGCTCTTACGAAGAAGGCAAAGAATTTTATACTTTAAAAGAGCTCGCAGAAAATTTTAAACTAGAACACTTAAACAAGTCTCCTGCTGTTTTTGACTACAAGAAACTTGAATACTACAACGGCAACTACATTCGAAAACTTTCAACCGAAGAGCTTTATAAATGGACACTTCCTTTTATAACAGGAACAGGAGATGCGACTCTTGAGATTAATCCTGAAAATCCGCAGCCAAAACCGAATGTAGGTCCTCAGTATTCAGGAATTGCACTTGGCGAAGACGGAGAACCTTACTGCGTAGACAAGTCGATGAACATGACTAGCCAAGATGTAAAAAACACTTTGCTAGGGCTTATGCCATTAATACAGGAACGATTGAAGTTCCTTACGGAAGCTGCAGAAATGGTTCACTTTATGTTTACAGAGCCAGAAGTTCCGCCTGTAGAACAGATTGTTCCAAAGCGGCTTGATATTGAAAAAACAAAGCAGGTTCTTGAAGAAGCAAAAAGTTTTGTTCACCAAGTATTCGTTTCAGATCACGAAGGCGCTGAAAACTTTGCTAAACAAAAGTCAGAAGAGCTAGGCATAAAACTTGGCGACTTTATGATGCCTATAAGAATGGCTGTTACAGGAAGCAGAGTTTCGCCTCCTTTAATCGGTTCTATTCACGTGCTAGGAGAAGAAAAATCCATAGCTAGAATTGAAAAAACTTTAGCAAGTCTATAAAAAATACGATTTGCAAAAAAAAAGGTGGTCATTGAGCTAAGTCAAAATGACCACCTTTTTTTATTTAAAGTTTCTACAAACCTTAAAAACATCTAGCCAAGCCACGCTTACGCAAAGACCTTGGCTAGACATATTCAATCAATTCAAATTACAAGCTTGTGTGGCAAGTACGAGCAATTACATCGTCCTGCTGTTCTTTTGTAAGATTGATAAAGCGAACTGCATAACCTGAAACGCGAACTGTAAAGTTTGCATATTCTGGCTTTTCAGGATGAGCCTGGCAATCCTTAAGCTTTTCAACACCGAATACGTTTACATTCAAGTGATGAGCGCCCTTTGCAAAATATCCATCCATAACACTTACAAGATTTCCTATTCGTTCATCTTCTTCGTGACCAAGAGCAGAAGGATTTATTGTCTGAGTATTTGAAATTCCGTCCAAAGCGTATTCGTAAGGAACTTTTGCAACAGAGTTCAAAGACTTAATAAGACCTTTTGTTTCTGCGCCGTAACATGGATTAGCTCCTGGAGAGAATGGCTCATGAGCCTTTCTTCCGTCAGGAAGAGCACCAGTAGCTTTTCCATAAACAACGTTTGAAGTAATTGTAAGAATTGAAGTTGAAGGCTCTGCATTGCGGTATGTTGGATGCTTCTTGATTTTAGCCATAAATGTCTTGAGCAACCATATAGCAATTTCGTCTGCTCTGTCATCATCCTGACCGTAGCGAGGGAATTCTCCTTCTGGAACAAAGTCGCAAGCAAGACCGTGGTCGTCGCGGATTACTTTTACTTTTGCGTATTTTATAGCAGAAAGCGAATCAACTACGTGAGAGAATCCTGCGATACCTGTTGCAAATGTACGGCGAACATCGGTGTCTATAAGAGCCATTTCTGCAGCTTCATAGTAGTATTTGTCATGCATATAGTGAATTGCGTTCAATGTATTTACATAAAGGTCTGCAAGCCATTCAAGCATAAAATCATACTTTCGCATAACTTCATCGTAATCAAGATATTCTGAAGTAATTGGCTGAAGTTCAGGTCCTACCTGTGCGTAAGGAGTAAGTCCATCGCGTTCATCCTTACCTCCGTTGATTGCGTACAAGAGAGCCTTTGCAAGATTTGCGCGAGCTCCGAAGAACTGCATTTCTTTTCCTGTCTGTGTTGCAGATACACAACAGCAGATAGAATAGTCATCGCCCCAAATAGGACGCATGATGTCGTCATTTTCATACTGAATTGAAGATGTATCAATAGAAATCTTTGCAGCATAGCGGCGGAAGTTTTCTGGAAGTCTCTTTGAATAAAGAACTGTGATGTTAGGCTCTGGGCTTGGTCCCATGTTTTCAAGAGTGTGAAGGAAGCGGAAGTCGTTCTTTGTAACTTCAGAGCGTCCATCCTGACCTAAACCGGCAACTTCAAGAGTAGCCCAAATTGGATCACCAGAGAAAAGCTGGTTGTAAGATTCAATACGAGCAAAACGAACCATTCGGAACTTCATTACGATGTGGTCAACAAGTTCCTGCGCTTTTTCTTCTGTAAGAAGACCTTTCTTGATGTCGCGTTCAATGTAGCAGTCAAGGAATGTTGAAATACGACCTACAGACATTGCGGCGCCGTTCTGTGTCTTGATTGCAGCAAGGTAGCCAAAGTACAACCACTGGAAAGCTTCTTTTGCAGTTGTAGCCGGCTTTGAAATGTCGTAACCGTAGATTGCGGCCATTGCTTTAATGCCTTTAAGAGCCTTAATCTGTTCAGAAAGCTCTTCGCGCAAACGAATAACATCTTCTGTCATTGTTCCGTCGCCACAGTTAGCTTTGTCTGCTTCCTTTTGTTCGATAAGATAGTCAATACCATAAAGAGCAATACGGCGGTAGTCACCAACGATGCGTCCTCGTCCGTAAGTATCAGGAAGACCAGTAAGAATGTGAGCCTTGCGAGCCTTGCGAATTTCTGGAGTGTAAACTTCAAAAACTGCATCTGAGTGAGTTTTATGATATTCTGTAAAAACCTTGTGCAATTCAGCGTTTGGTTTATAGCCGTACATTTCGCACGATTGTTCTGCCATGCGGATTCCACCGAAAGGCATAAAAGCTCTTTTTAAAGGCTTGTCTGTCTGAAGACCTACAACCTGTTCAAGCTCTTTTCCTTCTGGACAGATATATCCTGCGCCATGCGATGTAAGACCTGTAACAATGTCTGTGTCTAAATCAAGAACGCCAGTCCTTTCTTTTCCATCTAATCCTACAGATTTTTTGTTGTGCTCAGCTTTCTGCAATTTTTGAAGCTCATCAAACAATTTCTTTGTAGCGGCTGTAGGTCCTGCCAAGAAACTTTGATCACCATCATATTCTGTGTAGTTTGCCTGAATAAAATCGCGAACATTAATTTCGCTTGTCCATAAACCGTCAGGATTAAATCCTTCCCATTCTGGTCTTAAAGCCATAGTCTATACCTCTATATATTTAATAATTTTTTGCTCTTTAGAGTCATATAAATAATAACTCAAATAAGAACGAATGACAACATTTTAAAAATCAAACACCAACAAAATACGCTATATTTAGTGGATAGCCAAAGTTTTTTGCAGCACAAAAACTATATAAAGTGTTTGCAAGAACATAAAATGCATATTTATAAAAATTCTGTCTTTTACGTTATTTTTTTGAATAAATTTGCAATTTTCTAAACACCCTGACTTCTAGTTTTTTTATAAATTATAAAAAAACGCTTTCAGCGAATTTTCACTTTTATTCTTTTTCTAAAAACTCGAAATCTAGGTTAAATAGCATAAATGTCAAAGTTTAATTTATTCAAAAGGAACTGCCTTTATTTTTTTGTTATAAATCTTTGCCATTAAAAACAAAGACATTCCAACGGACATGAATTCTGCGATAATAAAGCACCACCACACGTTTTGAACATTTCCTGTAAGGCTAAGCAGATACGCTACTGGAAGAAATACAACAAACTGGCGCGAAAATGAAACTATCAGACTGTAAACCGCATTTCCAAAAGCTTGAAAAACCGAAGAAAGCGTAATTGCAATGGCAGCTCCCAAGAAACTTGGGGCAATTATTCTAAAAGCGGGAACTCCTATAGCAAGCATATCTTCGCCTGCGCTAAACAGCTTGAACAATTGTCTTGGAAATATCTCAAAAACGGCAAAGCCAACTGCCATAATAGCGACCGCAATAAGCACAGACCACTTTATGGTATCGACTATCCGCTTGTGATGCTTTGCACCATAATTGTATGCGATTATAGGAACAATTCCGTTTGTAAGCCCAAAAACAGGCATAAAGACAAAACTGTTCATCTTTATGAACACTCCGTAAACAGCAATAGCAGTTGTGGAAAATCTTCCTAAAATCAGATTTACAAAGTAGGCAATGACACTTGTAATTGAACTCATGGCGATTGAAGGAATTCCAACTTTGTAAATTAAACCTATAATCTTAAGGTCTGGAACTAAATCTTTAAGTCTGAAATGAATATCCTTGTTATATTTTAAATTCAGCACAAGAGCGACTAACATGCCTGCAACCTGCCCTAAGACTGTAGCAACGGCTGCTCCTGTTATTCCCATTTCAGGAAAAGGACCGATGCCAAAAATAAAAAGAGGATCTAGAATAATATTTGAAACAGCACCCACAAGCTGACTTATCATTGAAAAGAAAGTTCTGCCTGTAGCCTGCAAAAGCCGTTCAAACATAATCTCTGCGCAAGCGGGAAAACAAAATGTTGTTATCACAAAAAGATACTGCTTTGCATAAAGAATAATTTCTTCATTTTTTGTTTGAGAAGAAAGATATAAATCTACACAAGCAAATCCAAGAATCATAAATAAAACAAAGGTGCAAAAGGCAAGAAAAATGCCCATCATCGCAGTTTTATTTACATCTTCCTGATTTTTTTGTCCGAGCCTCATAGAAAGCAAGGAATTTACACCGACTCCTGTTCCAACTGCAAAACTTATAAGAAGATTTTGAATTGGAAAAGCAAGGCTTACAGCAGTAAGCGCATTTTCGCTGATTTTTGCAACAAAAATACTGTCAACTATATTGTAAAGAGCCATTACAAACATTGAAAGCATGATTGGAAGGCTCATGTTAAGAATTAATGGAACTACGGGCATTACACCCATCTTATTTTCTACAGGACCATTTTTAATTGAAGCAGTCATATTTCACCTTATTAAAAAAACGCCGGGTCAAGGCACATTTGCGAGAGTACTCTTAAAACCTTGCGTCCGACGTTTTGCGATTTGCGAATGCGAACCCGCCCATACTAGAAGCTGCAAGACGGATTCGAAAAGAACTTTAGTCTAAAATTGAATCGAGTTCTTTTGTTATTTTTTCTTTATCTAATTTTTGACCGATTATGCAAAGTTTTATCATGCGGTCGCCAACTTTTGAATCCCATTCAGCGCGGACTTTAGGTTCTCTTGCAAGAACTTCTTCCTGCTCCTGTTTTGAGCAAGAAGCAAGCCATGTTCCAGAAGCCCCGGCCTGAATCTGCCGGCCAGAAGTTTCAAACACATAAGCCATGCTGTCTTCATCGCTAAACCAAATTACGCCTTTGCAACGAATAATGTTTCTAGGCCAACGAGCGGCATACTCTTCAAGCCTGTCCCGATTAAACGGTCTCCGGCGATAGTAAACAAAGTTTCCTATTCCGTATTCGTCCTCATCAGCGCCCTCGTGGTTGTGCTCGTGATGGTGGTGTCCTTCTTCGTGGTGATGCCCGCCATACTCTTCTTCGTGATTGTGTTCTTCATGCTCATGGTCATGGTCGTGTTCATCATGCTCTTCGTGGCTGTTTTCATCGCCTTCCAAGTGCTGAACCCAGGCCGCGCTTTCAAAAACTGTATCAAAATCGAATCTTTGCGTTGAAAGAATATCCGCTACATCAACATTTCCTTGGCTGGTTTCAATAACTTTTACATGAGGCTGAAGAGCGTTTACAACTGCACGAACTTTTTTCATTTCATCTTCAGAAACAAGGTCTTTTTTATTTATTATTAAAGTAGAGCAAAATTCTATCTGTTGAACCAAAAGGGATTCCAAATCTTCTTCACCCATGTCCTTCTTTAATAGACTATCACCGCTAGAAAATTCATCAACAAGGCGTTTTGCATCAACTACGCTAACAACATTGTCAAGTTTTCCGTTTCTAATCTGTTCGATTGCCTGAGCAATTGGCATTGGCTCGCAAACACCGCTTGCTTCGATTAAAATGTAATCAAACTTGCCTGTTTTTATAAGATCTTCAATCTGTTGAACCAAGTCAGACTTGAGCGTGCAGCAGATGCAGCCATTTTGAAGCCCAATAATGCTTGAAGTGTCAGTAATATTTGCGCCTTTTGCAATAAGGCTTTCATCCACATTAATTTCACCAATGTCGTTTACAATTACAGCCACTTTATAGCCTTTTTGATTTGTAAGAACCTTATTCATTAAAGTGGTTTTTCCAGCTCCAAGATAGCCACAAAGCAGAGTTATCGGAATTAATTTTTTAGACATATTTTCTCCCATAAAAAGAAAGTTTGCGACGCAAACTTTTTAAGATAAAAACAGACGCCATTTCCGGCTGTTTTTATTCAGTTTTTGATGCGTCCTCGTCTTTTTCTCCGCGAAGAACAACATTTGTAAGGATTCCAAGAATTAAAGCGCAGGCAACAGTTCTTATTTCAACCTTGCCGAAATTTATCACCATTCCGCCTACACCGGTTATAAAGATAACTGATGCCACAAAGAGGTTTCTGTTTTTGTTCAAGTCAACTGTCTGGAACATCTTAAATCCGGAAACTGCGATAAATCCGTAAAGGGCGATACAAACTCCGCCCATTACACAGTTTGGAATTGTTTCAAGGAAGGCAACCAAAGGACTTATTAAAGAAAAGATTATGCAAAGGAATGCGCAGCCCCATATTGTTATTGTAGAAGCGTTTCTAGTTATGGCAACGCAACCAATTGATTCACCGTAAGTTGTATTAGGACAGCCTCCAAAAAAAGCGCCTAAAACAGAACCTATGCCGTCGCCAAGCAAAGTTCTTGAAAGACCAGGCTTTTCAAGAAGATTAACACCGATTATTGCAGAAAGATTTTTGTGATCTGCAAGGTGCTCTGCAAAAACTACGAACGCAACAGGAACATAGGCTGCAAATATTGTTAGAAGATAGCTGCCTGTAATTCCAGAAAGACCTTCTTTTCCTCCTAAAAGAAAGGTAAAATCAGGCATAGAAAACAATCCGTGAACTTCTTTAAAAGCAGAATAATTTATAACCACAAGCGCAGGATTTTTTGCAAGGATTCCAACAAGAGCAAAAATAGAAGCAACGGCATAACCTGCAAGGATTCCTATAATAAAAGGAATGAGTTTTCCGATTTTTTTACCATAGGTAGAGCAAATCATTGTTACAAAAAGTGTTACAAGCCCGCAAATTATAGCAATATAAGTGCTTCCACCTTCTACGCTTGACTTCATAAGGTCGCCAACAGCATTGCTAGACAGGCTTAGCCCGATTATTGCAACAGTAGGACCGATAATTACAGGAGGCATAAGATTGTCAATCCATTTTACACCGCAGAACTTTATAATCAGCGCGATTACAACGTAAACCAAGCCTGCCATAAGGGCGCCGATTATAAGTCCCCAGTATCCAACAGAAACTGAGGCAGCTCCTCCAAAAGCGCTGAACATTGAACCTATGAAAGCGAATGAGCTTCCCAAAAACACAGGGCTAGAACTTTTTGTAAAAAGCAAATAAACAATTGAACCGACACCTGCGCCAAACAGTGCGGCAGAAGCCGTAAGTCCGTTTCCTACAATTGCAGGGACTGCAATAGTTGCAGCCATTATTGCAAGAAGCTGCTGACAAGCGAATAAGAAAACCTTACCAATAGACGGTCTGTCTTTTATTCCATAAATTAAATTCATTTAAAACTCCTTATAAAACTCCGCGTAGTGGCGAGCCACGGATGGCGAGAATCACAGTTTGTGAAAGCGACGCTTGAGCAAACTGTAATGATAAAAATTACACGGATGCAATTTTTATCATGCCTCCTTATAAAACTCCGCGTTAGCGGTAAGCCATGGATGACGAAAATTACAGCTTGTGAAAGCGACGCTTGAGCAAACTGCAATGATAAAATCTTGACGCCATTTTTGGCACTTTTATACAAATTGTAAAATTATACTCTTTGAAAAAAAACTATTCAATGGGAATACTTGCAAAAAGTAAAATGTATTATAAAAAACTTCTAAATCTTAAGTTTAAAATTCCGATACACAATGTAAGAAAAAGAAAATTTCATGCGAGGAATCTATGCATAATTCTTATAGAAGAAAAATATCAATTTTCGTATTAGTTTTTTCAGCTCTTATAGTTTTCGCTTGTAAATCGGCTCCTAAAAAAGAAGTTTCTGTGCAGCAGCTCATAAAAGAAGGAAGAATTGAGGAGGCTAAAAGCCTTTTTGTTTCTAAATACGATGTAAATGCAACCGATGAAGATGGCAATACGGCGCTCCACGAAGCGGCAGCCTTAAACGAACCTTCTATGATAAGTTTTCTTATTGCTCAAGGAGCAGATCCTAATATAAAAAACATAGCAGAAGGCAGAACTCCATTGCATATAGCAGTAATAAAGAACGCGACCGAATCTGTTGAAGAATTAATAGCGGACAATTGCGACATTTTTATCTGCGATAACGACGGAAAAACCGCTATGGAAATAGGATTCGAAGAAAATCCCGTTTATTACGACATATTTATTAATGAAAAAACACGCAACTGTAAAACTGCAGAAGAACAAAAAAGCTTAGTTCACTATTTTGTTGAAAAAAAGAACGAAAAAGCGTTGGAAAAATGCGTATCTAAAAAATTCCCACTTTCAGAAAAAGATATAAACGGAAAAACTCCTTTGGATTACGCATTTTTTGACATAAACTCAGAAGGAATGATAGATATTGCGGCAATATTAATCATGAACGGCGCCGAAAGAACATCAAGCGATGAATATGCATACTTTCAAACCGCAGTTTCAAACAGGAACTTAAACTACAGGTTCGAAGACGGCCAGACACCCCTTCACTTCAGCGCAATAGCAGGACACGAAAAAATAACCGCATTCTTACTTGAAAACAACGCTTCTACAAATGTTCAGGACAGTTCCGGAGCAACACCTTTGCACGAAGCTGTTCGCTACGGAAACACAGGCATTGCGAAAATGCTTTTAGATTCCGGAGCAAACATAAACGCAAAGGACAATCTGGGAAAAACTCCAATTCTTATTGCAATGCCAGCACAAAAACGCGACGAATTATACTCCTTGCTCATTGCCTACAAGAGCGATGTTACTAAAAAAGACACTTACGGCGATACGGTTTTGCATATAGCGACGCTTACAAATGTTCCTACTTCTATTCTTGAAAAACTTACATCTTCAGGGGCGGATATAAACGCAAGAAACAAAGACGGCGTTACTCCATTTTCGCTTGCAATAGAAATCGGCAACAAAGAACACATAGAATTTTACGCAAAAAAAGGAGCTGACATTCATTCTAAAGACACAAATGGAAAAACCCCGCTTTTAAGGGCTTTAGAAAAAGATGATGAAACTCTTTCTCTAATTATTACAAGCAAGAATATAAATAGCCACGATTCAAACGGAAATTCCCCTTTATGCGTCGCAATCAAAAGCGATGCGCCGCTTTCAAAGATTCAGTACATTTTAAGCCTTACAGAGGATGTAAATTCAAGGAACTCCGAAGGCGATACCGCGCTTTTTATGGCTGTTCAAAAAAACAAAAAACAGCTTGGAGAACTTCTTCTGGCAAAAAACGCAGATATATTTGCTACGAACAACAAAAACCAGTCACCTTTGAGCCTTGCCTTAAACAATGGGCAAGAAACTATGGACTGGCTGATAACATCGCAAACAATTAAAGCTACAGATGGAAGTGGAAACACAGCTTTGCATTATGCAGCCGAATGGGAACTTCCGGAAGCCGTTTCAAAACTGATAAAAAAAGGAGCGGACGCAGAAGCAAGAAATGCAAACGGAGAAACTCCAATATTCAATGCAGCAAAAACTGACAATGCCTCAGTAATAGAAGAACTTGTGAAAAACGGCTGCAAGTTAAATATCCGGGACAATCTTGGAAGCACTCCTTTACACACAGCAGTGCGCTGGGGAAACAGCAGCAGCGCAAAAACGCTTGTCAAACTCGGAGCAGACATAAATGCTCAAAACGTAACTGGAAAATCAGCGCTTTCTGAAGCGGCAATTTCTGGAAAAGCTGAAATGGCAAGACTTTTGCTAGAGTGCGGAGCTAATCCGGACTCCAGCGACACTTCTGGCAGAACAATTCTTATGGACGCAATACGCTCAAAGAATATAGAAATAACAACTTTGCTGCTTGAACACCACGCAAATCCTCAGATTCAAGAAATTTCAGGAAAAAATGCTTACCACGAAGCTGCAATTGCCGGCGACATTGAAACAATCAATCTTATAAGAAACGCCGGCGGAAACCCTCTTTCAAGAGATAAAGCCGGAAACACTCCGTTCAGCATAAGCCTTTCTCAAGGAGACGATGTTATTCAAGCCGTTCTAGGAAGCAACACAACCATTGCAGACAGCGACGGAAACACTCCTATTCACATAGTTGTAAAAAACAACAAAAGTCCTCAGCTGCTTGAAAAACTTTTAGCGAGAGGCTATCCGTTTGACACAAGGAATGCAGATGGATACACACCGCTAGGCATTGCGGTTGAAAACAATAATGCGACGCTTGCAAAAATGCTGCTGGAAAAAGGCTCTGATCCTTTTATATCAATCGACACAAAAGGAATAAATCCGCTTACAATAGTTTTTACGAACAACAACACTCTTATCCTTGAAGATGTTGTAAAATACGCAGGTTCAAAAAGCGACATACAGGGAAACACTATTTTGCACTATGCGGCAAGACTTGCAGATTTAGCTACAATTGAAAAGCTTGTTTCTTATGGACTTGACAAGGAATCAAAGAATATTTCTGGCGAAACGCCTTACACTACGGCTCTCCGCTGGAAAAGAAGCGACGCTGCGCAGCTTTTAAAATGAAGCAGAATCAATTTTTAAAATGTGCATATTTATACATAGAAAATGAAAATTTATTGACTAATAGCATTTATTTTTCTACAATATAAACAACTTGAGGGACAATGGCGTTTCTTTTAACGTTATAAGTCCCTTTATTTTTTTAGAAGAAATGGGGATGTCCTGTAAATATCTTTTATGCCATTTTCGGGCTTGTTCCGAAAATCTAAATGTATATATTACAATCATTTAGAGACTGCTAACCGGGTTTCTTTCAGAAACATCGCAGTATCAAGCACGACAATGACATTTAGAGCTTATTGGACATCCACTTAGGAGAATGTATGAAAAAAATTCTTTCATTTGTATGTGCTTCAATTGCAGTCCTTGCATTTGTAAGTTGTAGTAAAAAAGTTGAAAAAGGTGAATTCACAATTGAGAAAGGCGTCTTGAAAATCGGCATGGAAATTGGCTATCCACCTTTGGAATACTATGACACAGATGGAAAGACACCTATTGGATTTGATGTAGAACTTGGCAAAGCCGTTGCCGAAAAACTCGGTCTAAAAGCAGAATTTATCGACACCGCATGGGACGGAATTTTTGCAGGTCTTCAAACAGACAAATACGACTGCATAATGTCTGGCTCTACAATTACCCCAGAACGCCTGGAATCCATGGATTTTTCACAGCCTTACATTGGAAACGGCCAGGCAATCATCTTAAAAAAGGATTCAAAATTAAAGGTATCTTCTCCTGCGGATTTAAAAAATCTTACAGTTGGATACCAGGCAGAAACGACATCCGACATCTTTATGACAAAGCAGGCTGCAGCGGGGCTTAAGTTCAAACCGGCAGAATATGACAAAGTTATAAATGCTTATGATGATTTAAAACTTGGCCGCTGCGACGCAGTTGTTAGCGACGCTCTAGTTTCTGCTTCATACCTTGCGCCTGCCGACACAGAATACAAAATGGTATGGCAAGGCAAAGCCGATGAATATTTTGGCGTAGCAATAAAAAAAGGCAATGCGAAGCTTGTTGAAAAAATTAATCAGGCTATTGATGAAATGCGCGCTGATGGAACTTTAAAAGCAATTTCTATAAAAATTTTTGGAGCTGATTTAGTTTCTGAATAAGCAAAATGTAGAGTTTTTAGTCAAGCTTAACTTGATAAAAACTCTACATTGCCCCATCTACATTCATAAAAAATGACAACAGGAATTCATTAAATGGAAAGTTTGCAAAAAATTATCGGCTGGATTCCAGCCCTTCTTAATGGCGCAAAAATAACAATACTCTTAACTTTAGCATCTGTTTCAGCAGGCATTGTTTTTGGTCTTTTTCTTGCGCTCGGCAAAATGTCAAAGAACAAGTTTTTAAAATCCATCTGCAGTGCATACATCTTCTTTTTTAGAGGCACTCCTCTTCTTATGCAGCTTTACTTTATCTACTTTGGATTACCAAAAATTTGCCCTATGCTAACGCTTCAAAGCAAATTCCTTGCAGCATTTATTGCGTTTTCACTAAATTCGGCAGCCTACATGGCAGAATACATAAGAGCCGCCATTCAATCTATAGACAAAGGTCAAAAAGAAGCTTGCCACGCTCTAGGTTTTTCTTACTGGCAAACAATGGGACTTGTAATTGTTCCGCAGTCAATAAGACGTCTAATTCCTTCAATTGGAAATGAATTTATAATGGTTTTAAAAGATGCCTCTTTGGTATCGCTTATAGCCCTTGAAGATATAACAAAAATCACAAGAAGCATAGCCTCTTCATCAGGAAACGAACTGGTATATCTTCCGGCAATGGTTCTGTACTTGATTATAACCGCAGTTTTTTCAACTGCTTTCAATAGAACAGAAAAACATTTTAGCGTCTATGAATAAGAATTTCGCATTTGACTTCATAAAACTGGAGAAAAATTAATATGAGCATTATAAAAACAGAAGATATAAATACAAGTTTTGGAGACCTTCACGTTTTAAAAGGAATTTCGCTATCCGTAGAGCCAAAAGAAGTTGTCTGCATTATAGGACCTTCTGGAGCTGGAAAGTCTACATTCTTAAGAACACTAAACCATCTTGAAAAAATTGACAACGGAAAGATTTTTGTTGAAGACCAGCTTCTTGACGATTACTGCGATGGAAAAGAAAATTTTAAAATGCCAAAAAAGGAACGCGCTAAAGTATTGCTGGAAATGGGCATGGTTTTTCAGAAGTTCAATCTTTTTCCGCACAAGACAGTGCTTGAAAACGTTATGATTGCTCCGATTCATGTAAAAAAGATGGACAAGCAAAAGGCAAAGGAACTATCCTTAAAGCTTATTAATCAGGTTGGACTTGGCGATAAAATAAACGAATATCCGGCAAAACTTAGCGGAGGGCAGCAGCAACGAGTCGCCATAGCAAGAGCTCTTGCAATGGAACCAAAAATCATGCTTTTTGATGAACCAACTTCTGCGCTAGATCCTGAACTTGTAGGAGAAGTTCTTTCTGTTATGAAAAAACTCGCGGAAGACGGAATGACAATGCTTGTTGTAACTCACGAAATGGGATTTGCCCGGGAAGTTGCTGACCGCGTAGTTTTTATGGACAGCGGAAACATTGTTGAAGAAGGCAAGCCTGAGCAAATTTTTGGAGAACCAAAAAACGAACGGCTGAAGCAGTTTCTTAAATCAGTTTTAAAATAGGCAGCAGAATGTGGGAAAAAGCGGTCAATAGTTCTACTACTAGAACGTTTTTATAAATGTAAAAAAAGCTTTCAGCGAATTTATTTATGTTTCAAAAGCCTGGCTTTTTAAACATTGAAAACAACTGTAAAAGTCGAGCCTTTTTTTTCCGTGCTTTTTACATAAATCTTTGCACCATGAAACAAGGCAGCGTGCTTTACAATCGAAAGACCTAAGCCGGTTCCACCTAATTGGCGAGAGCGGCTTTTGTCTATTCTGTAAAACCGCTCAAAAATTCTATCTTGCTCTTCGGCAGGTATACCGATTCCAGTATCTTTTACGGTAAGCGTGACAGTCTTTTCTTTAGCATTAGAATTTATGCTTACGTCAACCAAACCATCTTCAACATTGTACTTTATTGCATTGTCAACAAGATTGTAAACCATTTCGTATAAAACTTGATAAACACCCGAAATTTTTCCGCTATCGCCAAATAGATTTAAAGAAACTTTTCGCTTTTCTGCGAAAGGCTTTAGGGTTTCAAAAACGGACTGCACAACTTGCCTAAGCACAATTTCTTCTTTTTCAAGATTTACATTTTTTTCGTCAAGCTTTCCAAGTTTTATTATATCGTTTACAAGGACAATCATTCTTTGGCTTTCGTCATAAATTCTAGAGGCAAAATCCGCACGCATTTTTTTATCTGGATTGCCGTTCATTAAAATTTCTGCAAAGCCGCTGATGCTTGTAAGAGGGGTTTTTAATTCGTGCGAGACATTTGCTGTAAATTGCTTTCTAAGCTCTTCCCGCTGAGTTTTTTCGTAGTTTTCTTCTGAAATTCTTTCTACAAATGGTTTTAATTCATCAAAGACAAAAGAATTTTTTGGAGAGTCCAAATTTATTGAATTAATCTGATATGAAATCTTGCTAGAAAAGCGCAGCGAAAAAAACAGTGTAAATATAATAATACAAAAAAGCAGAAGTCCCAAAACCTGGCTCATCTGAAGAAGCATTATCCAAACAGTTTTTTGCTCGCACGAAATGCGGACTATATAATTTTTTTCTGCGACATTTGCTTTTTTAGCAAAGTACAGTATTTTTTGGGTCATTGTGTCAGAGTATCTTGCAATTCTTGCGCTGCCCTTCTCTTTTGCAACCAAAACTTCAGCGCGTTGCGCATGGTCTTCCAAATTTGAATAATCAAATTTGCTATCAAAAAGAACTTTTCCGTCTTCAGATATAATTGTCAATCTGTTTTTTGACTCAATATCAGAAAGAAACTGCATATCGCTTTTCTTTAGCCCTTGAATTATAAAACTTGATTCAACTTCCAATTCATCAAAAATTTGATTTTCAAAGGCACGGTACTGAATAGCCATAAAAACTGTTATGCAAGCAATAAAAATCAAAAAGCCTTCAAAAAAAGTATTTATAAAAATCTTGTATGCAAGGCTAGAGTTCTTTTTTGCTTTTGATTCAAAAAAATTATTTTTCTTCAATTTTATACCCCACACCTCTTATTGTTTGAATTAATTCACCTCGCTTTCCAAGCTTTTGGCGAAGCGTTTTTATGTGCGAATCAACTGTGCGCGTTTCCACATCGCTTTCGCAATTCCATACTAACTGCAAAATTGAATCCCGTGTAACAACACAACCTTTATTTTGCAAAAGAAGCTCCAGTAAGTCAAATTCCTTTATTGTCAGGAAAACCTGTTTTTCTCCAGAAAAAACTGTATGCGTATTTTTATCAAGCTTTATGCCTCCGCATTTTAACGGCTTTTTTTCAGTTCCGTTTTTCTTTTGATAGCGACGCAAAACCGCTTTTACTCTAGAAACCAAGGTCATAACGCTAAAAGGTTTTGAAATATAATCGTCCGCCCCAGAATCAAGACCGTTTATCATGTCAAACTCGGAAGACTTTGCGGTAAGAATAATAACAGGTATGTCGCTGTAAAGTGCTGATGAGCGCAATTTTTTTAAGATCGAAATTCCGTCTTCTTCCGGCAGCATTAAATCTAAAATAAGGAGCTCCGGTTTTTTATTCCTCAGCTCAGTCCAAAAATCAGACGGCCTTTCAAAGCATTTTGTTTCAAAGCCAACTGATTGAAGAGTATACGAAACCAACTTTCCAATATTTTCATCGTCTTCCAAAACAAAAATCATTTGCTTTCTCCCATTTTAATCTGGCAAAAGTGCAAACCTAAAAATTATAGCAAAACTTGCAGACGCAATTTTTATAAGGTTTGCACAATTGAATATACACAGTCTCCTGTTTTTTCTATTTTTCTTACTATATCAAGATAGTTTAATTCAATTTTAACATTTTTTCCATCTTCAATTTTTTCGCGAACTTCTTTTTTTAATTTTTTCTTCTTATCATCAATTTGGTTTTCAATTTTCGTCATATCTTCGCGCTGCGATTCATTTATTCCAAGAATTACCATGTTGGAAACATATTCAAAGAATTCTCTTACTTCGTCGAAATATTCAAGAAGTTTTTTATAAAACTGAACATCAACCTTTTTATTAGAATTTTTTTCCACTAAGAACGCAAGGGAACAACATTCGTCGCTAAGAACTTCCAACGCGTCTGTTGTATTTATCATTTTAGAAAGGCTGTGCCTTGTCTCCTGATTTGAAGACGGCAGCCTAGAGCATTTATTTAGAAAGTCGGTAATGGCATCTTTCATTTCGTCTATATAGGATTCTTTCTTTTTTATATCTTCGCTAACAGAATATTTGTTTGAAAAAGCATTATAAACCTGATCAAACATGTCCATCACTTTTCCAGCCATAAAAGCGATTTGTTTCTGAACTTGAGAAAGGTAAAAGTCAACCCCAAGATGACTAAAAGGAACTATGACAGGAAATTTATAATGCTCATCGTCAGTTTTCTTATCATCTTTTATGATTTTAGAAACCAAGCTTGCTATCTGATTAACAAACGGAAGGAATAATAGTGTGGCGCATATATTAAAAATGGTGTGAAGCATAGAAATGTGATTTGTTATGTTAGATTCTGGCGTTCCCGGCACTAGAAAATCTACAAAGCGCAAGAACGGTCTAAACAGGCAAAGCGCCATAAATGTTCCCGCTATATTAAAAAAGACGTGGACTAAAGCGGCTCTCTTTGCGTTTGCATTTGCGTTTAAGGCAGAAAGAATAGCATCAATAGTTGTGCCTATATTGCTTCCAAGCACTAAGGCTGCGGAAAGTTCCCATGAAATGCTTCCCTGATATGCCATTGTAAGTATTATGGCGGTCATCGCAGAAGAGGAATGAATTAATGCTGTAA
This sequence comes from uncultured Treponema sp., assembly GCA_934667505.1. Taxonomy (GTDB): domain Bacteria; phylum Spirochaetota; class Spirochaetia; order Treponematales; family Treponemataceae; genus Treponema_D. The sequence continues at coordinate 3,838 of CAKULY010000008.1, read as the reverse complement.
AAATCAGACCGCATAGAACTCCTAAAACAATTCCTCCAAAGCCTAGATTAGAAAACTTTTGAAGAAACGCCACAGAATCTGCGCTCAATGTTAAAGATTTGCTTAAAAAGCCTAAGCCGCAAAAAAGCAAGCCAAAACCCATAAACATATCGCTAAAATTGTGGATTTTATATTTTTTTAACTGCTTAAGCACATAGCCGATTCCAAAAAGCGGTATAGATACAGCCGATATGCTAAAGGTAAATCCGAAAATTGAAACTATCCAAGCGGTGACGGTTGTCCCGATATTTGCGCCGAAAATGATTCCAATTGCCTGTGTCAAAGAAATTATCTGAGCATTTACAAAACTTACAACCATTACAGTTGTAGCGCTTGAAGACTGGATTATTGCAGTTACAGCAAGACCGGTCAGAACAGCTGTAAAACGATTTCCAGAAATGATATGCAAAAGTTTTTGAAGGCTTGAGCCTGCGCCCTTTTGAATTCCAGAAGAAAGCATATCCATTCCGTAAAGAAGAATCGCCAAACTTCCCACAAACTGAAGTATTTTGAACAGTATATCTAATGCCATACTTTAAATATACAGTTAAGCAGCATATTAAACACAAAACAAAAGTGAAATCTTTGTGAAATTTTTATTTAACCCGAATGTCGAGTTTTATATAAGCCGTGAAGGAATCGCTGTCAGCGAATTTACACATTGTTCAGACGGTTGTGCCCGCAATTCATTTGAATTGGTTGGGGTTGCTATGCAACCTTAATGGTTCTTATCGCACAAAGCCCTCTCAAATTGTAAATTCGCTTATGCCTTTGTTTATTTTTCTAAAACTCGGCATTTAGACCAAGCATAATGTTTTTATAAAATAAGATTTATTCTATAATCTCAAAATCATCTTTTCCAGATGCTTTATACCTACGATGGGAATTTTTAAGGTTGGATTCTCGTCCTATACGTACTGCTACACAAATCAAAAAAATAACTGCAATACAAAATATTCCTAAAATAACAAACTTCATCACATTGCCGATTTTGTCAGAACAACCAAAAAACATTTTAACAAGATTAAAAATCGCAATCAAACTCCATGCAATTGCAACACAAAGCACAAAAAATCTTGCCAATTTTTGAGTTGAAAATGGAGTTGTCTTACAAAATTTAGTTTTTTCTGGATAAGCAAACGCTCTGTAAACGTGTTTATCTACAAGTTCTTCCTTTTCAAACTTTTTTACAAGATTTATCCAAGAAATATTCCATCTGTAAAATCCACAGGCAGAAAAGAACCAAAGCCAAGAAGAAACAACGCCCAAAAGCAAAATTACCGAAGTCAAAATAAAAGTTGCGCAACAAGGATTTACTTTTTCGCAAGTACATTCTTTCACAACATTGTAATACCCAACGAACAATGCACCATTAAAAATTGCAAACATATTCATCCAGTAATTAAACTGGCTCATGTGCTGAAAGCGACCTTCAATCGCTTTTTCATAAGGACTAATTTCTTTTTCCATTTTGTTTTCCTCCATAAAAAGTCAAGATTAAAACTTCAGTTTTAGGATTGACTTTTTATTGCAGTTGATAAGAAAGTTTGCAACGCAAACTTTTAAAGATAAAAACAGACACCATTTTTGACTGTTTTTATCTTATCTCCATTTTTACTCTCCGTATACAAAACTGCCGTCCGAGCAGTAAATTGTTACACCGTTTAAATTATTACTATTTTCTAATTCAATTTCATTAAACTGAGATTTTGTACCTTTATACGAAAATTTAATATCATGTTCTTTTATATATTGACCTTCATTGCATTGAATTTTAGTTACTCCAGAACACAATTCAATTTCTTTTAAATTCTCACACCCATAAAATGTATTCAGATAAATTTCTTCTACCTTATAAGGAATTTGAATCAAGGTTAGTTTTGAACAATATGCAAAAGCTTTATTTCCTATTTTCATGACTGAATTTGGAATATTTATATTTTCTAAGTTTGAACAACCATAAAAAGCATATCCAGGAATTACATCACATTCATCAGATAACGCAATATTCTCTAGACTCGTACAATCCTTAAAAATTGCACATTCTTTCATATTTTTTACATTTTTTAAGGCAGTACAACCTTCAAAAGATATTTGACTATTTCTATTATTAAAATCTATACTTTCAAGTTTATTACAATTTTTAAAACCACAAACAATTATCTTTCCATCGCTTATATAATTATCTCTAGTTTCACATATCCTTGACCATACTAAATCTTTAAACTCAACACCTGTAATATTATTACAATTTTCAAATGCAATACCTTCAAAGCAAGTATTGTTATAAAATATCAGATTTCCAAAAAGATTTTCGCAATCTTTAAATGCTTCTTTCTCAATATAAATTTGAGGCAAGTTTTCTGTGTAATCACTAAATTTAAAATATTTTAAACTTTTACAATTGTAAAATGCCCTTCTGCCTATATTTTTAAGAAGAGGGCTTACTTCTATAGACTCTAATGATTCACAATTCTCAAACGCATAACTTTCAATTTCTGTAATTGTATTTGGAATCACAACTGTTCTTAAATTTGTATTTCTTCTGCAAATATCAGTTATTGTGTGATTTCTTACACCAACACTATTCGTATCGTTATTTTCGTAGTCATCAACAAAGGTAAAAGTTTCCCAAGTGCTGCCAACATTTATATAAAATGAAACTGATTTTCCACAATAACTTACATTTACTTTTTGAGCACTTCCAGCCGTTAAATTACTGCCATTTTGCAAATCAATTTTATATTCCCACGCCTCCAAAGTCCGTTCTGAACCGTCATCAAAAGCTGCAACAATCTCCATACCCGTTGTATCAAACACCTCATTATCTTTGTAGTAAGTTTTTGTCGGCATACTTTTTAGGTTCAAAGATTTATAAACAGTTTTTCCTACATAAATGTTGAAAAATGCGGTCTTCCCTTTAGCAGTTATTTTAACGGCTTGATTTCCATCTTCTGAAAGCACAGTTCCTTCGGCAGGTTGTGCAATATATTTATCTTTTGATAATTGCTCAGACGAGCCATCTGAATTATTTACTTTCACAACCAATCCTGTCAAATCCAATGTTCCATTTGTAAAATATGACAGTTTATTCGGCAATTCTGCAATTTCAAGACCAACAGGTTTTACTTCAATCTCAGTATTTGGTTTTGCTTCCTGCTTTTCAACTTCCTGCTTGCAAGATAAAGAAGCCAGAATCATCAAAAAAGAAATCGCTGAAATCACAAATTTTTCAAATTTTTTCATAAAAATCTCCAATATAACTTAATTACATTAATAATAACTCTATAACAGTTATTTATCAACTGAAAAACAGTTATTTTAACTTTATTACATTGGTTAAAGAATGTGAAAAAATTTGTATTTTTTCTTAATATGACGCATTTGCAAGAAAATTTTATATCAAATCTTCGCTTTTACCGTGCCAGCAAGGGATTTTCACAGGTTGAGTTTTCAGAAAAAATCGGAATAAGTCCTAATTATCTCAATGCTGTAGAAAACGGGAAAAATTTTCCGTCTGTTGAAGTTCTTCAAAAAATCACAGATGTCTTAAATATTCTGCCTTATCAGCTTTTTCTGGAGCTTCCAACAGAGAATAATGAAAATGAAAAGTCAAAACAAATTATTATGGAACTAAAGCAGAGAATCTGCTCAATATTTGATGAAGTGATAAATAAATAGATTGAAAGAAGGACTTTTTCAGGATTTTGCCTGCCCTTCGCCTCGGGTACCGCAGGGGCGGTACCCACAGGTCGGCCAGCGAGCTGCGCCACTCGCTCATATTCAATTACAACAGTGC
>CAKULY010000007.1 GCA_934667505.1 uncultured Treponema sp. | reverse complement strand
TCAAGTACGACAATGACATTTAGAACTTATTAGACATCCCCTTAATTGTTCTTATCGCACAAAATCTTCACAAATTGAAAATTCGTTTACGTTTTTATTTATGTTTTATCAAAACTCTAAAAACGGCTATGTCAAGGTCTTGAGCGTGAGCGTACCTTGACCAGACATATTTTTTCTAAAAACTCGAAATTTGAATGAACCAACAAAAGATATTAATCTTTTTCATCCATTACGTTATCCCAAACATTTTTAATTGAGTTTGCAGATTTTTCTGCAGTATCTGTAGCAGCTTCTATTACCGCATCAGACACTTTTTCATAAGAAATTCCTGAATGAATAATTTTATCTGCAACAACCAAAACATTACTGCTAATAGCTGTAAAACTCAAAATTAAAAATATTGCACCTAAAATAATATTTCTTCTTAGATTATCTTTTTTGTTTTTGGATAATTTAAATATTATTTGACCTAATTCTATTAAGAATAGAATTCCAAAAATAAAGCCTGTTAGCCATAACAAATAAACTAATACCATTATTACCCCTCTTAAAACTAAACATAATATGGATTTGGTTTAGTACAAATAATAATGAAGTCTACAAGCGTACCTATTCCACCTAAGCCAGCTGTACAAAGCCATAAAATTCCAGTTCCAATTTTTCCTTCATAAAATCTATGTGCCCCAATACCACCCAAAAACAAACACAAAAAGAATGATACCCATTTGTTTTTTTGTTTTCCAAAGCCACTTCCATTAACACCAATGTTATTATTGTTGTTATTGTTATTATTAACAACAATAGTTTGAGGATTAGATGATTCAGCAGTTTTTACTTCCTCAACTTGTCTTCCACAAGACGTACACAATACTGCATCCATTGGAATTTTTGCACCACAAAACTTACAAAATTTTTCTTCCATAATTTAATACACTCCTTTTATCGGTAAACTATAAAAAGAGTATAACGTAAGTTATTTTTATAAGCAATAGCTTATAATTTTATTTTTATCAACCTTTTATAATTTTATTGTGAATATAATTGTAGGTGAAACAATTAAACAAATTAGAAAAAGTAAAAAAATATCTCAAGAACAATTAGCAGAAGCCATAGATTCTCATCAAGTATATATTTCAGAAATAGAAAATGGCGAAAAACTTCCATCACTTGTAGTTTTGTACAATATTTCAAAAGCGTTTAATATGACACTAACAGAACTTGTAAACAAAATTGAACAAAAGTTAAAATAAAAAAGTTCTGAATGTAAGCATAATTTACATCCAGAACTTTCTATTCACAAATTTGACTTTGCTTAAATATTTAGGGTTTATAAAAACCCTAAATAACACAACTTTCACACTATTATTTACTCTCAATCGCATCAATGTAAGAAAGATTCAAGCGACCCATTTTGTCAACTTCCAAAAGTTTTACAGGAATAACCTGGCCTTCTTTTAGAACATCGCTCACCTTTTCAACGCGCTGCTTAGAAAGCTTAGAAATATGGCAAAGACCTTCTTTTCCAGGAAGAATTTCGATAAATGCGCCAAAATCCATAATACGTTTTACAGTTCCCTGATAAATTGCTCCAACTTCAGGATCTTCTGTCATTCCCTTTACAGCTTTTTTTGCAGATTCGGCATCAAGGCCATTTTTTCCGTAGATTGTAACAGTTCCGTCATCATCAGTGTTGATTGTCACATTGTACTGAGCGCAAAGAGCCTTTACATTCTTTCCGCCAGGTCCAATCAGAGCGCCAATCTTGTCTACAGGAATTTTCATTGTAAGAATCTGAGGAGCATTCTTTGCAAGAGGAGCTGGCTTGTCTATACATTTTTCCATTATCGAAAGAATATGCATACGTCCCTGCCGAGCCTGTTCCAAAGCGTTCTTCATGATTTCAGTTGTTACACCGGCAATCTTAATATCCATCTGGAATCCAGTGATACCGTCCTTTGTTCCGGCAACCTTAAAGTCCATGTCGCCAAGGTGGTCTTCCTCGCCAAGAATATCCGAAAGAATCTTGTAGCGTCCGTAAGGATTGTCTCCCTCTGGCTCTGTGATAAGACCCATTGCGATTCCGGCAACCATTTTTTTCATCGGAACGCCAGCGGCAAGCATACACAGACAACCGCCGCAAGTAGAAGCCTGAGAAGAAGAACCGTTAGATTCCATGATTTCAGAAACTACGCGTACAGTGTAAGGGAATTCTTCGCGGCTTGGAACCATTGCAGCCAAAGAACGGCGAGCCAAGTTTCCGTGTCCAATTTCGCGGCGTCCAGTTGTAAGTTTTCCAGTTTCGCCAACAGAATATGGAGGGAAATTGTAGTGAAGAATAAAGTGTTCGCTTCTGTCTCCGTCAATATCGTCGTAAACCTGTTCATCCATCGCAGTTCCAAGCGTACAAACAGCCAAAGACTGAGTCTCACCGCGAGTGAACAAAGCAGAACCATGAGGAGTTGGAAGAACGTTTATTTCGCAAGTAATAGGACGAATTTCATCAGTTTTGCGGCCGTCAATGCGAACGCCTTCATCAAGAATCGATTTTCTTAAAAGCTTATACTGAATATCGTCCATCAAAGCTGCAAAAAGCTTTGCCTGAACAGGATCTTCCAATTGTTCTGCATATTTTGCAGCAACAGTCTTCTCAACTTCCGCAATCGCTTTTCCGCGATTCATTTTTCCATCTTGGAAGCAAGCCTTTTTTAGAAGAGGAGTTGCTTCAGCTTCAATTTGCTCAGCATTGGCAAGAGTTACATCAAGAGGATTCAAAGGAAGCTTTTCCTTTCCGCACTTTGCAACAAGCTCTTCCTGCAAAGCGCACATTTCTTTAATAAACTTTTCCGCTTCGGCAAGCGCGCCAAGCATAACTTCTTCAGAAACTTCTTTTGCTCCGCCTTCAACCATTGTAAAACCGTCTTTTGTTCCGGCAACAACGATTTCCATGTCAGCTTCTTCAATCTGCTTAAAAGTCGGGTTTATTACATACTGACCGTTCAAAAATCCTACACGGCAAGCGGCGACCGGTCCATGAAACGGAATATCCGAAATGCAGGTTGCTGCAGAAGCTGCAATTACAGCCAAAATATCCTGGGTGTGAACGCCATCGCAAGAAACACAAGTCGGAACAATCTGCAGCTCGTGTCCAAAAGATGGTTCAAAAAGAGGACGCATTGGGCGGTCAATAAGACGGCTCACCAATATTTCTTTATCCTTTGGACGGCCCTCGCGCTTTACAAATCCGCCTGGAATTTTTCCAGCCGCATAAAATTTTTCGTTGTATTCAACTGTTACAGGAACAAAATCCTGACCTTCTGTTACTGCGCTAGACGCACAGATTGTTGCAATAACGGCTGCTCCGCCCCACTGAGCGTAAACACAACCGTTTGCCTGTTTTCCGATTTTTCCTGTTTCAAGGATGAGATCGGCATCTCCGAGTTTGTAAGTTACTCTTGTTACTGACATTTTTCCTTTCCTTATGTCTTATTCTTTTTTTTACATCGCTAATGTCTTTTTCCACAGATACACACAAATCTACACAAAAAAATCAAGAACTAAAAAGCATTTTTTATTTTCAAAATTTAGGTGGGGAACGCCTTCCCCTCGCCTCAACTGCAAAGCATTTTCGGCTACCCCTTCCAGCGGGGACACCCCGCAACGCCCCGTACTTTTTTGCATACATTTGTGTTCATCTGCTACCTGAAAAAAATCAAATCGCGATGCTTCGCGCATATAAAAGTTCAACTACTAAAAAAGCCTGTGCCACCACGAAGTATAGCAACAGGCCTTTTTTACAAAACAAGAACTACTTGCGAAGTCCAAGTTCTTTAATGAATGCACGGTATCCTTCAAGGTCTGTGCGTTCAAAGTATCTCAACATCTTGCGACGCTGACCAACAACTTTCAAAAGAGCACGTTTTGCACCAGAATCCTTTGGAAAAGCCTTTGAATGAGCTGTAAGCTGCTTTGTTCTTTCTGTAAGAAGAGCAATCTGAACTTTTACATTGCCAGTGTCGTTTTCTTTTGCACCATATTTTGTTACTATAGATGCAGTTGTTTCTTTTGTAAGTGCCATTTTGGAACCCCTTAAAATTATTTTATCTGAATAAGCGGAAAAAATGCAGGTCAATCTCCGGGTTTTGGGAAATTAATCACAAAAAATCCGTAAAAACAGATATAATAATTTTATAAAAAATCCTGTCATTAATCAATACCTAAAAGCTTTTTTGCTTCAGCAACGTTATTTTCCGCTAAAAGGCTGCGAATCAAAGTGCTGCTTATACGTTTTCCGTTCTCTTTTACTAATTTTATAAAAACAGATTTTATTTCATTTTCCTCACAGAATTTTTGAATTTGCTCTTTTGAAAAAGAGCCTTTATATCCGCAGCAAAAATCTTCTCCTTCAACAATGCACTTCAAGTTCAATTTATTTTTTAAAATTTCAAAAAACTCTTTCCCTTCTATTTTTTTAAAATCTTCATCAAAATGAATTACAACAACAAAATCAAAGCCAATTTTTCTAAAAACTCTTAAACGCTCTTCCAAACTAGAAATATCGCCTTTATAATTACTGCCCTGTTTTATAGAAGAAACTGGTCTTTCAAAAGTAACAAGCCCGCTCAAACTTCCATTTTTCTTTGAAAATTCCAAAATTTCTTTAAAAATTTCAAAATGCCCCTTGTGCGGACCATCAAAACTTCCAACAGAAAGGGCTGTAGATTTTTTTAGAATCGACTCTTTAGAATTTATAATTTCATTCCAATAAAAAACTTTCATATCAACTTAAATTGTACTCTAATTTCTTTACTTTTGGAATTTCTGTAGTAAAATATTTTCATACTGTTCAAGCTACAACTTTTTGGAGGTTTCTAACTATGGAAGAAGAAAAAATAAAAATAACTTTGGACAACAAGAACAAATTATTTGTAGACAAAGGCACAAAAGCGCTAGTCTTATTTGAAAAATACTATCCTGACTATAAAAACATTTACGCTGCAAAAGTAAACAACAAAATATATCCTATTGAAAAGGAACTAAAATATAATTCCATTCTGGAACCAGTTTTTAACACAAGCAGAGAAGGAGCTTCTATATACAGACGTTCGCTATGCTTCCTTTTGGCAACCGCTTCAAAAAGGCTTTTTCCAGACGCCCGCCTTTTAGTAGGCCACAGCCTTGAACACGGCTACTACTACACTTTAGAAAGCGGCAAGCCAGTTTCTATTTCAGATGTACAAACTCTTGAAGAAGAAATGAAAAAGTTAGTAGAACAGAATTTAAAAATAGAAAGCTCTTTTATTTCGTATCAACAGGCAATAGAACTTTTTGAAAAAATAGGTCTAAAAGAAACTCGCCATCAATTAGACTTCATTTGCGCCCCGAAAGTTAGAATAAATACTCTTGAAAACTTTTCGGATATCTACTTCGGACCGCTAGTTCCTGCTACAAGCGTGCTTAAAGTGTTTGAACTAAGACCTTACAACAAAGGATTTCTCTTAAGATTTCCAAAAGTTTCTCAGCCAAATATTTTAACACCATTTAACGACCAGCCAAAATTATTCGAAGTCTACAGCAAATACAAAGACTGGGGAAAAAGACTAAAGGTTACCAGCGTTGCAAACTTAAACCAGCTTATAATTGACAGAAAAATAAACGACTTTATAGATATAACAGAAACTCTTCAAGAAAAATGCATTTCAAATGTTGCAAATCAAATTGCAGAAAAAAAATCTGCAAGGGTTGTTTTAATCGCAGGACCGTCAAGTTCTGGAAAAACAACTACAAGCAAGAAATTAGCCCTTGAACTGCAAGCAATAGGCTACACCCCAAAGGTTATAAGCCTTGATAACTACTATCTTCCACATACAAAAACTCCTAGGGATGAAAACGGCAATCTTGACTTTGAATGTCTTGAAGCTTTAGACATTGAACTTCTAAATAAAAATTTGGTCGACTTGTTTGACGGAAAAGAAGTTACCATTCCGTCATATAGTTTTCATGAAGGAATACAATATTTTGAAGAAAAAAATAAAATGGCTCTTGCAGAAAATGAAGTCCTAATAATGGAAGGAATTCATGGTTTAAATAACAAATTAACGCCAAAAATTCCAGAAGAAATGAAATTCAAAATATATCTTTCAGCATTAACGCAGCTAAATCTTGACGACCACAACAGAATTTCTACAAGTGACAACAGATTAATAAGAAGAATTGTCCGAGACTATAATTTCAGAGGAAAAAGCGCATCGGGAACTATTGCCATGTGGCCAAGCGTTCGTCGCGGCGAAGAACAACATATTTTTCCATTCCAAAACAATGCAGATGCCATTTTAAATACAGCCCTTGATTATGAACTTAGCGTTTTAAAAGTTTATGCAGAACCGCTTTTAAGGTGCGTAAAACCTTCTGAAAAGGAATACACAGAAGCATGCCAGCTCTTAAAATTCTTAGATAATTTTGCGACAATTACCCCTACGCAAGTGCCTTCCAGATCTATAATAAGAGAATTTATAGGCGGCTCTGCTTTTAAGTATTAAATCTTGAAGCAACAATATCGTTTATTTCTTTCATTTCAGCACGCTTTGCATCTGCTTTGTATTCTTCGTATTGAGAATCTTTAAGCTGTTGCAAAGCGTCTGTTTTCTGCATCGCTTTTTTTAAAATATTTCGCTTTTCTGCGGCAACCATTTTTGCTTTTGTTAAATCTTCTAGCAGACTTTCCGAACGAGTACGCAAAAGTTCATAAAAGTTTTGAGCATTAACAATATCTGCAAAGTCGATATTCCCTTTCATACTTTTAGAAACTGAAACCTTTTTTGCAGCTATAGCATTTAATTCATTCTGGATACGATTTTCTTCTGCCAAAGCCTTTGCAAGCTCTAACTCCGCTTGCTGCTGTTCAAATTTTCTAATGTCCAGAATATCTTGAAGCTCAAAAACAAATTTTTTCATTTAGATACAGATTCTTCAGCCTCTTTAGTTTCCGCATCCTGCAACGCTTGCCACGGATTTTCTTCGTATTCCTCTTTTGGAATTTCTATGCCAGATACAACAGAAAGCGCATCGAGAGTATTTTCCATTGTACACTTTTCATATTCTTCCTGCTTTAAGAAAGATTCAATTTCATCATATTTATCTATAGCCGCATCAATCGACGGAGAACTTCCTTTTTCATAAATCCCTGTATTTATGACCTGAACATTATTTTGATACACCGCCATTAGTTCACGAATTTTTCCACAAGCGCGCTGGGTTTGTCTTCCTGTAACTCTTTTTGAAAGACGACTTATAGACTGCAAAACATCAATTGCAGGATAATGAAAAGAAGCCGCAAGTTTTCTGCTAAGAACAATGTGACCATCAAGAACACCGCGGACAGTATCTGCTATCGGTTCATTCATATCGTCGCCGTCCACAAGAACTGCGTAAAATGCCGTAATAGAGCCTTTATCATTTGTGCCTGTTCGTTCCAAAAGCTTTGGAATAGAATCAAAAACGCTGGGAGTATATCCATTTTGAGCAGGAGGCTCTCCATTTGCAAGGCTTATTTCTCGCTGAGCTTTTGCAAACCGAGTAACGTTATCCATCATAAGCATAACGTCTTTTCCTTGATCTCTAAAGAATTCCGCAATTGCAGTGCAAACCTGCGCCGCTCTAAGCCTGCAAATTGAAGGCTCATCACCCTTTGCAACAACCACTACGGAACGCTTCATTCCTTCTTCGCCAAGATCACGATTTATAAAGTCAAGAACTTCCCTGCCTCGCTCGCCAATCAGCCCAATAACGTTTACATCCGCATTTGTGTTTCTTGCAATCATGCTTAAAAGAGTTGATTTTCCAACTCCAGAGCCTGCAAAAACCCCTATACGCTGCCCTTTTCCAATTGTAAGCATAGAATCAATGCAACGGACTCCCGTTGTAATTCTTCTATTAATTTCTTTTTTTGTCATTGCGTCAGGAGCTGGGGCTTCAGCAGGATAATATGACTGAGGAACTATTTCTCCAAGCCCATCGCAGGGTTTTCCAGTGGCGTCAACGGTTCTTCCTAAAAGATTCCAACCGACAGGAACTTGAAGATTTTTTCCAGATGCGACAACTTCACAACCTATTTCAATCCCCGCTGTACTTCCATAAACAGTAAGCCTAACATTTTCTCCGTCAAGCCCAACAACTTCAGCCAGCATTTCTTTTGCAGGAAGTTTTATGTAACAAATTTCGCCAATACGGGCAACAGGTCCGGAACTTATAATTTCAAGTCCGCGCACAGCTTTTACATAACCTATATATTTTATAGGTTCGGTTTCCTTTACAGTTGAAAGATATTTTGAAAAATCAAATGAATCTTTAAAATTGTCATTAAAATCTAAAGCCATATCGCTCTCTTAAAAGTAACTAAACATCAAGCCCGCTTGCTGACTTTGAAATATTTTTTATTGGAGAAATTTCCATAATTTTAGATTCCAATTCTCCAAGCTGACTTGAAATTCTTGCATCTATTGCGCCAAAGTCAGTTTCAACTATACAACCGCCTTTGTCTACCGTAGAATCTTCTAAAACAGTAATTCCTTGAATATTTTCAAGCCGCTTTATAAAGTCGTTGACGTGTTCAGAAGTAACCTTTAAATCTTCAAGATTTACATGAAGATTAACCTGTCCACGAGTTTTCACCTTTTTTAGAGCCGCAAGAACATTGCTCATTATCACGGACTTCTGGTTTTCTGAAATAATTTTTACAACTTTTCTAGTCATTAAAATCACAAGCTCAACAATTTGAGTTTCCGTATCTTTTAAGATTTCTTCGCGGCGAGCCATTACAGCTTCAATTATTTTGTGCAAGCGTTCAACAAGAAGTTTTATTTCATCTTCGCCGTTAGAATATCCATTTTTATAGCCTTCGTCATAGCCGCTTTGGCTTGCGCCGCTTTTTATATCTTCTTCTTCTTTGCGAGCCTTGTCCAAAATTGCCTGGGCTTCGCTCTTTGCCTTAGCAATTATATCTTGAGCTTGCTTTTCAGCATCAGTTTTTATAATTTGGGCTTGATCTGTTTGCCTTTTTACTTCTGCAAAAGCTGCATCTTCTGCTTTTTTTAAAATATCGTCAGCAGACTTTTGGGCTTCTTCTAGCATATGCTTTTTTTCGATTTCCCAACCAGTTTTAAAAGCTTCTGCATCGCGGCGAAGCTCTTCTGCTGTAGGTCCCTTGTAAGCAGGCTCTACTTTTTCTTCTTTGTGTACAACCGGAGCATAATCATGTATCAGTTTTAAAGTAACCTTATCTCCTGGTTTTGATTTTATTTCATTCGGTCTGAATACTTGCTTAGCCATCTGACTGTCCCACAATAATAAAAGTTCGTTATTGAACCAACTCGTCCTCTCCAGAGCGAGCAATAACTATTTCACCAGAATCTTCAAGACGCCTAATAGTTGAAACGATTTTCTGCTGAGCTTCTTCAACATCTTTTAAGCGCACAGGTCCCATAAATTCCATATCCTCTTTTAGCATACTTGCAGAACGCTTTGACATATTACGGAAAATCTTGTCTTGAACTTCTGTATCAACAGATTTAAGCGCTTTTGAAAGTTCCTGCGTATCAACTTCCCGAAGAACTTTCTGAATTGCACGGTCGTCAAGCATAACAATATCTTCGAATACGAACATTCGTTTCTTGATTTCTTCTGCCAAATCCGGATCTTCTTCTTCCAAAGATTCTATAATAGCCTTTTCAGAAGAACGGTCAACAAGGTTCAAAATTTCTACGATAGATTCAACACCACCGGCAGAAGTGTAGTCTTCACTAGAAAGAGTTGAAAGTTTCTTTTCGAGGACTCGTTCAACTTCTCGCAAAACGTCAGGGGATGTTCGGTCCATTGTAGCAAGTCGCTTTGAGACTTCCGGCTGCATTTCTTCTGGCAAGTTCTGCAAAATTACAGCGGCCTTTCCAGGTTCAAGATAAGCCAAAATCAATGCGATTGTCTGAGGATATTCCTGCTGTATAAAGTTCAGCAAATGCGCAGGATCTGTTCGACGAATAAAGTCAAATGGTCTAACCTGCAAACTTGAAGTAAGACGGTTAATTATATCGATTGCTTTTTGAGAGCCTAAAGATTTTTCAAGAAGTTCTCGAGCGTAGTCTATACCGCCAGTTGTAATAAAGTTCTGGGCTTGCATTAAGTCCTGGAACTCTTCTAAAACCGCATCCTTATATTCTGCATCAACTGTTTCAAGGCGGGCAATTTCAAAGGTAAGAGTTTCAACTTCATCTTCCCGAAGGTGTTTCATTATTTCTGACGACACATCAGAACCTAAAGAAACCAAAAAGATTGCAGCCTTTTGCCTACCGGTAAGGCTTTTATAATCTTTGCGTTCCTTTTTACTGCTCGTAGCAGGCTTTAAACTACCAGACTTTGGAATCGGTTTTGGATTTGCTGAGGATTTTACTTCTTCATCTGCCATTCTTCTATTCCTCCATCAACCAAGTTCGTATGAGCATAGCGACATCTTCAGGATGTTCTTTTGCCATATTAATAGCATTTTCTTGAAGTTCCGCTCTTCGGCTCTCTTCAACAGACATTGTAACTTGCATATTTGCATCTTCTTTTGCATCCCAAAGAGCCTGCTCTCTAGCGGCCTGCGCTTGTCTAAGCAATTCTTCTTCGCGAAGGCGTTTTCTTCGCTCAATTTCTTTGCTAATAATACGGAACAGAATAAATCCAACAAGAACCACAGCAACTGCTGCCAATGCTAAAAGAACAGTATTTCTTGTTCGTATCTTCTTAAAATAGTCATCTTCAAAAGCCTGGTGTTCTTCGGAACGATCCACTTGGACATTTGTAACACTAACAATATCTCCGCGAGAAGCATCATAATTTATTGCAGCCCTTACGAGTTTTGTAAAATCTGACAAATCATTTTCTGTTACAGGCGTGTAATTCCATACAAGGTGTCCGGTTTCTTCATCTATAAGATAAGCGTGTGTCTTGCTATCCTTTGCGATTGTCCAAACGCCATCAATATTAACGGAAACAGAAGTTTTTCCAATAACAGGAGACCTTGTCTTTTTTACATGAGAAGTATTTATTACATTATTTCGTGTAGTGCCAACTTCCTTAGTAGAACCTATCACATTTGACATATCGCTATATGTAGGAGGATTATTTCCTTCTACACCAGCTGGACCTTCTGGATTATATCCTGTACCTTTCCATTCTTTTTCAACTTTTTGCTCACTAATTGGCACTGTATCTACATATTCAGACTCATCATAAGGAGTATTTGGATTATCAGCCTTTCTCTGTATTGGAGTATAGATTGTATCCTCTGAAGATTCTTGGCTCATATCCATTTCGCAGTTAACGACAAGGTCACCAATTCTTTTTGGCTTTACAATTTCCTGCAAGTGGTTGAGAATATTCGCCTTTAATTTCGCTTCTTCTTGATGTCTTATTTTTTGTTCCAACTGAACATTGGTAAGCCGATTTGCGTCTTCAAGACCCGTAAAATCATTAAGAACGTTGTTTTCAGTATCTGAAATTGTAAGATTTTCAGGTTTTAATCCTTCAACGAGATTTAAAACAAGCCTTTCCAAATTCTTTTGCTTTTTTTTGTTCGTAGAAAGATCGCTTCTAGGAGAAAGCTTAAGAACAATTCCTGCGGAAACAGGATTTTGATCCGCTGTAAAAAGTTCTGTTTTAGGAATATTTATTGTAACAAAAGCTGTATTTATATCGTCTAAAACTTCAAGCTGCTGCTGAAGCCGCTCAGTTACAGCATTTTTTAGGCGGACATTCTGCTCTGCATCAGTTGCAGACCAAGAGCGGTTGTAATATTCTTCAAAAGGATCCCAAGTAGAAGGTGTCAATCCTTCTGACATAAGAATCGAAACAACCTTCTTTTTATCGGCATTTCTATCTATATTGATATAACCGTTATCATCAATACTAGCAGAAACATTAAGTTCTGAAAGACGATCTAAAATTTGAGACCTTGTATTTTCATTTGTAACAGAGGCATTAAAAAGTCTGACAGTAGATGGCCTAGCAGAAACTTTTGCGGTTACAACTATAGCTATCAATATGACTGCAATTACAGAAAATAGAATAACTTTTTTGACGACTGAACTATTCTTCCAAAAATCTTTGAGTTTTTCAGCCATCTTTTTAAGCCATTCGTTCATGTTCCCCTCCTATGAACGAATTTATAGAAATTTATATAGATTATTCTATCACATTAAATAAATTCTGACTAGTTATTTTTAATAGCTTATCTAGTAGTCGTAATTTCTGACCAGCCTTGAACAAGCCGGTCTATAACAGTTTTCGCAAGATTTAAAGACATTTTCGCTTTCGACATTGCAATTGTAACATCGTGAATATCAACGGATTCTGGATCTGTTATAACTTTTTCTTGAAGATGCTCAACATCAACTTGATTTTGATTCATATTCTTAAAAGCTTCCATTAGATATTCATCAAAAGAACGTCTAGTTTTTTCTATAGAATTTTTTGCGGAATTTTCAAAAGATGAAGTTTTGCCAAGGGATAACACGCCATTTTCTTGATGAGCAGATTCTGTTCGAACTAAATTCAAAGCACTTATTTCAGGAATTTTCATTTTTTCACCATGAATATTATCATTCATCAAACAAACATTGTCAATTCAATTAAATGCTTGCCGCATAAAAAAAAGCAAGACTAGCGGCCAATTTCAAGAGCTGCGCCAAACATTGATTTTGCGCCTTCTACAACAGTAGAATTGGCTTCATAAGCACGGCTTGCGCTTATAAGATCTACCATTTCATTTACAATATTTACATTAGGATATTCAACATAGCCTGCATTTGGTCCTGATTTTATTGCATCTGGATGTTCAGGAGAATAAACCATATTTCCGGGCGTTGTGTCTTTTACAATTTCACGGACTTTTACACCTTTGCCAGGACCATTGTCTAAATCTTCTGGACAGAAAGGACTTCTCCATTGCGGGCGTTTTGAACTTACAGGTTCAAAAATAACTCTAGAACGTTTAAATGCTCCTCCTTCTTGAGTTCTTGTTGTAGAAGCATTAGCAATATTGTTTGAGATAACATCAGAACGAAGGCGTTCTGCGCTCATTCCTGTAGCAGCAATATTAATTGATGTAAAAAGTCCCATATTCCACCTCGCTTTTGGCTGTTTTTATCTTCCCTATAAAAAGTCAATACGTCTGGTCAAGGCACGGTCAAGACCTTGAATCTCCGGTTTTTCTATGCCTATTTGCTCATCGCAGTATTCAGCTGTGAAAATTCAAAATTTGTAAGCTGAGAAAGAAGCCTATACTGCATTTGAATCTGAAGGATATTGTTTGCTTCAGTTTCTGCATCAACATTATTTCCGTTGGCTTTAGCTGTTGTTGTGTAATCAAGAACTCGTCTTGGCTGAACTTCCCGATAATCATAAGGTTCTTGAAGAGAAATATGTCTAGGGTCTGCAAGCGTTAATTGAAAAGAGTTTTTAGCCTTCTGCTCACTTTCAAAGGCCCGTTTTAATTCGCTTTCAAAATTAACAACAGAACGTTTAAAATCAGGCACTTCGCTATTTGAAAGGTTGTCTGCAGTAACTTGGTAACGCAAACTGCAAACATCCATTGAACGCTGCAATAAATCTACAGATCTTGTAAAACTGTTCATTTTGACATCCCGAAAATTAGTTTTAAAGATTTTAAATACAGCCTGAACTAAAACTAATTCAGACTGTTCTTACAATAATTCTCGGTTTTATAAAAAAAATATTTATAACTTTTTGCAAAATTTACAAAATATATCTGCTTAAATCTTGATTTTGAACAACATCTCCCAGCTTTTCATTAACATAGTCAACATCGATTGTTATTGTTTCGCCAGCATGTTCGTCTGCATCAAAATTTATATCTGAAAGAACTTTTTCCATTATTGTCTGAAGTCGTCTAGCTCCAATGTTTTCAGCAGAAGCATTAACTTCTTCTGCAATAGCGCTCATCCTGTCAATTGCAGATTCTGTAAGCTCAAGCTTTACACCTTCAGTTTCCAACAAAGAAGTATACTGCATTATCAAGCTGTTTTTTGGTTCTGTTAAAATTCGTTTAAAATCTTCTTTATTAAGAGATTCTAATTCAACTCTTAACGGAAAACGGCCTTGAAGCTCTGGAATAAGGTCGCTAGGAGCGGCGACGCTAAATGCACCGGCAGCAATGAACAGTATATGAGTTGTGTTTATAACCCCAAATTTGGTATTTACATTGCTTCCTTCTACGATAGGAAGAATATCCCTCTGAACCCCTTCTCTGCTAACATCTTGTCCATGGCTTTCTCCATGAACGGCAATTTTGTCGATTTCATCAATAAAGATAATTCCGCTGTTTTCAACTCTATCTTTTGCAATCTGAGCAACTTTATCGTTGTCTACCAAGTTATCCAGAGTTTCTTCTGTAAGAATTTTTCGAGCTTCTTTTATGGAAACTGTCCTTTTTTTATTGCGCCTGGCGCCACCTAACATTCCTGCAAGGCTCTGCATGCTATTTTGAAGATCATCCAGGCTACCACCTGCTATTATTTCCATGCTAGGAAATCCGCCCTGCCTATTTGAAATAGAAACTTCTACTTCGCGCTCTTCTAGTTTTCCTTCGCGCAGCATTTGGCGGAATTTTTCTCTTGTAGATTCGTCTTTGTTTTCTGGTAAATTTTCTTCATTTTTGCTTTTATCCGAAGATCCTGGCAAAAGCAAGTCAAGAAGTTTTTCTTCAACAATAGAAACAGATTTTTCGCGAAGCTGCTCTTCCATTTCGGCTTTTACGTTTTTATATCCGACTGACATCAAATCTCTAACCATAGATTCAACATCACGGCCAACATAACCAACTTCAGTATACTTTGTAGCCTCGACTTTTAAAAACGGAGAATTGCAAAGCTTTGCTAATCTTCTGGCGATTTCTGTTTTTCCACAGCCTGTAGGTCCAATCATCAAAATATTTTTTGGAGCGACTTCATCTCTTATTTCTTCTGGAAGCCTAAGTCTTCTAGTGCGATTTCTTAAAGCGATGGCAACTGATTTTTTTGCTTTTGTCTGGCCAATGATATATTGATTAAGTTTTTCCACAATCTGCTTAGGTGTTAATTCCACCTTGTTTTCAAGAGAAGGTAAATCCATGTTTTCCATAAAAAATCCTTAAAGTTCTTCGATAGTTATATTTTCGTTTGTATAAATGCAAATTCTTCCAGCAATATGAAGAGAGCGTTCTGCAATTTCTCTTGCAGACAAATCAGAACAGTCCAAATAAGCTAAAGCGGCAGAATATGCGTAATTTCCACCAGAACCAATCGCGATGGCATCTTTTTCAGGCTCAATAACGTTTCCATCTCCGCTAATAAGAAGAGTTTTATCTTTATCAGCAACCAAAAGCATTGCTTCCAGCTTTTGCAACGTGCGGTCCGTCCTCCAAGCTTTTACGAGCTCTACAGCGGAACGCATAATATCTCCGTTATATTCCTTTACTTTTGTTTCAAATCTATCAAGAAGAGTAAAGGCATCTGCAACAGAGCCTGCAAATCCTGTTATGATTTTTCCGTCATAAATTTTTCGCAATTTTCTAGAATTTCCCTTGCAAACGGTTTCGCCAAGTGTACACTGACCATCGCCAGCCATTGCTACATGACCGTCTTTTCTTACGGCAAGAATAGTTGTGCTTCTAATTTTTGTTTTTGACATAGCATATCCCATTAAAACATATTATAAACTTTAATATATCAAAATTATATTCTGTTTGCAAAGAAAAAACATCAAGAAAAAAATGTCATAGGGCGAAAGTCGAGTTTTTTATAACTGTGAAAAGAAACGCTTTCAGCGAATTTCCAATTTGCTACAGATGGTTGTGCTCGCACTTCGTTTGAATCGGTTGGGTTGCTATGCAACCTTAGTTGTTCTTATCGCACAAAATCTTCACAAATTGTAAATTCGCTTACGCTTTTATTTACTTTTCTAAAAACTCGACTTTCGCCTTTCTAGTTAAATGAAGCTGCCAACTTTTTTCAGGACAACTAAAAACCGTTATTTCTCGCCGTGAGGATGTGCATGATTATAAATTTCTATAAGCTGAGAAGTTGTTATATGCGTATATTTTTGTGTTGTAGAAATATTCGAATGGCCCAGCATTTCTTGCACGATTCTTACATCTGCGCCATTTGAAAGCATAGCCGTTGCAAAAGTATGCCTTAGAGCATGCGGCGAAATATGATGCTTTAATCCCTCATTGCCGCTGTATCTTGAAAGAATATATCTTACGCCTCCTGCTGTAAGCGGCTTTCCTTGCTGATTTACAAAAACAAAAGGATTTTTATTATTTTCTGCAAAACGTTTTTTTCTGTCTTCTAAGTACACCTTTAACGCAGCCTTTGCATCATCTTCAAAGTAAACTTTACGCTCTTTGCTTCCCTTTCCTTTTACAATCGCGCTAGAATTTTCGTTTTGAAAATCATTTAATTTTAAAGAAACAATTTCGCTCACCCTGCAGCCAGAGGAATACATCATTTCGAACAAGGCTTTGTCACGTTTTTCCCAAAGCAGCTCGTTTTTTGCAGGAAGAGAACACAAAGAGTCAACTTCTGCAGAAGTCAAGAAACGAGGCAAATGCTTAGGAATTTTTACACTTTTTAAATCCAAAGCAGGATTCTTTTCAATGTATCCAAATTTTCTGCAATAAGAAAAAAAAGCCCGCACTGCTGCAATAAATTGATTTATGCTTGCACTTGATTTTTTTTCTTCGCTTAGCTTAGCGATGCAAAGCCTTAAATCATTGGAAACAATATCTTCAATATTCTTATCAGAGCCAACAAGTTCTTCAAGATGAGAAAGATTATTTTTATAAGCAACTACTGAATTACTGCTAAAGCCTCGAACAGAATCTAAGTAGACTAAAAATTCAATAGCAAGCTGCGACACGGTTTTCATAATCTAACCTTCAGCATTAAAAGATTATTTTTCTTTGTCGGAAAAATCAACATCTTCTGAAGAATCGGCAGAATGCAAATAATCACAATCAGGATTTATGCACGATTTATAGCTTCCATTTTTTTTGTCAAACTTTTCAACAAGAAACCAGCCGCATTTTGGGCAGTACTGATCAATAGGTTTAAAATGAGTTATAAAACTGCACTTAGGATAGTTTGTGCAACCATAGAATTCCTTTCCCCTGCCTTTAGTTTTTCTCGCAACAATTTCGCCATTGCAACCTGGCATAGGACATTTTGCAAGAGGAATAGAACGGGTATTGTGACATTCTGGAAAACCAGAACAAGCAAGGAAAAATCCGTAGCGTCCAAGTTTTTTTACCATAGGCTTTCCGCATTTTTCGCAGATCTTGTCAGTAGGCTCGTCTAGCGAGCCTTTTACACTTTCCACATTGCGCATTACCTCGTCAACGCGTTTTTTAAAAGGTGCAAAAAAATCTGCAATCATTTCGTTCCACACAAGCTGATTTGCTTCCACTTTATCAAGGTTGTTTTCTACTTCCGCAGTAAAATGCTCATTTATTACTTCTGGAAAACTTTCTACAAGAATCTTGCAAATCATTCTGCCTAGCTGAGTCGGCACTAGCTGCTTGTTTACCCTTGTCACATAGTACCTGTCCAAAAGAACTGAAATTATTGGAGCATAGGTTGAAGGCCGCCCTATTCCTTTTTCTTCAAGGGTTCTTACAATGCTAGCATCTGTATATCTAGCAGGACCTTGCGTAAAGTGCTGTTCCGGATAAAAATTATCAGCAGTTATAGCTTCTCCTACTTTTAAACTTGGAAGATTTCCAGATTTATCTTCTTTGCTAGAAAGCAGTTTTATAACGCTATAAAAACCTTTTTCACTAATTTTTGAAGCGCTTGCCCTGAACAAAGCATCATCGGCAGCAATTTCAACGCTAGTGGTTGTTGTCTTTGCATTATTCATCTGGCTAGAAACGAAACGTTCCCAGATAATTGTATAAAGCCTTAACTGGTCGCGAGAAAGATACTCTTTTACAGAATCCGGTGTATATTCTGTGTAAGTAGGACGAATACCTTCATGAGCATCTTGAGCAGCTTTTCCAACAGTGTAATGAATAGGCTGCTCTGGCAATTCTGACGGATAGTTTTTTTCAAGCCATTTGCGAACATCGGCAAGAGCGGTTTCACTTATACGAACTGAATCGGTTCGCATATAGGTTATAAGACCAACACGGCTGCTGCCCATATTTATACCTTCGTAAAGCTGCTGCGCAATCTGCATTGTTTTTCTAGAAGTAAAACCAAGTTTATTTGCAGCTGCCTGCTGAAGTTTTGAAGTAGTAAAAGGAGGCTTTGGCCGCACAGTTTTTTCAGTTTGCTTTATATTTGAAACAACACACTTAGAATTTCCAATTTCTTTGATTATTTCTTTTACAACAGATTCTGACTTTAATTCTGGAGTTTCGCCCTTATATTTTACTAATTGAGCAGAAAACTTTGTTTTTCCCTTTGAAAAATCGGCATCCAAAGACCAATATTCTTCAGGAATAAAATCTTCAACTTCTTTTTCGCGTTCGCAAATAAGCCGCAAAGCAACAGACTGAACGCGTCCAGCAGAAAGTCCGTTTTTTACTTTTGCCCACAACAGAGGGCTAAGATTGTAACCTACAAGCCTGTCCAAGACTCTTCTAGCTTTCTGCGCGTTAACTTTGCTTTCTACAATCTGGCCAGGATTTTTTACAGCATCTTTTATTGCTACAGGAGTGATTTCGTTAAATACAATTCTATTTATTTGCGCGGAAGTCTTATCTTTTAAGGCATTGTTCAAGTGCCAAGCAATAGCTTCCCCTTCGCGGTCGTTATCGGATGCAAGAAGAACTTTATCAGATTTTTTTGCATCTTTTTGCAATTCTTTTAAAAGCTTTGCTCTGCCGCGAACAGTTATATACTCTGGCTGAAAATTATTTTCAATATCTATTGCCATTCTTGATTTTGGAAGATCTATAAGATGCCCCATACTAGCCTTTACAGTATATCCAGAACCAAGATACTTTTCGATAGTGTGAGCTTTTGCAGGAGATTCCACAATTACTAAAGTCTGATTCTTTTTTGAGGCAGACTTAACTTTTTTTGCTGCATTTTTCTTTTCAGCCATAATCATTCCTTATCTTAATAGAAAATTAATTTCTACTTTATTCTAAAACAAAGTCATTTGCTCCATTTGTATTCTATGAGTTCCGGGAGGCGCCAAAACACACTTTTGAAAATCCGAATAACTGTCTACAACAGAAGCTCCAGATTCAACAAACATTTCAGAAGTGCTTTCCAGTTTTGACCTGTTAGCCTGATTTTGCAAAACCTTTTTCTTCAAATCTTCATAAACAGAATGAGCGATTTTTTTAGAATTTTCACAAAATCCCGAAGAATGAAACAAAACATCCCTGTTATATTCCAAAGCAAAGCCAGCAGTCAACAAAGCCCCGCTACCGACAGGAGCTTGAATTACAACTGTTGACGGAGAAAGTCCTGCAACTATTCTATTGCGCTGAACAAACCGCCACGCTTGTGCGGGAGTTCCTGGAACATACTCGCTTACGATGCAGCCGCCGCAAGAAAGAATCTTTTGAGCAAGCCTGGCATTTGAGGAAGGCACAATTGTATCGCAACCGCAAGGCAACACTGCTACTGTTTTCCCCACAGATTTTTTTTCTGAATTTTCTAAAATATCAAAATAAGCGTTTATGCAACCTTGATGAGCAGCACTGTCAACCCCGTATGCAAGACCGCTTACAACTGTGCAGCCGTCATTTACAGCATCGTAGGCGAACTTTTGGGCAGCCATCTTAGATTCAGGAGAGATACGCCTCGTTCCAACAACAGAAACTGTTTTTCCAGACACAAGAGCGTTTACATTCCCTCTGTAAAAAAGCAAAAAAGGAGCATTTGGAATTTCTCGCAGCAAAGCCGGATAATTTTCTTCGCCATACGCAAGATAGCCAATATTTTTTGCTTCAAGAATAGAAAGCTCTTTTTGCGCATAAAGCAAATTTTTCTTTCCATTCCAAGAAGAAACTTTTATACTCCGATTCACATATTTTGATATATCTTCTATAGACAGTAACGCAAGGTTATTGAAACTGTCAAGATTTTTTAGCAAATTTATTTTTTCTGCAAGAGACAAAAAAGTTATTCTTGCTAAAGAAATAAGCAAAAGAGGATCTTTATTTTTATAATTCATAGGAAGCATCTAAAACCTGTTTCTTGTTTGCTTCTGCGTCAGCTTTAATTTTGGCAGATTTTGTTATAGAAATAATTTTATCGTACATTTCAACAGCTTTTTCATAACTGCCAGTAACAGCATACGCTCTAGCAAGCGCAAACATCCCTGAAGTATCTTTTGTTTCTATTTCCAAAAATCTAAGAAGATACGGAATCGCCTTCTCTGGCTCGTTCAGCCCGATTTCACCGGGCACAGCGCCGTAAGTGTAAAGAACCCCCAAGGAATATAAAACAGTAGAATAACGAGAATCTAGTTGCAATGCCTGAATGTAGGATTCTTCGCACATTCTTAAATAGTTTTGCTTTTTTTTAGGATCGCGGTACATATCATTTTCAAAAACAGTTCTGCTCATCGCAGCAGCACAACGACCAATGTAATAATAAAGATTTGGATTTTCCGGATAGTATTCCAGAGATTTTTCAAAACATTCCAAAGCTTCTCCATACATTTTTTTATCAATATAGCGAGTGCCTAGTATCTTATACCAGATTCCAACTTGCGCATTTTTTTTAACGATTTCGGCAGATTCTTCATCATATTTGTTTATTGCAGATTTTATCTCTTCAACTGAAACAGGAGTTTTTGAAGCCCGCTGCATATTTTCTAATCGCTTTTGGAGCAATTTTTTATTTGAATAATTACAACTTGATAGCAATAAGGCTACTGAAAGCAACCCGCAAAACAAAAAAACTTTATTTTTCACTTTAATTTTCCCCTATAAAAAGAATAGAAAGCAACTTTTTCTGCTAATATAAATAATATACATAGTAAATCAAAATTTGCAAAGTTTTTTTACATTATTCAGCCAGAATGACCAGGAAAATATTTTTTATGCTGATTTTCTAGCTGCTTATCTTCCACATGAGTGTAGATTTGAGTTGTTGACAAATCAGAGTGCCCTAAAAGTTCTTGCACAGAACGCAAATCTGCCCCGCCTGCCAATAAATGAGTCGCAAATGAATGTCTTAACGTATGAACTTTTGCATCAATTCCTGCAATCGCTTCAATTTCTTTAAATTTTTTCCAAACGCCTTTTCTGCTAATTGGCTCTCCTTTATAATTCACAAATAGCTGAGCAACAATTCTATTTTTTGTAAGAATCGGTCTAGCTTCATTAATATAGCGCAATAATTTTACCTTAGCTTCTTCGCCAAAGGGAACTATGCGCTCTTTATCACCTTTTCCGCGCACTAAAATAATATTTTCGTTAAGGTGAAGATTTTGAACGAGCAAAGAACATGCCTCGCTAATTCTAAGTCCGCATGAATAAATAAGTTCAAACAGGGCAGCATCCCTTATTCCAACAGGAGTTGAATCATCAATGGAAGAAAGGATTGTGTCAACTTGAGATACAGAAAGCACTTTCGGCAAATTTCTAGACGCCTTTGGACGCTCCAGCAAAAGAGCAAGATTTTCTGTCCAAATGCTGTTTCTAACAAAGTATTCGCCTAAAGAACGCAAGGCGGAAAGCTCTTTTGACAAAGTTATTGGCGTACAACCAGAAGCTTTTCTCCAGGCAAAGTAATATATTAAATTTTGCACAGACACATTAGAAAGCTTTATCTTTGAGGAAGCGCACCAGTTTAAGAAAATTTCTGCGCAAAGGCGGTAGGTTTTTGCAGTTTCCTCTGAATGTCTTTCCACTAGCAAAATATCTGTGTAAAAACTAGAAAGAAACTGCTCGATTTTTACAGACTTTTTATCTTCTGTTAAAATTAATTGTTGCTGAATATCCATTCTTTTTCCTAAGGACTGTAGGAGTATTTATGTCATCAGGATCTATTTTGCCTTTTGGAGTCATTGTTCCGTACTGATCCGGGCTTATATTTCCAGGCAAAGAGTCATTTTGGGCAGAAGGCTCTTCTTCAAAAAGTTCAGGAGAATCCATGGAACTCTTTGAACTTTTTCCAGAAAGAAGCATATTAAAATCTGATACTGAAATATGATTTGAATCTTCAACAGTTTTTTCTTCTTTTTGAACAACTTCCTCAGTTTCAGATTCTTCAGGAGTGTTTTTATTGAATCCTGTAGCAATTACAGTTACACAGATTGTGTCTTCCATTGAATCATCAATAACTTGTCCCCAAAGAACTTTTGCGTCAGGATTTGCGCTTGCTGTTACAATATTTGCAATTTCATCACATTCAGCCATGCAAACACCGCTATTGCCGCAAATATTGATAAGCACATTCTTTGCGCCATCTATGCGGACATTTTCAAGCAATTTGTTATTTATGGCTGCAGTCGCAGCGTCAACAGCACGGTTTTCCCCCTTGCCGATGCCAGTTCCAAGGATTGCATCTCCTTGACCTTTCATAACAGATTCAACATCATTAAAATCTCTATTAACAAGTCCAGGCTTTGTAATTATATCTGAAATTCCTTGAACTCCCTGCCGCAAAATATCATCAATAATGCGGAATGCATTTTGCACAGTAAGATTTTTTTCCATATCTTTAAAAACTTGCTGATTTGGAATTACAATTAAAGAATCTACTGAAGCGCGAAGTTTTTTTATGCCTTCTTCAGCCTGATGCATTCTTAACTTTCCTTCAAAATTAAAAGGAGTTGTAACTACAGCTACAGTAAGGGCTCCTAATTCACGAGCAATACGAGCGACTATAGGAGCGGAACCAGTTCCTGTACCACCACCCATTCCTGCGGTAACAAAAACCATGTCCGAACCTTTTAAAATATTGCGAATTGCTTCTTCTTCTTCTTTGGCAGCCTCTTCGCCTACTTCTGGATTTCCGCCAGCCCCCAAACCGCCAGAAATTTTTTGACCTATTTGAAGTTTATACTCAGCTTTAGAACGCTTTAGCGCCTGAAGGTCTGTATTTAAAGCGACAAAATCTACGCCTTTAATTTCAGCGTCAATCATGCAGTTTACAGCATTTCCGCCGCCGCCGCCGCAACCTACAACTTTTATATGAGTAGGACTTTCTTCCCCAAGATTAGAGCCAGTTTTGCTTATTACTTCGTATTCCATATTCCCACCACCTGTTTAGAATAAAGATTTTAAAAATTTTACAACAGGATTTTCCTTTGAATTAGACTGTTTCTTTCCAGACGAAAATCCTGCTTTTTTATTCTTTTTTGTTTTTTTAACCTTATTATCTTTGCAAGCTTTTACAAGACCAATAACACTATCCCACTCCGGTCCAGAATAATCTTCTTCAATTCCACCAAGTCGCTCTGGAGTTCCAATCCTAACCGCAGAAGTTTGAAAAACATTCTGAACAAGTTCTATTATTCCATTCATACGGGCGCCGCCACCCGTAAGAATTATGTTTCCAGAAAGTTGAGTCACGTTAGTTTTTTCCATAATTTTATTTATGACCATCGTAAAGATTTCTTCCATTCGAGGTTCAATAATTTGGCACAGCTCCGACTGCAAAATTTCTCTAGGAGGTTGACCACCAACGCCATTAATTATGACTTTTTGGCGATGATCGATGTTTTCTTCCCAACAACAGCCAGATTCAACTTTTATTCGCTCAGCCTCATTTATTCCTATTCCTAAAACTTGAGCCACATCGTTCGTCACAATATTTCCGCCGAGAGGAATAGAAGCCGTGCAAATAGGAGCTCCATGAACCAAAACTAGAAAATCTGTAGTTCCAGCTCCTAAATCTATCACAATTGAGCCAAGCTCTGATTCATCATCATTTACAACCGTATGAGTGGCCGCTAAAGTTTTTAACATTACTCCATCAACAGAATAACCTGCGCGATTTATGCACAGTCCCATGTTTTTTATAGCTGTAAGAGAGGCTGTAATTATGTGCACAGAAGCCTCAAGACAGACTCCAAGCCGGTGCATTGGATCTTTTATTCCATGGATATGATCGACAATGTATTCCTGCGTAATAACATGAAGCATCTCTCTGTCTAAAGACATTTGAACAGCGGTTGCAGATTCCTTTACGCGGGCAATATCATCAGGACCAATTTCTTGCTGGGATTTACTTTTTTTAGAAACGGCGACTTTTCCTGTTGCGTTAAGCCCTTCTATTTGGTCTCCGCCAATTGTCACAAAACAAGATGTAACTTCAACGCCGGCATTTTGCTCTGCATTTTCAATTGCTTTTCGAATTGTATTAGAAGCAGCTTCTATGTTTACAATGTTTCCATTTCTAAGACCTATAGACTTTTCCGACGATGTGCCAAAAATCCTGAAAACACCATTTTCATCATAATCACCTATAGCGACTCTTATACAACTAGTTCCTATGTCAAGTCCTACTACCATTTAGACTTTACCCCTTGGCAAGAATACGTCTGGTCAAAGTACGCTTACACTAAAGAGTTTGACTCAGCCGTTTTTATTTTTTTAACAAACCCTAAATTATTTTCTTCTATAAGAAACAGAACCGTATCTCAAATCAATTTCTGAAACATCAGGTTCTATTGAGTTTACCACATCAAGTGCCACCATCATATACTTTAACGCGTCTTCATTCAATGAGCGATCGGTAAGAACTTTTATTTTTGAGCCCACAGGAATTAAAACCAACTCATAGTTGCCATATTCCTTTGGAACAACGCAAATTTCAGAAATCGCTGCAAAATACTTTTGAGAAATGCTCCTAATAACAGAAATTTGGTCAATAAGACTTCTGTATTTCATAGGAATTCTCATTCCTTCCGTAAGATGTTCCACAGGCAGTCCCGAAATAATAGGAATATAAGAAGCATACGACTTTTTATTTCTTTCCGGAAAGATAACTCCATTTCTATCAATTAGAACTGGAATACTTCTGCCATTATTGTTTATAAAAGTCATTGCAACCGGCTCTCGTTCTACTATGCTAATATAAATTTTGTCTGGGAAAGATTTTTTTACAGTCACAGAATCAAAGCCGCTAACGCTAGCAAGTATAGAAACTGCAGATTCTACATCGAAATCAAACCAGTTTTTTACGTTCATAGGTTTTAACATGCCTACAACTTCCTGGGGAGTATAAGAACTTTGCCCAGACACAGAAACTCTTGGAGCAGAAAGACTTGGACGAATAAACATATAGAAACAAAATTCCAAAACTATGCATGAGATAAGTATAGCGAAAATAATTTTAACGGCTTTTACAATTTTATCATCAGACTTTTCAGTTTTTTCAACACTTTCAAAGTCTTTTTTTTCAGACTGAAAAAATCCTTCCTCATAATTTTCAAATCTAAGACTTAAATCACTCATAAGTTTCTCCAACAATATCATCGATGCTGTCGATATTAGTAAATTCGGTGTAATTATTAGATACCTTTACTTCACTTTCATTTTCGGTATTAGCTCTGCTAGCATTTAGCACAAATCCGCACATTGCAAGTGTGACTATAATAGAAGAACCTCCTAAAGAAAAAAACGGCAACGGGATTCCTGTAGAAGGAAGCAAACCGCAGACTACCCCGCAGTTCATAAGAGATTGCGCTACAATTGAAAAAACGAATCCCAAAGAAGCAAACGCCGCAAAACGATTTGTACAATGCAAAGCAATTACAGTTCCCCTGGCAGCAAACAAAGCTAAAACTGCAAAATAAACCAAAACTCCCAAAAATCCCATTGCTTCAGACCAGCTTGCAAAAATGTAGTCTGAATGAACTTCTGGAATACTATTGCTCTGTACTAAACTAGTTCCAATGCCAGCTCCCAATAATCCTCCGGAACTAATAGCTCTTTTTGCAGCTAAGCTCTGAAAGTTAGAAGTCTGCTGCTTTTCAGTAGGATTTAGGAATGCAATTATTCGTTCCATTCGATATTCTTCAGTTACTATAAAGAAAACTGAAAATCCAATTCCTATAATTCCAATAACCCAAATCCATTTTATCTTCATGCCACACAGCCAAAAGAATGCACAACAGATACAAAAAATAAACAAAGATGTTGAAAAATCTTTTTGACCAAGAACAAACCCTACAAACAAAAGCATTACAAACACGCCTGAAGCAACATTTCTGTCTTCTGGATTGGAAATGCTTGCTTGCTTATCAAAAAAGTTTGCAAGAAAAATAATTATTGTAAATTTCACAAGCTCAGAAGTCTGAAGTGTAAAACCAAAAGGCATTTTTATCCATCTTCTAGCGCCATTTTTTTCGATGGAAATTCCTGGAATGCAAGTAAGAATGCACAGTACCAATGTTACAGCAAAAATAACAGGAATAGATTTTTTTATCAGCTCAAGAGGAACAAATGCTAAAACTAAAAAAAGCAAAATCCCTATTGATATACAAATAAGCTGTCTTCTTACAAAATAAAAAGAATCATCAAAAATGCGCATTGCATAGTTTTGAGAAGAAAAAAATAGAGTAAAAATTCCTAATCCCAGCAAAAGAATTACAGAAATTAAAAAAGTCAAATCGCTCTTTTTGTACCTTTCAAAGGACCGCTCCGCAAAAAAATTATAGCTACTCATTAAGGCTCTCCGTTTTTGCAATAACTTTTATAATGCGTTCAAGCGAAATTCCCCTAGACGCTTTTATAAGCACCAGTCCATTTTCTTTTGCATGATTTAAAACTTCTAAGCCAGCTTCTTCTATTGATTCTTCATTGTAAGTTGGAATGTATTTTACATTCTTAAAGCCGCAATTCAAAGCAACCTGATACCCGCTTTTCATTTCTTTTCCAATAAGAATTAAAAAAGCAGGATTTGTTTCAATAGCCCTGACCACTGCGTTTTTGTGCTCTTGAGCAGACTTTTCTCCAAGCTCCAGCATATCTCCCAAAACATAAACTTTATTGTCTACGTTTTTTAGAGAAGCACAAAATTCTAAAACGCTTTTCATTGAATCAGGATTGGCATTATAGCAGTCTTTTAAGAGTATTACTTTTACACCATTTTTTAAAATTAAAGGAACAGTTTCCATTCTGCCAAAAACTGAATCAATATTTTCAAGCGCGTATTTTATTTTTTCAACAGGAACTTTTAACGCTTTTCCTATAGCACAAGCCCCCAAAGCATTTCTGTAATTATAAAGACCTGGAGTTTTTAAATTTATTTTGCAACCGTCAAGGCTAAATTCAGTTCCATTAAGGCCTTTGTCACAAATAAAAGAAGCTCCGCTTATGCTTTCTGGAACATTTTCGCCATAAAATACAACTTTTCCTTTTACATTTTCTGTTAAAAAATCTGAAAACTCATCATCTGAAGGAACAAAGGCTATTCCGTTTTCAGGAATATACTTAAAAATTTTTCTTTTTTCAATTGCAATATTTTTCCGGCTTCCC
Organism: uncultured Treponema sp.; assembly: GCA_934667505.1. Taxonomy (GTDB): domain Bacteria; phylum Spirochaetota; class Spirochaetia; order Treponematales; family Treponemataceae; genus Treponema_D. Next base: position 56,134 of record CAKULY010000007.1, on the reverse strand, counting down.
AAAATTCCAATGTGAGCGGTTCCAATATTTGTAATAAGAGCATACTCCGGCTTTAAAACTGCAGCAATTTCTGCAATTTCGTTTTTGCGATTCATGCCCATTTCAAAAACGCCAGCTTCATGCTCCTTTCGTATGTTAAAAACAGAAAGAGGAAGACCCGTTTCAGAATTAAAATTGCCTTGCGTATAAACAACGTTGTACTTTTGCTTTAGCACGGCTACAACCATTTCCTTAGTTGTAGTTTTTCCGCTAGAGCCTGTAATTGCAACTTTTATAAGATTTGGAAATTTTGCCACATAAGCCATTGCAGCATCTTGCAAAGCGTAAAGAGTATTTGCAACAACAATAAATGCGACATGAGTGTACTCTGCAGCAAGGTTCATGTACTTTTCAGAATTTGAATCATACACAGACTTTTTTACAAAAACGACGGTCGCCCCTTTTTCAATTGCCTGAGGAATATACTTGTGTCCATCCTGATTTTGCCCAATAAGAGGAACAAAAAGAGAACCTTTTACAACATTCCGGCTATCAGTGCAAACAGAGGAAAAATAAAATTCTTTTTCGCTTTTTGCAAAACCTACAAAAACGCCGCAAACGGCAGAAACAAGTTCTTTTAAACTTAGCAAAGAGTTTTGATTTTCAGATTTTTCTATCATTTTTTCTCTCCAGGAATTTCAACGCGCACAATATCTTCAGATTCGGCTTTATGCATACCTAATTCATTTTCTGCCATATTTTCAATTCTGTCTGTGCTAGAAAGCAGACTTATATCGCTTATAAGCTTTTTATTCTGTTCAACTAGGCGTTTCTGTTTTGTTTCTAATTCCGAAATTTCTCGCGAAAGCTCAGAATATCGCCTAACTTGAACACCGTAAGCCAAAAGCAAAGCTGGAATTAGAAACGCAAGCACGCACAAGCTTATTTTAGAAAATATTTCTTTATTCTTTTCTTTCATTAAAATCCCTCTACTCCCAAAAGACGATACTCACTTGCATTTTGCAATTTTTTTACAACCCTGAGCTTTGCGCTTCTTGATGGAGAATTCTGATTGCATTCCATTTGTGTAGGACCAACAGGCTTCCTTGTTAAAAGTTCTGCACAAGGTTTTCCGCCACATCTGCAAACAGCAACTTCTGGAGGACAAACACACTGCTTAGAAAGATTTTTAAAATACGTTTTTACAATTCTATCCTCAAGAGAATGGAATGTAATTACACCAAGTTTTCCGCCCGCATTAAGATTGTTAAATGCGTTATGAATCGCCTTAGGAATATGCCTAAGCTCACTGTTTACCGCAATTCTAAGAGCTTGAAAAGTCCTTGTTGCCGGATGTATTGCCCCATGCCTATAACTTGCAGGAACAACAGAATAAATTATATCTGCAAGAGCTTTTGACGAAACAATCTTACCAAAGCGCCTTGTTTCCACAATTCCACGAGCAATACGGCGGCTAAGTTTTTCTTCTCCATAAAGATAGATAAGATTTGCAAGCTCAGCTTCGCTCATATTATTTACAATATCGCAAGCAGACTCATTTTCGGACTGGGGATCCAACCTCATATCCAAAGGCTCATCGTATCTAAAAGAAAAACCTCTGCCAGAACGTTCGTAATGAAATACCGAAATCCCCAGATCAAAAAGAATCAGATCTGGTTTCGGATATTCATCTGGATAGTTTTCATGAAAATCATTAAACCAACCGTTATAAAAATGCATTCTGTTTCCAAATCTTGCAAGACGTTCCTTTGCCCTGCTTTGAATAACAGAATCTGCATCGATACCAATAATATTTAGAGTAGGAAATTTTAAAAGAAAAGCTTCTGAATGACCGCCTTCTCCCAAGGTACAATCAACCATCCATGCGGAATTTTCATACTTTTCTCCTAGAGGACTAAGATATTGAAGACAAGATTCCAGCAAAACTGGAGTATGAATTATTTCCACGTAATTTCCCACCCTTACGTTTTAAAAATTTATTCCGTTCAGTTCTTCAGCAGCGCTGCGGAAAGAATCTTCTGTTTGAGTTAAATAAGACTTATAGGCATCCAAATCCCACAATTCTACATATTTATTAACTCCAAGCAGCACGCAATCTTTTGAAAGAGTCGCATACTCGCGAAGACTTTGAGGAATTGAAATGCGGCCAGACTTGTCGAATTCAATTTCCTGTGCGGGCGCAATAAATCTTCTTAAAACAAGCCTATTGCGTTCATTAAAAGGAGAAGAGCTTTCCATAAGTTTTGAGGAAAGTCTTTCCCATTCTTCAACCGTAAAAAGCCATAGACAATGATCCATTGCCTGGGTGCAGACAAGAGTATTTCCTGCAATTGCTGAACGAAGCTTAGAAGGAAATAAGATTCTTCCTTTTTCGTCCAAAGTATTTTTATACTCACCCGTAAGCAAATTCAATTCCACTACCTACCACAATTTACCACTTTTTCCCACTTATTTATTATTTTATACAAAAAATTCCTAAAGTCAACACAAAATAATACCGAAAATAATAAAAATTTTTTTTACAATAAAAAAAATGCACATAGTTGTATAGGTACGCTATATATGGGAATAAACATTTTCAACGAAAGTTCAATGCATAAAACTTTAAAAAAAATATATTCTTTGGAAGAAGGTTCAAGTACAGAAGTAAACTTAAATGGCTACATATACGACATCGTTACGAAAAACAACTCTGCAATTGAAATTCAAACTAGAAATCTTTCAAAGCTACTTCCCAAAATAAAAGACACTTTGGAAAACTCAATGCCCATAAAAGTAGTTTTTCCTTTAGTCATTGAAAAATATATTTTGCTAAAAGATGAAAAAGGCGAAATAATCTACAAACGAAAAAGTCCAAAAAAAGAAAATCTTTATTCGCTTTTTAAACAATTAACAGGAATTTATCCAATTCTTTTAGAAAAAAACTTTTGCTTAGAAGTTCTAATGGTAAAAGCGATTGAAGAAAGAATAAGAACAAAAGAAAATGTTCAATCAGAAAACAAAAGAAGAAGATTCAAAAAAAACTGGATAAAAACAGATAAAATATTAAAGGAAATAATTTCAACACAAACTTTTTCACAGGCAAACGACTATTTAAATTTTCTTCCAAAAGACATTCCTCAAAATTTTACTGTAAAAGATGTTCAAAACGCCATAAAAAATGAAATTGGTTTAAAAGAATCAAAAGAAGCAGGAGTTATGATTTGGCTTTATGCAAAGATGAATATTATTGAAAGCCGCAAAAAGAAAGGAAACGCAAAAATATATACATTATGTAAATAAAAAAGCCGCCTTAATAGCAAAAACTAAAAGACGGCTCTTAATTATAGATTATACTTATTAAAAATTACCAGTTGTCTGCCATATCATCAGAATCGCGGTTAATGTAGTCATAAACATCAGTAACACAACGCAAATCGTCAACATACATATAATAAGTTCCACGAGCGAGCATAGGATTGCAATCAACTCTAAAACCGATTACACGAAGACCAGGCTTGTCGCCATAGTAAGCGCTTTTCTGGACAATTCCATGTTCTCCATCAGGACTAGGAGGAACAACAGCGGTCAACTTCTTCCAGCCGCTAAAACCTAAAGAACCCATGTAAAGTTCATAGTTTCGTCCAAAATAGTCTTCCACAAGAACATAAAGGTCATGATCTTGATTTCGTCCGCAAACCCAAAGAGAAATTGTTTTTGTAATCCCTTCAATTGCAAGAGGACGCTGCGCAGTAATATAAAAAGAGTTTACACCTCTTTTAAAGAATTCTACTTTTACACCAAGAACTTTTTTATCCTCTACGCCAGCTTCAACATCTTCTGGAAGCATCTCTTTCATTGCAGGATTTCCATCAAAAGTTCTTGCAGAAATCACACCATAGTCTGGAGACATATGTACGTTCCAAGAGCCTTCTCTTTCAAACTTGTCTAAGGAATTTTCTGTTAGAGCCTGCATTGCAGAATCGTTTCCTACAACTTCAGGATTAGGTTCCTCAACAATACTGTTCTGTGCAAAAATGCAAGCGGCTGAAAGAGCAACCAAAGCAATAGCAAAGTATTTTTTCATTATTTAGCCTCCGAAGACGAAGAATCACTGGTTTTTCCAGCCGCAGATCCCTGTTCAGCATTGCTAAAATCAGAATCCTTCAACTCATAACCGTCATAAATATAAGAAAGGGAATTTGTCATATACTTTACGTTGTCAAAATAGATTGTAAAGTCGTCAACAAATTCTGCAGAATCTGAACGAACCCTAAATCCCACAAAAGAAAGATTCTTTGGACCAGAGCGAAGCCTTGAATGTTGATTTATCCAACCAGGAATAGAAACAATCATATTTTTCCAGCCATTGAATCTCATGTTTCCTGCAGGAAGCACGTGAACGCGACCATCTGCATCGCGAACTAGAACTTCTAGGTAGTAAAGATAATTTGCGCCCCAAGCCCAAAAGTCAATTTGCTGAACACTTCCAATAAGAGGGATTTCATAGTTTTTTCCGTCTTTTACAGGAAAAATCTCCATCCAGTTATCACCTTTTCTATTAAAAGCAACCTTTACGCCTAAAACTTTTGGTTCAACATCAGATTTTGTTAGAACTTTTAATGAATTTGGAATACCATCAAAATAACTAATTTTTGGATAACCTTCAGCAACAAAACGGCTAGCATTTACTGTCCAAGACCATTCCGTTTCGGAATCAAAATTATCAATCAAAAATGTCTCTTGACTTTTTGAACTTGGCTGGCTAAATGCCGGAATACAAAGAACAAAAAGAAGAGCTAGATTTACAAAGACTTTCAAGCCCTTTTTCATGTAAAACTCCTTATATACATATTACATTCCGACATCAGGCGGAATGCCTCTTATTCATTATCGGAACAAATGCAAAAATAATTATTACAATTATATTTACACAGCAATAGTTTGTCAAATTGTTTAGGCGGTCAAATACATCAATTTGTTATATTTTAAAACTCGACATTCACCTTAATTTGAATTATTATAGATAAGAATTAAATTTAAGATTTGTATAAACCTTAAATCAAATCTGAAAGTCTTTTAGAATTTCAGAAAAAAAATCGTGCAAGATCATGAGTTGCACGATTATCGAAATATTTTGGAGGTCATAAAATGGCATTGGTTTCAGCAGTAGAAATGGTAAAAAAAGCTCACGCTGGTCACTACGCAATTCCTGCATTCAACACAAATAACCTTGAATGGACAAAATCTATTCTTGCTGGTATTCAGGAAGCAAAATCACCGGCTATCATTCAGGTTTCTGAAGGCGCGGCAAAATACATGGGCGGATACAAGACAGTTGTAAATCTTGTAAACAATCTTTATGAATCAATGGGAATCACAGTTCCTGTAGCCCTTCACCTTGACCATGGTACTTACGAAGGCGCAAAGAAAGTTATTGAAGCAGGCTTTACATCTGTAATGTTCGACGGCTCGCACTTTGACTTTGACGAAAACGTTGCAAAATCAAAGGAAATCATCGAGCTTGCGCACGCAAAAGGAATGTCTGTTGAATGTGAAGTTGGCGGAATCGGCGGTGTTGAAGACGGCGTTGCTTCTAACGGCGAGCTTGCAGATCCAGAAGAATGCAAGAAAATCGCTGCTCTTGGAGTTGACTTCCTTGCTGCCGGAATCGGCAACATCCACGGCGTTTACCCAGCCAACTGGGCAGGATTGAACTTTGACCGCCTTGGCGAAATCAACAATGCTGTAGACGGAAAACCGCTTGTACTTCACGGCGGTTCAGGAATTCCTTTTGACCAGGTTCACAAGGCTGTAACTCTTGGTGTTTCAAAAGTAAACATCAACACAGAACTTCAGCTTGAATTCGCAGCTGCTACACGCAAATACATCGAAGATGGAAAAGACAAGGAAGGCAAAGGATACGATCCACGCAAACTGCTTAAACCAGGTTTCGATGCAATCACTGCAAAAGTAATTGACCTTTGCAAAGCATTCGGTTCAGCAGGTCAGGCTTAATCGCTTGAAAAGCTGATGATTTTCAAAAATCCCGCCGAAACGGAAGTTTTTTCTGTTCCGGCGGGATTTTTTTTAGCAGCTATAAAAAACTCGGCATTTTGGCTAATCAATCATTTTGAAAGCGAAAAACTTTCTGGAAGAAGTTGTGCCAATGTGAAATTTTTGTATTCAGAAACTGATTTTGCAAGGATAATCTTAAAATCCGGAGCGCAGAATTCGCGCAGAACTTGACGGCAGACTCCGCACGGCGGACAAAAATCTTCAACTTTGCCGTTTTTTCCGCCAACAATGCAGATTGCCTCAAAATTTTTCTCGCCTTCGCTTACTGCTTTGAAGATTGCTGTCCGTTCAGCGCAATTGCTAGGTCCATACGCGGAATTTTCAACATTGCATCCGCCATAAATTTTTCCGCTTTTTGAAAGCAACGCGGCTCCAACAAAAAAGTGAGAATATGGCGCATACGAAAATTTCATCATTTCCATAGCTTTCTCAATAAGATTTGTTTCTGAGATTTCCATACGCGTCCTCGCTTTGTTATTAATTAGATTTGAAAGTCTAGTTTTTATAAAAAAAGAACAAAAGCGCAAGCGAATTTACAATTTGTGAAGATTTTGTGCGATAAGAACGATTAAGGTTGCATTGCAACCCAAAACAATCCAAACGAAGTGCGAGCACAACCATCTGCAACAAATTGGAAAGTCGCTGAAAGCGTTTTTTCACAACTTATAAAAAACTCGACATTCATATTATTAAACTTTTGTTAAACCCTTGATTCTTTTATTATCTCAGCGGCTTTTTCCGCAGTAAGACCGGACAAGATTTCCCGGTCTGTAAGATTTTTCAAGGAAATTGTGCCGGATTTTATTTCATCCTCGCCAAGCATAATTCCCCATTTTACGCCTTTTGCGGTTGTTACCGCATATTGCTGAGCCATTTTTTTTGCGTCCGGGAAAACCTCGACATTTATGCCCAAAGAACGAAGCTTTGCGGCAACTTTCTGGTAATAAATTGAATTTTTTGCGTCAAGACAATAAATCTCGGCGTCAAGGTAACTTCCTTCAGCCTTGAAAACACCGAGCTGTTCAAGTCCGGCAATAAGCCTGTCGATTCCGATTGAAGCGCCAACGCCAGGAACTTTTTCCTTCATGTAAAGACCGGCAAGATTGTCGTAGCGGCCGCCAGAACAAACAGAACCTATTGAAGGAAGGTCATTCAGGAAAGTTTCGTACACAACGCCTGTGTAATAGTCGAGTCCGCGCGTAATGCTTGGGTCAAGAACATAAGTTTTTTCGATTCCTGCGGCTTTCATCATTTCGTAGATGTCGCGCATACGCTGGGTGTCAGAATCCGCGCCGCCTGCAAGAGCTTCAATCTTTGAAAGGATTTCCTCAAACGTGCCTTTGCTGGAAATGTATTCAATTATCTTTTCAGCCTTTTTTTCATCGCCGGTAAATTCATTCAGTTCTTTTAAAACTTCTTCCTCGCCGACTTTTGCAAGCTTATCAACAGAACGAAGAATATCCTCGCTTTTTTCGCTTACGCCAAGATTCGCAAGAAAACGGTTAAAAATTCCGCGGTGGTTCACGTGAATTGTAATATTTTCAACGCCAATTCCGTTCAAAGCCGCCTTCATAACATTCAGAATCTCAAAATCAGCTGCGGCGCTGTCTGAACCGACTGTATCAATATCACACTGGACAAATTCACGGTAACGGCCGGCCTGCGGTTTTTCTCCGCGCCAGACTTTCGCAATATGATAACGTTTGAACGGAAAATAAAGCTCATTTTTATGTTCAGCTGTAAAACGCGCAAAAGGAACAGTAAGGTCAAAACGCAACGCAACATCGCGGCCGCCATTGTCCTCAAAGCGGAAAACCTGCTTTTCTGTCTCGCCGTTGCTTTTTCGCAAAAGAATTTCTGTGTATTCAAGAACCGGCGTATCAATAGGAACAAATCCAAAAGATCTGTAAACTTGTGTAATTTTTTCTGTAAGGTTTGTTCTTCCAATTTCTGCTTCTGGCAAAAAATCCCGGAAGCCTTTAAGAACTCTAGGTTGAATTAAATCGCTCATATTCTATTATATTAACACAAAAAACTTGCAAGTTGCAATAAAATCCATAAAATATAAGATATATGATTCTTGCATTTGATATTGGAAACACAAACATAAAAGTCGCTCTGTGTGAAAAAAATTTAATTATCCATCAGTGGAGAATAAGCAAAGATTCAAAAAGAACCGGCGACGAATACTTTAGTATATTGCGACCTCTTTTTAGGGATGTAGGCATTGAATTTAAGCAGATTGATGATGTAGTCTTAAGCACAGTAGTCCCTGCTCTAATGGGACCGTTTGTGAACGTCAGTCAAAACATAACTGGCAAAAAGCCATTTATTGTAGAACCTTCAATTTACAATAAATTGCCTGTAAAAGTTCCAGCAACTGCTGTTCACGAAATAGGAACGGATCTTTTATGCGACGCGGTCGCTGCATGGGAAGTTTTTAAAGGACCTTGCATAGTTGCAGATTTTGGAACAGCTCTTTCTTTTACAGCGGTAGATAAAAATGCGAACATCGCAGGAATCGCAATTGCGCCAGGCATAAGAACTGCGTTCAATTCATTGTTTGCGAATACAGCTCAAATTCCTGCGATTTCTTTGGACATTCCTCGCTCAAGCCTTGGAAAAAACACAGTAGAATCGGTTCAGTCGGGAATTGTACTAGGCTACAAAGGCTTAGTGGAATCAATGATTCAGAACATGAAAGAAGATATGCAAAAAGAAAGCCAGACAGAAATTTCTTCTGTAAAAGTTATGGCAACAGGAGGACTAAATTCAATGCTTGCGCCGATAACTGAAATTTTTGACTGCATAGACAAAGAACTTACTATAAAGGGACTTTTAAGGATAAAAGAGTATTGCTCTATTTAGACATAAAGTCGCAAAACTGAACGCCATCGCCAGAAGAAACGTTTCTACAAAGTTTATAACCGCAAACGTATTTCAAGTATTTTGGGCTTATTCCAGGAGAAAGTTCTTTTTCTGTTCTTAAAACAGCAATATTTTCTTCTGAAACAGAATCTCCAGATTTTAAATCCTTTGTGTAGTGCAAGCTTCTATTAGTTCTTCCGTAATTTTTTTCTTCTGAACAGGCGAGTTTTTTTACGCCATCGCCAAGAACTGAAAAAATCTGATCTTCAGCATAACTTTCGGAAAGCTGTTTTAAAATTTCTAACCTGCCTTTTTCTTCGCCATAGCGATTTAAAACCGCTTGCGCTTGATGCACGCAATGAACCATCAATGCGAACTGCTCGCCGTCTAGCGCAACAGGATCGTCAAGTCCCATTGTAAGCCGGCTTAGAGTTATATGCTTTTCTATTACGGTTGCTCCGCACATAATAGAAAGCACAGGAACAAGAATCGGGTCTAAACTATGATCGCTAACACCAGCTGGAACTCCAAAAATTCTGCTTAAATTTTTTATAAGATTCAAGTTATATTCACTTTCTGGGGCTGGGTAACTTGTAATGCAGTGCAACAGCGTAACTTGATTTTTTTTCAAAATGGAAAGAGCATTTTCTATGTCTGCAAGAACAGAAACGCCTGTAGAAACTATAATCGGAAAATCGTAATGAGATAATTCATCTAGCATCGGAAAATGGTTTAATTCAGGACTGGCAACTTTTATAAAATCAGGCTTTATATCCGCAAGCTCATGAAGGCTTCTTATTCCGAACGGCGAACAAACAAATTTTACACCTTTTGAATGAGCATAGTCTTTCATTTTGCTATAAAATTCGGCAGGACATTCAAGCTGCTTAAAGCGTTCGTATAAAGGAATTTTTCCTGTAGGCAGATTTACGAAACCTGTTTTAGGATGAAGGATTTCGTCCGCATAAACCCATTGAAACTTTACTGCATCGCAACCAGAAGAAACTGCGCAATCTATAAGTTTAAAAGCTTTCTCTTCGTCACCTTCATGGCTAGTTCCAATTTCTGCTATTATCATTGCCATAACAATCCTTGAGTTTTTGCAAAACTTTCTGCTTTATATCTATTTGAGAACACTGAAATTGAACTTTCTGGAAGCCAGCCTTCATCGAACAAATACCAAACGTCTTTACTAGAAACAACATTTCTTCCTAAAACCTGAAGTATTGCCCCCTTTCTGCAGTGTCCTTCAACTAGACTATTCCAACCAATTTCTTGGCGAAAAGAAACGTAAGGGTCTATAACTACCGCCCACTGAACATCGGGACAAAGAGCAAGAGGCTGCGATGAGTCGAAAACTATTTCTTGATTGCGGTTACAACTAATAAAACAAAATAGCAAACAAATCTGAAAAAACAAGATAATTTTTTGTTTCATTTTAGATTTTCTAGATACTCCATTACAGCAGGATAAATTTTTAAATCAGAATCAACGAAGTTCAGGGCAGGAATAATTTTTGGATCTACCCATTTATATTCAGTATGTTCTGTAAGCGCAAAAGGCTTTTTAATGCCGTCGTGTTCAAGTTCAACCAAGTAAGCATTTAGGGAGCACTGTTTATTTTTATGTTCAAATACACACGACGCAATCTTGCTTTTGGGAAAGGCTTGTACACCGAATTCTTCTCGCATTTCCCTTACTACAGCAGAAAAATCATCATCGCCGGCGTCAAGTTTTCCTCCAGGGAATTCCCATCGTCCTCCCATATCTCCTACAGGATTTCTGTGAGCTATTAAAACTTTGGAATCTTTATATACAATACAAGCAATTGATGCGCTCATTACAAAAACAAAGCTCCTGGAATTATAAAATGAATAATAGCAACAACGACACAAGCAATTCCTATATATTTTTGAAATTCTACAAACAGCTTGTTAAAAAAACTTGGCAATTTTATTTCTGTAGACGAATTTTCTGAAAAGTAATTAAACAAAACGACTCCGCCACCTAAAATACCTGTAACAGCTGGAAAAAGGTCGCCGAAAATAGCAATTCCTTTTACAGGAGAAAGCAATTTTATAATAGCAACAAAAACCGAAAGGACTCCTACAACCAAATAAAACAAACTGTCGCTTTCGATATTAATATTTCCAAACAGCTTTTTAAAAAAATTAGGATTTTCAGGAGCATCATTTTTTTCGCCGGGCTTAAAATCTTCATCTAAAAAAGAAAGGTCTTCGCCTTCTTTTGCAGGTACAATCTTTTTTTCATGAATATTTTTTCCATAAAATAAAATTAGTCCCACAAAAAGATTAAAAAGCACAGACAAAAAATAGAACTGAAGCATAATTCGTCCTCCTAGAGTACTTGACTATTTTTTTTCAACAGGTACAGTGATTTCTTTTTTTTCATTACCAACAGAAAGCATTACTTGAATTTTTATTATATCATAGTTAGAAAATTTTGTCCTAAAAAAAACTTCGTCTCCTTTATATTCACCAAAAAGTTCTTTTTCATCACAAATAGCAGAATTGTTTTCTATCGCAGAAAATTTTACGCTTACAGGAAGCGCCTTGTCTTTAAATTCAGAATCATCTTCAAGTTTATTTAGTTTTACACTTGTAAAAATGTCATCTGCATAGGAAAATGCAGAAATTTCAACTTTGGTGCCAGCAATCTGAATTCCTTCTCTTTTTTGCATAAAACTGTAAATCCATACAAAGGCTGCAAGTATGGCAACAGTGCTAAACATAAAGCGATTGCCTTTATTCGAAAACAAAGAACGAAAAAGACCTTTTACAGGCTGTGGTCCTTTGCCTGCATAGTAATCCTGAACATTTTTAGGAGCCTTTGCAATTCTTTCTTCCCGATTGTAATAAAAGTGAAGATTTTCTTCCCCCTCTGCAAAACCTTCGTCAATCTTTTTAAAATCCATAAAAAACACCTATTTTATTACAGAATCTATTAACGAATCTGTTCGCCACCAGACAATTTTTGCAGATTTTTTTTCGGCTAAAAGAGCAGAAATAATTCCTTCGTGAGAAAGACACAAAGAATAATACAAAGTTTCGTTATGGTTAACCGCAAGATGCCTTTTTTGAACAATTTGCGTAACAGGCTGCAGCATTTCAATGTTGAATCCATCTTCAGTTGTTATTATAAAGAAAAGCCAGCCTGATTTTGTAACTCCAAGAAAATCATAAGGCAGCTTATACGTAATTTTACTAAAATCTTCTGTAACGGACTGTTCAAACGGCGGAAGTGCAAGTGGCTCTCCATACTTTCCAGTTTCTACATTCAAAGGCAGAATATAAGATTCCTTATAATCGATTCCAGACTGAACTTTAGATTCTTCATCGATTAAAGCGACAGAATAGTCAACTTTTATGTAAAGCCTAAGAGCATAGCAGTCAGGAACGGCATTTTCTATTGTAACAAAAACTGCATCTGGATTAACATCGCTCAAAGCCTCTGTATTAATTTTTGGAGCAGACTTTATAGATATAGGAATTTTATATCTAAGAAATCCATTCGTTGCAAACCAAAAAGTTGTAAGACCGACATTTGTTGTGCACACAACGACTAGCTCGTCGTTTTCGGTTGTGTAAATTTCTTTTATATAGGGGAAAGGCGTTCCGCCAGGTCCTTGCTGGCCAAGATAATCAACAGAAGAACCGTCGCTCGAAAACCTAAGGACAACCTGGCTGTACAAAAGATTTTCGTCTTCATCCTGTTCATATCTATCTCTTGAAACATTAGCCACCACATACATATACTTTCTAGAATCAACAGTTATTTTTCCTGTCACATCAAAAGGATACGAAACTGGCTTCCATATTTTAGAAGGGGATTTTTCTGGCAGCCCTTTTTTGGACTCTGGATACAAATCTTCGTTGTAGTACAAAGACAATAAATCGCCATAGGAATTCATAGAAAGAATTTTTTGAGATTCGCCATTTACGATATAAAAAAAACCGTCCCGCATAAAAACTGAAGTTTTTATATCACCGGGCTTGCTAAGATTAAAAAGATTTATCTGTTCTTCAAAATTTCCATACTCTATAGAAAAAAGAGAATCTTCGGAAATCGATTGTATTTTTCCGCTTTTATGGCAAGAAACAAAAAAGCCTATGCAGCATACAAAAAAAAGAATTACTGAGAAAGTTTTTTTCTTCATATTTTTAGAGAATAAAATTATCTTAAATCAATGTCAATCTATTTAAATTTACATATCTAGCCTGAATTTCGATTTTTTAGAAAAATAAACAAAAACGTGAACGAATTTATTCTTATTTCTAAAAACTCTCCATTTGACATATTTTATTCTTTACTATAGCAAAAAAAATAATTAAAATAGAAGCATTATGTTAGTAGATAAAGTCTTAACAGCTATTTTTGGTACACAAAACGAAAGAGACGTAAAAAAATTACGTCCAACACTTGCAAAAATCAATGCAAAAGAAGAATGGGCAAAAAGCCTTAATGCAGAAGATTTTCCTAAACAAACACAGTTATTTAAAGAACGACTTGCAAAAGGTGAAACTCTTGATGATATTTTGCCAGAAGCTTTTGCTCTTGCTAGAGAAGCAGCTTTCCGTGTTCTTGGAGAAAGAGCTTACGATGTTCAGATTATGGGTTCTTTAGTTCTTCATTCAGGAAGAATAACAGAAATGAAAACCGGTGAAGGAAAAACACTTATGTGCGTTCCTGCCGTATACTTAAATTCACTTAGCGGGAAAGGTGTTCACGTAGTTACAGTAAACGATTATCTTGCTGGCCGTGACTCCGACTGGATGCGACCGGTTTATGCATATATGGGTCAAACTGTAGGCGCAATTCTTTCAGACATGGACAACGAAGCTAGAAAACAAGCTTACAACTGCGACATAACTTACGGAACAAACAATGAATTCGGCTTTGACTACTTAAGAGACAATATGCAGATTGACCTTCAGAACAAAGTTCAAAGAGGATTCAATTTCTGCGTAGTGGACGAAATAGACTCTATTCTTATAGACGAAGCAAGGACTCCTCTTATAATTTCAGGACAGGGCGAAGACGATACATACAAGTATCACGAAGTAGACAAATATGTAGACGAACTTACAGAAGTCGAAAAAGACCCTAAAACGGGTGAATATCCTGACGAAGTTGACATGGATCCTGCAGCCCGCAAGAACATCAAAGGCGACTACAAGCTTGACGAAAAATCAAAAAGAGTTTCTTTTACCGATGCGGGTATCAACAAAATCGACGAGATTCTTCACAAGCACAATTTAATATCTGCAGATTCAAAGGTCGTTGATGAAGAAAACTTTGAATATGTTCACTATTTTACACAGGCTTTGCGAGCGCACAAGCTCTACAAAAACGATGTCGACTATCTTGTAAAAGACGGAAAAGTTCAAATCGTAGATGAATTTACAGGACGTGTGCTTGAAGGCAGACGCTACGGCGACGGTTTGCATCAGGCAATCGAAGCAAAAGAACACTTAAGAATTGCTCAAAGGAACAGAACTCTTGCCACCATCACTTTCCAGAACTTCTTCAGAATGTATAAAAAGCTTTCGGGAATGACTGGTACAGCCGCTACAGAACAGGTTGAATTTAACAAGATTTACAACTTGGATGTAGTTGCAATTCCTACCAACAAACCTGTAGCTAGAATCGATGAAAACGACGAAGTTTACCTAAACGAACAGGACAAATGGGAAGCAATCTGCAAAGAAATACAGCAGGCTCATGCAAAGGGACAGCCAGTTCTTGTAGGTACGGTATCTGTTGAAAAATCAGAATTGCTTTCAAGCCTGCTTACAAAAAAAGGAATTAGACATGAAGTTCTAAACGCAAAGAACCATGCGCGAGAAGCTATGATTATTGCAGAAGCCGGTGCAAAAGGAGCTGTAACAATTGCGACAAACATGGCAGGTCGCGGTACAGATATTAAACTAGGCGGAAATCCAGAATTCAGGGCTAAAAAACGAGCAGGAACAAATGCCACCCCAGAACAATTCAATGAAGCTTTAAAAATCGAAAAAGAAAAATGGATAAAAGACAATGAAGAAGTAAAAGCTTGCGGAGGACTTTACGTTATAGGCTCTGAGCGGCATGAATCAAGGCGTATAGATAACCAGCTTAGAGGTCGTTCTGGTAGACAAGGAGATCCTGGCCGAAGCAAATTCTTTATTTCTATGGATGATGACCTTATGAGGTTGTTTGGCGGCGATAGAATGAAAAACATCATGACCCGCATAGGAATGCAACCTGGAGAACCTATTGACCACCCTTGGCTGAACAAAGGAATTGCAAAAGCGCAACAAAAAGTTGAAGACAGAAACTTTGAAATAAGAAAACACCTTCTTGATTATGATGATGTTCTAAACGAGCAGAGGTCTGTTATTTATAGCCAAAGAGATGAAATCCTTGCAGATGAAAACCTTGCGGACAGAGTTATGAACAATGCTCGCGACACCGTTGAGACAATGTTCTACGACTACAGCCATCTAGGCCGCACAAAACAAGAAGATGCAGTAAATTCTTTAAATGATGAAATAAAGAACACATTTGGCGTTGCTCTTCCAACAGAAAGGCTTACGGCAGATGCTCTTGAATCGGTTTTACAAAACGATATTACCGAAAAAGAAACTTTAGTCGGAAAAGAAAACCTTAATATGTTCATTCGCTACCAGTATGTTCAAACCATAGATAAAAAATGGCTTGACCAATTGGAAGCACTAGAAGGCTTAAGAGAGGCTGTAAGCCTACGCTCTTACGGCTCTAAAAACCCTCTTACAGAATATAAAATCGACGGATTCAATATGTTTGACGAAATGCTCGATTCTATAAGAAATTCTGTAATGAGCCGCGTGTTTAAAGTAAGGATTCAATTAAGTCCAGAAGCGCAAGAGCAAAGGCGGCTTGCTGCAATGAAAATGCAAAACGGAATGAATGCAACACATTCAGAGGCAGGCAACATTTCGCAAGCGGCAGGAAGGCAAGCATCTGCGCAAATGAGCGGAGATCAAGCTAGAAGAAGCGCAATGGCAAGCCCTATGCAAAGACGCACACAGGGAGAATCTATTACAGTTAGAAGAACACAGCCAAAAGTAGGAAGAAACGATCCTTGCCCTTGCGGCAGTGGAAAAAAATACAAGCACTGCTGCGGAAGAAACGCATAAACTACTGTAAGATTTGATTGAATTTAAAAACGGCTGAGTCAAGTCCTTTTGCGAAAGCATTTCTTGACTCAGCCGTTTTTATTTTTATATAAAGCAATGAGCAAACTTTTTATAGCAATAACTTTATAAAACTCTCCATTCAGTTTTTACTTTATTTTTCCAAACCTGCTTAAAGGCCATATACGCAAGAACGGAAATCCTAATATAAATTTTTTATTAACATATCGAGGTTCCATATTTGACGGATATTCAAACGAGTATGAATCAAACTTTGTTAGGGAAATATTTTTTACTTTATAAGAATGACGCATATCCAAAGAATTAAACCTGTTATCGCCCATCATAAAGTAGCAATTCTGGGGAATGTAAGATGGAGCGCCGTCTTGTGTGTTCGCAGGAAAAACAGGCATATTTCGCTGGTCTAGCAAACTACAGTAAAAAAGAAGCTTTCTAAAACTGTATGCATAATTTATAAGCTCTGAATCGTTTACCAATTCGTATGACGAAGCATTTAATAACTGCGCATATCGAACGACATAGGAACCAAAAGATTTTTTTAGCATTAAATTAAGTTTATAATTTGCCTGTGCATACAAATCACCTTTAAAATCCAAACCTAAAGAAAAATCCTTTATCCAGGAAGTCATAAAATTTTCAAACCAGGAGCAAGCACCTTCTGAAATCATAATTGACTGAACATTTTCAAGAGCATTGTTTACATTCATATTGTAAGAAAAGTTTCCACTGCTTTTAGATTTTGCAGTAGAAAACTGCTTAAAACTTTCAGCAAGTTTTTTACATTGCTCTGCAAGTTCTTCTACATTCAAAGAGTTGCGTTCATGTTCAATTTGCAGCATAAGTTCATAGTCTTCTTTTGAAAGAGGAAGAATTTGTATTTTTCTTTTCAACTGTTCACTTTCAGAGTTCAAATTCCAAGCTGCATATTTTGAATCAAACTGCACAGGCTTGAAGTCAGAATTTTCAGAAGTTCTAGAATATAAAATTCCATCTTGCATCATCAACTGTTCGCCGGGAATACCACAAATTCTTTTTACCAATGGGTCTGCTTTTGGATTTCCTCTTGCATCAACATTGATGTTAACTTTTGTGAAGGTAAGCATACTGACAATCTGACCGACAACAGTCTTTACTTCAGATTTTCTGTCCATTGAATAGTGAGGATTTCTAAAAACGACAATGTCGCCACGCTTATAATTTTTAGCAGTAGGCAAGCCGACTTCTGTCAGAGGAAACTTTGGTCCGCTTGCAATTTTACAAACCGCAACTCTGTCATTTACAAGAAAGGTAGGAACCATTGATTCTGAAGGGATTACGTAAAGTTGAAGTATAAAAATTTGGAACAACAACAGCATAAAAACAACTTGAAGAATTGCATCTATCCAACTTAAAACTTCATATGCAAGCCGTCTTTTTCCTGTATATTTTTCCGAAAGCTTTTGCTCATACTTTTTCCAGGAAGGCTCTAGCCCTAGAACTCTTTTTGGACTGATATAGTATAAAAGAACTTTTCTAGAAACTAAAATTGCACACCACAACAAAACTGTAGCAATATCGTACCAAAAATATGTTCCATTCTTGCCTGCCCTTCTTAGTATAAAAGAACACAAAAGCACATAGGGAAGATATTCTAAAAGTTTAAACGAAGTTTTAAAAAATAAAAAATCTTTATTTCTATAAAACTTAAAATACAAGAACCAGCAAGTGAATGCTGCAAAGGCAAAACTTAAGGGGAAAGCTAATAAAGAAATATCTGCTTTAAAAGAAATTGAAAACAAAGAAAAAACAATAGATAAAATTAAAGTTAAATAAATCCAAAATGAAATTTTTTTCATAAGTAAAACATAGCACTTTTTATAAATAAAAAAAAGACTAAATGTTCTAAATATCTCTAAACTCTAGGTTTTATTAATTGAAAAAATCTTCACAAATTGCAAATTCGCTGAAAGTTTTTTTTCGCTAAAAACTCAACTTTTAAACTAAATTTTGTTTTTATAATACCGAATATATAAATGTATGGCATATAAACCGGGAGGAAATGTTATGAAAAAATATTCGCTTAAAACTTTAGGAAACAAAAACGACTACATGACAATTGTACAAGAAATGGAAGATGGCTATATAATCCGTATAGTAAGAGACCTTGACGGATACAATGATATAAAAACAGACTTTTTAAGCAAAGAGCTTTTTGAATGTTGCTTAAGAACAGGCTATTTAACAGAAATTCAAGAAAGCGTAAAAATTGCGGTTTCTGCTTAATTTTTGTTTAGTGACGAGCTTCTACAAAAGTTTTTATTGCGTTTTAAACTTTATAATCTTTGTTCTTAATTTTGACTAAAACCTGCGCTAAAAGAAAGTTTTAGCGCGGCATCAATCCTTGGCTGCTTTTCTTGAACAGAAGGCAGCCAATTTATTTTTACACCATTTTTTTCCATAAAACGAAACCAAGTTTCTTGGCGTTTTGCAAACTGCCTGATAGCGATAAAAAGCTGATCCTTCATCTGCTTCAAAGTTGGAATTTTATTTTGAATGAAAAGTGAACAATACCTGTATTCAAGGCCGAGCTTTTCAAGACGCTCCCAGCTGTAAGTTTTGTGCAGATTTTCAACTTCTTCGACCATGCCTTGCTCTAAACGTTCTTCAAGACGGTTATAAATATTTTGCCATATTTTTTCACGCTCAAATGTTGTTCCGATTATTAAAGGCTGAACATTAGGACGGGGATGCATATTCTTCTTTAATTCCTCCGCCTTTTTTCCGTGAGTGCCGTAATAAATTTCTATGCCTCGTATAACGCGCTCCCGCTCTAAAAGGTCGTTTTTTGTGTGCAAATCAGGCTTTAATTTTAAGTACATATTTCCAAGCTCTTCTAAAGATTTAGAAGAAAGTCTTTCTCTAAGTTCATAATCCTTTGGAACATCAACAAGATCATAGTTTCTTATAACGGCATCTAAATAAAGCCCTGTGCCGCCAACAATAACAGGAAGGGCTTTCTGTTCTGTTAGTTTATCAAAAATTTTGTAAAAATCTTGCTGATAATTAAATACATTATACTCGCTATCAAGAGTCGCTATATCAATAAGATGATATGGAACGGGCTTTCCATTATAAAAATAGTCTTTTAAATCCTTTCCAGAACCAAGGTCCAAGCCTTTATAAACTTGCCTAGAATCTGCCGAAATTACTTCTCCACCCAGAGCCCCGGCAAGAGCTACTCCAATAGAGGTTTTTCCCACAGCGGTAGGTCCAAGAACTACAATACAATTATATTTTTCCATAGAAAAACTACATCACCCTGCATATTGCGCATTTTAAGTACTCAGATTTTGGATAGCCTAAAAGAACTGGGTGATCCATTCCTGCGCCTCTTTTTTCAAGAATTTGAACCCGGCGATGGCTGTCCATAGCCGCATGCATAAGCATATCGTAAAAATAGTGTTCATCAAAAAAATATGAACACGAACAAGTAATTAAAATCCCGCCAGAATTTAGAAGGCGCATTGCGCGCAAGTTAATTTCTTTGTAGCCGCCGTATGCTTTTTGAATAGCCTTTGCGCTTTTTGTGAACGCAGGAGGATCTAGGATTATAACATCAAATTTTTCGCCAGAAGATTCATAGTTTTTTAGCAAATCAAAAACGTCTGCGCAAACTGCCTTCATATTATTCTGCGCGCTGTTCAAAGCTATGTTTTTATTTACCATTTCCACCGCTTCTGAACTTATATCAACAGAAACGACTTGCTTAGCGCCTGCCTTAAAAGCATTCAGCCCAAATGCTCCAGTATGCGTAAAAGTGTCTAAAACCTTTTTTCCATGACAAAAAGTTTTAGCGGTCTTTCTGTTATCTTTTTGATCCAAAAAATAGCCTGTTTTTTGCCCGTTTGCTATATCAACATTTAATTTTATATCATTTTCAACAATTGTAATTAAAGTTTTTCCAGAACCGAGCAACCAGCCAGTTTTCTCTTCTAAACCTTCTTTTTTTCTTACGTCAGCATCATCGCGCTCGTAAATTGCATTTGGAGAACAGCACTTTTTTAAGGCCGACAAAATTTCGCTTCTAAAAACTTCACAAGCCATCGCAAGAAACTGCACGACCAAAATCACTTTTTTATTTTCATCGCAATAGCGTTCGCATATAAAGCCTGGAATAAAATCGGCTTCTGCAAAAACAAGCCTATAAGAGTCGTTTTCAGAATATTTTAATCTTCTTATGTTTGCAGCATCACAAATTCGCTTTTCCCAAAACAACTGAGTGTTTTCTACAACCTTGTCAGCATGTTCGCCAGATATAATCCTTACAGTAATTTTTGAATTCTTGTTAAATATTCCAGTTCCTAAAAAACCGCCTGCTTTTGTATAAAGTTCAATTATTGTTCCATTTTTAATTGCGGCTTCTTCCAAAGATTTTAACTGCCATTCATCGCGTTCAGAATTTCTATATTTTATATGAGAAATTTCGTTGTTAAAACACCATGGGAACCCTTGCTGAATTTCTGTTTCTTCTTTTGATTTTAAAAATACACGTGGAAAATTATTCATATTTTCAGTATAAACAAAACGCTTAGTTTGAGCAATCACAGGAAATTTTACAATTCAGAGTTTACGATTTTAAGGCTAACAAGCTCGGAATAACTTCAGAACTTGATTTTACGCAATATGTGGATTATTATAAAACGATGAACAAAAAAAATACTTTTCTTATTATTGCCCAGTTTTTAGCAGTTTTTACGCTTTTTGCAGAACAACCTATTTTAACAGATGTAAATGCATTTTTTTCAGATTCTAATAAAATTACTATAACATGGTCTATTCCAAGTTCGCCCAAGCCAAAAATTGAAAAAATTCTTGTATACAGAAGCAAAAAGCCTATAGGAACTTATTCAGACATCTGCAACGATTCGCCGATAACGGTTCTTTCAAATATTGACACAGCATGGACCGATTCTGTAGAAGATTTTAACGACTACTACTATGCGGTAATTGCGCAAACTGCCGGCAGAAATTACGATATAATCCTGCCTTCTATTAACTCAACTGTAAATGGTGTTCACGTAAAAATAGCCCAACAAAAATCCTATAATGAAAAAAAAATTGAAGAAGAAGAGAAAGCTCTTGCACAGGGAACTTTACGCGAAATGCCTTTGCCATACCTAGATTTAACTGGCGAAAAAAATAAAAAGAAAATAAATATGAACGAAGAGACGCTTTTTGTAGCAAAAGAACTTGCTGGAACTAAAAAAGCTTCTAAGGCTAAAAATCTTGCTCCATATATTTTTGAAGAAGACTTAATTTCGCCTATAGGCGGCGACGATTTTCTTTTATTCGATGTGCTTAGAACAAGTTTTATAAAAAAGGAATACAAAGAATCTTCTAAGCAACTTTCAAAGTTGCTAGAAACAAATCTTTCAGAAACAGTTACGGACAGAGCGACCTTTTATCTTGCGCAGTCGTTCTATTTTAGCGGCGAATACGACAAAGCAGTAAAAACATTTATCCTAGTATACAACAAGTACCCTTCGCTGACTAAAAAATGGATAGATTCTTCTTTAGAAAAATATTCAATTCCTCAAATATAAAAACGCATGGCTAGAAACTTGCACTGGCTTGACTAAGCTTAATTTTATTAGCGGATACTTCTTATAATATCTATAAAAGAAGGAGTTCTTCTTGCTCCTAAATCTTCAGCCGTCAGTCCCATCGCATTCTGAGTTTGACTAGAATTACCATTCATATCTGCAGAAGGAGCTGCATTTATTACGCTTGAATCTTTTTCTTTTGCATTTTGCCCATCAGGATTCGGCATATAGACTAAAACCAGTTCGTCGCCCTTATTCACTCTATCGTAAAAGCCTTTATATTCTAAAACACCTTCGCTTACTTCTTCACCTACAGAAGTAACTGTAAACGTGCCTAGAATGTTTTCATCTGCATAAGAAAGGCCGAGCGAACTAGGAGCCGTTAAAATACTGTTTCTTCTTACGACATCAAAAACAGAGCCTTCAAAGACATTTTCGGATTTTCCTATGTCGGCAAGAAGAGTTTTTCCATCTCTATCTAGAATTTTTGCTTTTACAGTAAGATGGCTTAAAATTTCAGCGCAAAATCTTCTTAGAACATTTGCATACCGGTCATTTGCGGTAGCATACAGCGAATTTTCCAGCAATTTTGTTCCTGTTCTTGCAGAATATAGTTCATAGCTTAAAGAAACATCTCTTGCGCCTTCATCAAAAGAAAGAAGAATAAAATAGTCTAAACCATCTGCCCTGGCACTTTTATATGCTTCTCCAAAAGACAGGGCTTTAGAAGCAATTACGCTTACAGGAGTCGCTATAACGCCCTTGAATAAATCTGCTGAGTATTCCGCAGTAATTTTATTGTATTCGGCGTGTTCTGAAATTACAGAAGAAGGTCTATAATACACTCCAATCTTCCACCTTGTCTTATCGAGATAAAAAGGCTGGACATTCCACTTTTTTGCGAGGGAATCTTGCAACAAGTCTTCATACGCTTCTATTTTATCTGTTAATTCAGTATCCGTTTTGCTGCCATTTGCTCCTAAAGATTGCTGAATGAATAGCAACTGGTCTAAATACAGTTCGTGCAGACCGTTAAGTTCAAGCATCGCTGCAAACGCCATTCGCGCTTCATCATTGTTCGGCTGAAGCTTTAAAGCCCTTTGATACTCGTACGAAGAGCCAGCGTTGTCGTAGCGCCGTTCGTAATCTAAAGCTTTTGAAATATGGTAAGAAGCCCATTCTGTTCTCCTTGAATCTTCAAAAGGAACTGTTTCTGCAACAGCCAGCTCAAGGGCTGCCCTCATAACTTCATCATCAGGAGTTATCCGCAAGCCTGTTGACCAAGTTTCAATTGCCAAATCAGGATTTCCATTAGACTTTTGGGCGCACCCTTTTAAATACCATGCGCTTGGGCAAGTTCTGTTTCTTCCAATTCTAAAGTCACAAATAGAAATCACATCTTCGTAGTCATTAAAAAAATAGCGAAGCTTTGCAAGAAGCTCATAAGCCTTATCGTAATCACCGTCAACTTCAACTGCAACCCGGCAATGCTTTTCTGCATTGGTAAAATCACTGTCCATTGCGCAGACAATAGCCGCTAAATAGTGAACTTCCGCCTCATTAGAATAACTAGAAAGAGCCTGGTTTATATACTTTTTTGCGTTTTCAGTTTTCCCTAATTGAGCAGAAACAATAGCTAAACTTAGAAGCGCTTTTCTGTTTTTGCTCTGTCTTTTCAAGGCTTCTGAATATTGTTTTTCGGCTCCAGTAACTTTTCCATCAAAAAGATCCAGCTCTGCAAGACCGAATCTAGCTTCTACATCATTCGGAGTATTTTTTATAATATCTAAAAAAACTTTGCGAGCCTCATCAAATTTTCCCATTGCGATATAGGTCATTCCTCGCAAATTATTTATGGCATTGTCATTTTTAGCAAACTTTTCTGCCTGCTCCAGCTGTTCTAAAACAAGGTCAAATTCGGAAAGCTGATAAGAACACTGAGCCAAATGAAACCAGGCATCTGAATAAGCGTTATTGATTTTTAAAACTTCCATGAAATTCTGGCTTGCTTCGTACCATTTTTCGCTATTTTGAGCTTTTACGCCATCATTAAAAAATGATGCGACGCTTTTTGTTTGTCCATAAAATGAAGTTGAAATAACAGAGAATAAAATTAAAGCAATTATGTTTTTATTCAGAACTTTCATCAGCACCAGCCTTTGTTTCTTTTTTAGAAATATCTTCCGGATTTTTTCTGATAACCTTTATTAAATTAATTCTGTGGCCTTCCATGTCTTGAACTATAAATTCAAAATCATTCCAAGAAATTTTTTCGAACTTTACTGGTATTTTGCCAAATAAATCAAAAACAAAGCCTCCAAGTGAATCAAAGTCGTTTGCAGGAAAATCAGCTTCTATTGTTTCGTTCAAGTCATCCAGATCCACTCTGGCATCGCAAAGCCACACGTTATTGCCGACAGACAAAATATCTTCGCGCTCATTATCAAATTCGTCCTGAATATCGCCAACAATTTCTTCTATTATATCTTCCATCGTTATGATTCCAGCGACTCCTCCATACTCGTCAATCGCAATTGCAATATGAAGATGACGTCTCTTAAATTCTCTAAGCAAAGAGTCAATTCTTTTGGTTTCAGGAACAAAATAAGCCTTGCGAATAATTTTTTCAAGCTCAAAGTGCTCGTCCTTTTTCATAAGAGAATAGATAAGATCTTTTACGTAAAGAACGCCAACAACATTGTCTATAGATTCGCTATAGACAGGAAAACGAGAATGCCCGCTTGCAGAAATTTTTTCGAGCAGCTCATCGCTGTCAGTATCAAAAGAAATAAAATCTACATCGATTCGGGGAATCATAATTTCCTTTACAGTAGTCTGGCTTAAATCTTCAACACCTTGAATCATGTCTTGTTTTTCTTCGTTAAGAATTTCCTGCTGTTTCTGTGAAAATTCTTCGTTTTCTACAGCCTTTGCATTATTTTTTTTGTGTTTGAACAATGAAAAATTCATTTTTAATTCCTTTTATTATATAATCGATTCATCAGAAAGTTCTAAAAGAATTTTTTCCTGAAGCGAGAGCATTTTTCCAACTGGAGCTACATCTTTTTCAATATGTTCTTCCCCATGATCCATTCCATTTAAGTGAAGAATTCCGTGAATCAAAAGGCGCTTTAATTCAGTATTTTCGTCCACTTCAAAATATTCAGCATTTTTTGGAAGAGTTTCAACACTTATGGCAATGTCGCCAACGTTGATCCACTTTTCTTCGTTATCTTCATACTCTTCCCCATTTTCAAAGGAAAGAACATCTGTAGGAGAATCAATATTGCGATAGTTTTTGTTTAGCTCTTGAATAAAAGAATCGCTGCAGAATAAAATTGAAATTTCTTCCCTGTCAAAACAAAGCTTTTCTAAAACTTTATTTACAAAGGGTTCGACTTTTTCTAGCCAGCTAGGAATTTCAAGTTCCTCCTGAACAGAAATATAAACTCTATTGCTCATGAATTTTTGCTCCAGTTAAAGTCTTGTCTTTTTGAGTCCTTGCAATCCGTCCTTCAGAAGTTTTTGTTTTAGCTTCCTTTACGACTTTGCCTTCCAAAGTTTTCTCAGATTTTCCACTCTTTGTTTTTTCTAAATCTGATTCCAAATTCTTTTGGTCAGGATATTCAATTCTGTTGTGGTAATAACCGACCAAAAGCGTTACAAAAGCTTGCCTTATCTTTGTTATATCCCTAAAGGTAAGCGTACAATTATTAAGCTGTCCATGCTGAATTTTAGAATCTATCAAGGCTTTTATAAATTTATCAAGCCGCTCTTCAGTTGGATTTTCAAGAGTCCTGCAAGCTGCTTCAACCGTATCCGCAAGCATAACGACTGCGGCCTCTTTTGTTGAAGGAGGATTTCCTGGATAAGAATAATCAGCTTCCA
This sequence comes from uncultured Treponema sp., assembly GCA_934667505.1. Taxonomy (GTDB): domain Bacteria; phylum Spirochaetota; class Spirochaetia; order Treponematales; family Treponemataceae; genus Treponema_D. The sequence goes on along the minus strand of CAKULY010000007.1, from coordinate 30,543 downwards.
GCACATTTGGATTGCTTTTTTTTGCCTCTTCATAAAAGTATGATATTAAACTGTTTCCGTGATGCTCTTCAATTATGTCGATTACAGACTGTGGAAGGTGCAGCTGCCTAGCTTTTTCAACACCTTTTTTTACATGGCTTCTAATTACAGATGCGGAAAGGCTTGGTTTCATAGAATCGTGCTTGTTTATTCCGTCTGACTGGTTTTCAATAAAATATTCGCTTTGGTCCATCTTTCCAATATCGTGATAATACGCGCCGACTCTTGCAAGCAAAGAATTTGCTCCTATATCGCGGCAAGCATTTTCTGCAAGCTGAGCGACCATCTGCGAATGTTGATAAGTTCCACTTGCAGTAACAAGCATTTTTCGCATTACAGGATTATTTAAATCGCTTAAATCCATTAAACGAAAAACAGAAGCGGTATTCAGCATCAGCTCAATAGGTGTTATAAGTCCGAGAGTAAGAATTCCAGACATAAATCCGTTGAGCGCAACTCCAGCTATCAACAAAATCGAATGTGAAAAACTTTCGTTAAAAACGACCATGTATAAAACAAGCATTGCAGCATTAAAAAAAGCCATAACAAGAGAAACAAAAATCATATCGATTCTGTGCTCAATATTCCTTACAACAGCAGTTGCCGCAAGGCAAGACGAAAGCGTAAACAAGAAAGGAACTATTTGCCAGCTAGAAGCATCAAGCACACCTAGCGAAAGTATAAAAGAGAAGAAAACTGCGCTAAGCTGCCCATAAAGTATCGCTTGAAAAAGAATTACAAATGAAGCAGGTATAATCATAAGGATAGAATATGGACTTGCAAAAAATCTATTTTTTCCGCCGAAAATAACTGCAGAATATACTATCAAGAAACAAATGCACTGAAAGACTAGCTCTCTAAGATGAATTTTTCTACCAAAAGGGGCATAAGCGTATATAAAGAACCACATAACTAGCAAAACAAAGAGATACAATTCTGAATTTGCGAAAAGCCGCCAATCTATATAGTTTGGACTTTTAGCCATTTTTTGAAGCTTATTAAAAGCTTCGCTAGTTATTGGAAAACCTTTGCGAATAATTTTTTCTCCTTCTTCTATAGAAAAAGGAAAATCTTCATCTGCAGAAATAGATTTTGGTGCTACAAGAGTTCTGTCTGAAATTTGCCCTATTTCAAAATCATTTAGATTAAAAGACATTATTGTCTGGCTAGTTGCAACCTCAAAAATATTTACTGCGGAAACAAGAAGATAGCCTATAGCCATTAAAATAAAAACTGGATAGTGCTTTTTTACATAAGTTTTAAAGCCCCCCAATTCTTCTTTTACAATTGTATCAGATTTCTGTTTTTTCATTTTCATACACCTTTAAAATCTTTTTTACCAAAGGATTACGAACTACATCTTCTGAATTAAGACGAATGACAGAAATTCCGTCAATACCTTCTAACAAATCGATGGCATGCGTAAGTCCTGAACGAATTTTCCTTGGCAAATCTATTTGCGTAATATCTCCTGTTATAAACATTCTTGAATTTTCACCCAGCCGGGTAAGGAACATTTTCATCTGCTCAGAGGTAGCATTTTGCGCTTCATCAAGAATTATTGCGCAGTTATTTAAAGTTCTTCCCCTCATATATGCAAGAGGAGCGGCTTCTATTATTCCGGAATCTAAAAGACGCCTTATACTTTCTGAAGAAATTATACTTTCCATAGCATCAAACAGAGGTTTTAAATACGGACTTATTTTTTCTTCTAAATCACCGGGAAGAAAACCTAAACTTTCGCCGGCTTCTACAACAGGTCTTGTAATCACCAGTTTTGAAACTTTATGAGAAAGCAGCAAACTTAACGCGTATGCAACTGCAAGAAAGGTTTTTCCTGTGCCGGCGGAACCTGCGCAAAAGACAAGCTCATTTTTTCGCATCGCACTGACATATAAAGCTTGATTTTCTGTCCGCGGATAAATTCTTTTTGCGCTGCCAGGAACAAGAATTGAAAGTGATTCCAAATTTGGCTTTTTTTCAACATTTAATACCGATGCAACAATATCGCAATAGTTCTTGCTGCCATCATTTACTTCATCAGCAATTCTATCCACAATAAACTGAAACTGACGGCGCAACGGTTCATCTTCTGTGTCTATGGAAAGCTCATTTCCTTTGGTATACACAGGAATTCCCAAATGCTCTTCTATGAGGTTTAAGTTGTTATCATTGATTCCACAAATGCAAGAAAGAACTTCTGTATTTGGAACCACTATAGTATATTCCGTACTCACTATAATAGATTATTCTAAAACAACCTTAAATAATTGTCTACTGCAATGACCATTTTCCATATTCATCCAAAATTTCCGCCTTCATAGCTGCCATAGGTCTCCACATAATTGAAATTGTCATATAAGGATTAAAATCATAAACTTTTTTTCCGCTTTCATCGGTAATAAGCCTAGGTTCAATTTTAAATGAAGTTTTAAAATCCCAGTCGTGAAGCTCATGAGTTAAATCGAACTTCAAGGCTTTTAATTTAAATCCAGAAGACTTTCTAAGCTCTTCATTGTCAAAGCGGAATGAATTCATTAAATCCTTGAACAAATTGGTTTCACCAGGAATTCCGATTTCATTTCCAAAATATCTATAAACTACAGAATTTCGTGAAGAGGAAGAAAACGTAAGCGTTAGAAAATCTTGTATTTTAAAAGAAATGCTAGGATTAAATGTAAAATAACTATCTGTAGGCTTTAAAAGATCTGCGACAACGCTTGTTGAAAGTCCTAAACCTAAGCTGACTCTATTTTTCCAAGTGTAAAAGGTTTTTGTGCCCGGAGAGAATGAAAAAGAAAGCGAATACGGCAAAAAGTCTTTTTCTTTTTTCTGAATCCAGCCAGTTTCACTTTCAAAATCAAATCCGTAGCTATAAGACATAATATACGAAAGGGAAAGGCTTTTCCAAATCAAAGACGCCTTAAACGCATCGTGCCGCTTTTCTTCCAAATCATAGTTGTAGCTTTCAGAAAGTTTTAAAGTGTTCTTAAAAAGAGAAAGCGAGAATGACTGCTTAAAAGGCTGCTTTACCCAGGTATCATCGTCAATAGACTTCTTTTTTATGCCGGCTTCAAAAGAAAGCGTTGTATAAGGAAAACCTAATTTCAAAGTTCCATAGTATTGGCTTAACTGGGGGCGAAGCGTCGTTGTAAGCGTCAGTGACTGCGTAATTTTTCCATCAAGCTCATTGCCAGCTATTATAAAATCCAAGGAATTTGTAGTTATAGAATCTTTGTCTGTCCAGTCAACTGAATGATACTCCCACTGAGGATTGTCCAGCTCGGGATTGTATTCATCTGCTAAAAATTCTGTTCTTATCAAGCGGATTGAAGAACGCCAAGTTACGCCAGTATCTTTTATCCATTTTATGTTTGTAAATGGCTTTAGAGAAACTGTATTTGAATTTGTAACATCTTGCTTTTGCGCAGCATAGTCTGTTTTTACAAGGGACTGCGCAGATTCCTTTGTGTAGCCATATTTTTCATTTTCATCGTTTATAAAAATGTATGGATGCCCTTGAAAAACAGGATTATAAGAATACGAACTTGAAATGCTAAAAAAGTTTCCGCCATAAGACAAGCTGTTATCAAGAGTTACAGGAATTTTTAAAGTATACATGGAAGATTTTAACTTGCTCCAATCAAAATCCTCTGGAGTCTTTAGCATAGCAGAATCGTAGGCAAGCTGAGTATTAAGATTCGGCCTAACAGAATACTTCATCGAAAAAGCAAGACCTGGAATATTATTTACTGAAAAAGAAGGCGTCTGCAGTTTTGGAAGGCTTTCTTCAGGCAAGATTTCTAAAACACTTTCTGAAGCGACTTTTTCGCTGCCAAGGTCACTAGGATTTGCAATTTCTATTTCAGCTTCATCCTTGTTTTCAGAATTGTTTTCAACATTTTCTTTGTTTTCTTCTGATTTTTCAGAATCTTTTTGCAAAATTTCAGGGGCAATCATTTCTGCAACAAAGGCTGGAGAAGTTTTTGAACTTGATTTTTTTGATTTTGAAGTTGAAAAATCAATTATGGTTCCGCTTAAAGTACCGTTAAACGTTAGCGGTGTTAAAGAAGATGGATAATAAAACTTTCGTTGCGGCGAATAACTCTTCCAACTTGAAATATCTGTCTGTGTCAGGTCGCTTTTATCTATATAAGGAATATCGCTGTCTTCCAAAGAGGAATTTGTCATGGACGAAAATACAAGCGAAGAATTTAAACTTAAAGAAACTGAATTTATGTAAGGCTTTATTACTTCAGGAAGCGGAACTGTATAAGAGCTGTTCATCGTCCAAGTAAAAGAAGACACTTCGGAAACTGTTTCCTGTTCCTTAGTTTTAGAAGCAGAATCAGAAAGGTAGCTAATCCAGTCCATAGTTTCAGAGCGTTCTGAAAAATCGTCTTTAAAAAACGGGTCAGAATAAACAGGCAAGGACATAGAAAGCGAAAACGGTTTATTCATAGAGAACTTAAAGCCCGCACCGTACCTAAAAGGCAGTTTTAAGCCCAAAAGGTTTGAAGTATCGTATATTTTTGCGCCTGTAGAAGTAAATGGCATGTATTCTGCCGTAGAACCGTTATAAAAAACGGTATTTGAAAATCCAAGGTTTGCATTAAACTCTAAACTTGAAAAAACTTTTTTTGGTTTGAAAACTCCATCCACCCCAGCCAGTATACCGATGTTTGAATAATAATCTCCTAAAATTTTTAGATAGTTTGAAGTATCGCCCTTAAAGTCTTGCTCAAGATTGTGCAAGACCAGGCCTTCCAGCTTTTGCTCTTTTAGAGAAGACGGCTTTATAAAATTAAACAGAGCTTTTAATTTTTCGCTGCCATCGCTAGTGTCTTCGGAAGAGGAAGAAGAACTTGTCGTGTCAAGAGGTTTTCTTCCATATAAATAACTTGTTGTCTGAATAAAGTAGCCTTCTCTTCGCTTGTAACCAAAAACAGGATTAAAAACCAATTCGTCTTTTGGATAATAAAATGCAGGCAGATATAAAACAGGAACTACACCTACAAATAAAAAAGCATTAAAAAAGGCGAACTCTCCGCCTGGGAGAAGCCATATCCGGTTCGCATTGATATGCCAGTGAGGTTCTTCGTCATCGCAAAATGTAAGCTGTCCATTTTTAAAAACTATTGTATTTGATTGGCTTCTGCCAAAAATGTCGCTTGCAACAACCAAGGTCGAACCGCTTGGAAGATTCAACGCATCGGATTTTGTCTGAACAACTCTTCCATCGTCAAAAACGCCTTCAAGCGTAGAAGTGTTAAACATTAAAGAAGAGGCAGAAACATTCATTCCACCAGAGCTAGATGTTGTCTGCTCCAAAGAAACGTTTCCTTCCGCATAAATCATTTCGTGCGCTCTATCGTAACGAATCATGTCCGCATTTATGACATTTTTATCGCTGCCTTTTGTTACAGAAATCTTTACTTCTCCAGAAAGAACTATTAAATCCGCACCTGTTTCTTTGTCTTTCTCGTAGCGAGTGTTCCGCGCGTTTTCTATTGTGATTACAGTCGTATTTTCCTGGGAAAATGCTCTTAATCCAAGAAAGAAAAGAAGAGAAAAAAAGATTTTTTTTAAAAGGCGCTTATTCATATATTTTTATCTTTTTTTGCAGAGCATATCTTTTATAAATTGACCTGTATAGCTTTCTGCAACACTGGCAATTTGTTCTGGAGTTCCTTTTGCAATAACATTGCCGCCTCTAAAACCGCCTTCAGGTCCTAAGTCTATAATATAGTCTGCCTGGCAAATAACATCAAGGTTGTGCTCTATCATCAAAACGGTATTCCCTTGATCTACAAGTTTTTGAATTACTTCCATAAGCTGCATAACATCAGCAAAATGCAGACCAGTTGTAGGCTCATCCATTATATAAAGAGTTTTTCCTGTTGAAACGCGGGCAAGCTCATTTGCAAGTTTTACACGCTGGGCTTCGCCTCCTGAAAGTGTAAGCGCGTTTTGCCCTAATTGAATGTACCCCAATCCAACCGCTTTTAAAGTTTCAAGCTTTCTGGAAATATGAGGAATTCCTGCAAAGAATGAACAAGCTTCTTCGATTGTCATTTCAAGCACATCGTTTATGCTCTTTCCCTTATAAAGAACTTCTAGAGTTTCCTTATTAAATCGTTTTCCTCCGCAAACATCGCACTGAATAAAAACATCTGGAAGAAAATTCATTTCGATTGTAATGGTTCCGCTGCCCTGGCAATTCTCGCATCTTCCACCGCGGACATTGAAACTAAAGCGGCCTTTTTCCCAACCGTTAGCCTTACTTTCTGGAAGACTTGCAAAAAGGTCTCTTATTGCATCAAAAACGCCTACATAAGTTGCAGGATTGCTTCTTGGAGTTCTTCCAATAGGGCTTTGATCTATATTTATTACTTTGTCGATAAATTCAATGCCTTCAAGAGATTCGTATTTTCCCACTGGCAAAGAGGAATGCATAACCTTGTTGCTTATAGAAGGAAAAAGCACATCGCTCATCAAAGTAGATTTTCCGCTTCCTGAAACACCAGTTATGCATGTAAAAGTTCCCAAAGGAATATCTACACTGACATTCTTTAAGTTGTGTTCAGCAACGCCTTTTAATTTTATAAAGTTTCCATTTCCTATACGGCGTTTTTTAGGAATTTCCATTTTCAGAACACCAGCAAGGTATGCGCCTGTTTTGCTTTCTTTAACTTTCATAACTTCTTCTGGCGTACCAGCCGCAACTACCTTGCCGCCGTGAACACCTGCACCAGGACCTATATCCACAAGGTAGTCAGCGGTTCGCAAAGTTTGCTCGTCGTGCTCCACAACAATAACAGTGTTTCCCTGATCGCGAAGATAAGTCAATGTGTCTATAAGCCTCTGATTATCACGCTGATGCAGACCGATAGACGGCTCGTCAAGAATATACATAACGCCGGTAAGACTAGAGCCAATTTGAGTCGCCAAACGAATTCTCTGAGCTTCTCCACCAGAAAGAGTTTCCGCAGCTCTTTCCAAAGTCAAATAATCAAGCCCTACATCGCGCAAAAATCTAAGCCGAGAATTAATTTCTTTTAAAATTTGAGAGGCAATCTGTTTTTCGCTTTCTGAAAGCTTTAGGCTTGCAAAAAAATCTATAGATTCAACTACGCTGAGCGTGCAAAGTTGCCAAATATTTTTTCCACCAACAGTTACACCCAAAGCTTCTGCTCTAAGCCTTTGTCCATGGCAAGACTTACATTCGCTTACAGTCATAAACTTTGTCTGCATACGCTCTTTTTGAGTATCGCCCCAAGCTTCATTGTAACGACGCTTCATATCGTTAAGGATTCCAGCCCAAGGTCTTTTATATTCGCTATAGCCTTCTCCACTCTGTTTTTTATAAATCCAGTGAAGAATTATATTTTCATCGCCATTTTTAAGATAGTCGAACTGCTTTTCAGAAAGTTCACAAAGCGGAGTATCTAACGAAAAACCTGCATAGTCTGCAATGGCTTTAAATAAAGAATGATTCCATTCACTTTCTGGATTATAAAATGTTATTCCGCCTTCATTAAAACTTTTAGTTTTATCTGGAATTATTTTTTGCTCGTCCCATTCCATTTTTTCGCCAAGCCCGCTGCATTCAGGGCAAGCGCCAAAAGGATTATTAAAAGAGAACAGGCGAGGCTGCAGTTCTGGAATTGAAATTCCACAGTCTGGGCAAGCATTTTTTTGACTAAAAAAGACTTCCTCTTCCTTTTCTTCTGTTCGTTTTGTTACTATGATTATTCCATTTGCACAGTTAAGAGCTGTTTCTACGCTGTCTGCTATGCGGCGTCTGCAATCTTCGCTTATAACGATTCTGTCTACAATAATTTCAATAGTGTGTTTCTTTTGCTTGTCAAGCTTTATAGAATCTTCAAGATTGGCAACAACTCCGTCAATTCTGGCCCGTATAAAACCAGACTTTTTTGCATCTTCAAAAACTTTTTGATGCTCGCCTTTTTTTCCGCGAATAACTGGAGCAAGTATTTGAATTTTAGTCCCCTGAGGCCAAGCTAGAATTGTGTCAATTATCTGGTCCACAGGCTGTTCTCTTATTTCTCTGCCGCAGGAAGGACAGTGCGCATGGCCTACCCGGGCAAACAGCAAACGGTAGTAATCATAAATCTCTGTAATTGTGCCGACAGTTGAACGAGGATTTTTGTTTGTAGATTTTTGTTCAATTGAAATAGCAGGGCTTAAACCTTCAATTAAATCCACATCAGGTTTGTCCATGCTTCCTAAAAACTGCCTTGCATAACTAGAAAGGCTTTCCATGTAACGCCTTTGACCTTCTGCAAAAAGAGTATCAAAAGCCAAAGAAGATTTGCCGCTTCCACTAAGCCCTGAAATTACAACCAATTTGTTGCGTGGAAGTTCCAAATCAATATTTTTAAGATTGTGCTCTCTAGCACCACGAATTACTATTTTATCGTTGTTAAATATCTGTGCCACGAGAGTATTATAGTAATTTTTATGCTGAAAGTCGAGTTTAGTCTATATAAAGAATCTAATTTTGACCTAACAGCTCTTTTACTTTTTTGTTAAAAAGTTTTGAATCATTTTCTAGCGTCTTTAAGAACTCTATGCTATCTAAAGAACCTAAAACAGATTTCATTTCTTCTTTATTGCGGTATGTCATGCAACGGAAAAAGTCAGTAAAATCTTTTTCCCGGCTAGAAACGCTCGACTTGTACATTTCATCGCTTACAGCAATAACATCGTCTGCCAAATCTTTTATAATTTCATTATTGAACTCTGCTATTCTTCTAGTATAAAGCCTCTCTAAAATGTAGATTGCATATCTAACTTTGTCATTAAGATATTCACTTTGGCAAGAATTGTAATAATCGTGAAGCTGTTCCCAAGTTTCTATTGAGTGTTCTTTAATCATCTTAAACGCTTTTTCAACTTTTTCCAAAGGCATAACCTGACCTCCGACGTTAATCCACTGCGTATAAAGAGGCAGCAAACTAAGATTGTTTAAGACTTCCTTTAAAGGTTCTTGCAAAGCATTTTTATCAAAGTATTCGATTAAAGTTTCTACAGCGAAGTATTTTGCTATCTTGCGATAAGTGCGGTATGCTTGCACAGGCTTGCAAATAACCGCTCCATACTTTTTTTGACAAGCCATATCTTTTAGGGTAAAGTCCAAATTTTCAGTTTTGTGAAGAAAATCCTTTGCCAGCTGCCGAACGTCTTTAAGATTTTCGCCCTTGTTTACAAAAAGAGAATTCATATTCGCCGCTGTAAGCTCTATTATTCGTTCAACAGAATGTACTACTTCTTGAATTGTATCTGGAGCAAATGGATCAGTTTCTATGTTTTGAACCTTTATAATTCTTTTATCCCTGTTTTGAAACTTGTACCTATTGCGAACAATTGCAAACATGTCATACATAAACCACCAGGCAGGCAAAATATGTATTTCTTTTTCATCTGCTGCAGGCGCAACTAACGCAAAAGGATAAGTTATATTCAATTCATTTTGGTACGAACCTTTTGCAACAAGTGTAAAAGAAGCGAAACGGCTGTTGTGCTTGAAATCGCTGCAAAGCCCCGGCCAAAATCCTCTGCCTGCAATAATTTCGCCATCAGGACTTCTAGAATTGTGATTGCTTCCAATTGTCGCACCAGCGGCAATGTTGCTCTGCCCCATAACTGTAGTGGCTATAAGAAACGAAGAATTGTGATGCTGCTCGTGAAAAGGGAAAATAAGATTGTTTAAAATTTCGCAGCAAGAAACCGTGGAATTATCCCCAAGAACAGAATTTATTAATCGAGCACCATATTTTAACTGGCAGTTTTTACCTATAACGAACCTTATTGCAACTGCTTGATAAAAGACATGGCTTCCTTCGCCCATAATCCCGTTTACAATTTCTACTCCTTCTCCAATTTGACTTACTTCATCTTCTGTAGAAAGAATTGTAACATTTTTTATTTTCAATGCGCCTTTTATATAGGCGCAATTGCCGATTTTTGAATCTTTTATAAGTTTTGTGTTTTTTATAACCGCATCGTCACCAACGATTCCAAAAGTATCAAGTTTTCCAGAATTTCCATATTCTGTCATCTCTTTGAATCGCTGCATCAGCTCCTTATCTTCTCTATAACGGGACCACAAATATGCATCCGAAGGAAGCATTTTTTCAAATGGCAAAATATTTCTTCCGCCGTTTTCATTGCTTACACTAATCCAAATGCGATTCGACTCAGGTTCGCCTTGCTTTAGAATTCCATTTCCAAATTTGCTGTGCAAAGTGCAAGACATTTCTTCTATATTAAAGAGCATTACTCTGCTGCCCAAGTGATAATTTTCTAAATAAGAGACATTCTGAATAACATTATCATCACCGGTTACAACATTTTTTAATTGCGAGCGATAAATTCCTGTAACAAGCTCCAAATCGTGATATTTTAGTTTTGCAGAACACAGTCTGCCTAAAACAACCCAGCCGCCAAAGTAGGAATTTTTTATTAAAGTCGGATCAAAGCAAAATTCCCCTTCATCTACCAGAACATTTTGCCAAGTTGGATCTTCGCTAGTATTTAAGTTGTCATCAAGAACAGAAATTTCTGCAGGAGTAAGGTGTCTTTTTCCTTTAAAAAGATTTTCAGGAATTACAATATTAGTTTTACGCGGATTAAAAAAAGTTAAACTTGGCATAGATTTTAATTTTAACTTGCGTAAATACATTTGTCAATTTTACTTTTTTACTGTTATAAAAACTCGACGTTTGGGCTATTTACTTAATGGGCGGCTTTCTGCCCTACGGTCGCTATTTATAAAAATCTCGACATTGTGCCGACTGTTACTGTATAATTCTAAGCATGAAAAAATATTTTAAAATTGCAGTTTTATTTTTATTAGATTTTATTTTTTTTCAAGCTGCAGTTTTTTCTCAAAATTTTTTAACTACAAAAAACTACAGCGAAAACATACTTGAAAATGGCATTAAAGTTTTTATTCTTGAAGATTTTTCAGTTCCCACAATAAATATAAAGTACACAGTTTCAGCAGGCTTCAGTACCCAAAATAAAAACAACACAGGTTTTTTTAAGCTTTATTCAAAACTATTCAAATCTGGCTACACAGAGGAAGAAAATCTCGAAAATCCAAGTTTCACAGAGGAATGCAATTCTGACATATCCGCATATTCGATGACTGTAACGCCTATCAGCTTAGAAAAATCTTTAGAAAATCTTGCAAGACACGCTTTTAACAGTTCATTTACAGATAAAAACATTAAAACAGAGCTAGATTCTATGAAGGCTGAAGTCATGCAGTATTCTTCGACTCCAGCATCTTTTATAAACGCTGGCATAGATTCAAGAATTTTTTCAAGCGAACCTTGGAAGTTTGATTCTGGAATATATCCTGCTTTGTTTTCAAAAACCACGCCAAGCCAAGCAAGAGCAATTCTTGAAGAAATTGCAAAAAATTTCTATACACCGCAAAACAGCTGCATTTTTATAAGCGGCTGCGTAAAAAAGGAAGCCGCCTTAGAACTAATCGAAAAAACTTTTGGAAAATACAAGCGTTCTGCGATTTCACAAAAAGCAGAGCCTCCAAAAATTGGAAACGAAGTTCACAAATTTGTTTTTTATGACAAACAGTTTTCAAAAGATTTTACACAAATAGTAGCGCAATACACATCTCTTTTCGCTGAGCAATGCGATGTTGCGCAAGCTGCGTTTGAAAACGATTTCTCTTACTTTAAAACCCAGCTTTTTTCAGAAAAAAATTTAAAAATCCGCGCTCCTGAATACATCAACGTAGCAGCAAGCCACATGAAAAACAGCTCAAGGCTGATAGTTCAATCTCTGCTTGAGAAAAACAAACTGTCGCCAGTGGAACAGGTAGAATTGTTTACTTCAACTTGCGAAGACGCAATAAAATCTTGTCCTGAAGAAGATTTTTTAAGGGCAAAAAAGTCAATCTGCGAAGATTTTTTAAACATAACTGAAAATTCCAGCAGTTTTATGAATTATCTTTCAAAGTTTGAGCCTTTAGCATTTTACAACGAGCATCAAACTTTAGCACAGAATATGCTTGACCGTCCTAGAAGAATAAGCGAAATAAGCACCGCAGATTTAAAAGGTTCGCTATCTTTTGAAAAGCCTTTTATTTTTGTTCTTGTAAACAGCGATTCATACAGTAAATATAAAAACGAATTTAAAAAAGCTGGTTTTCAAGCCATAAATTCAAAAAATGCTTCCTGGTTTTCTGAAAGGCTTGCGAAAAATAGCGCAAAAAAAATAGAAGCAGAAAATCAGGCTCAGCAAAACTCTGAAAATTCTGAATTAAAAGAATTTATTGCGAAAAACAAGAATTCTATTTCAAAGTTTACACTTTCAAACGGAATTCCTGTTGTCATAAAAAAACAAGAAGCGACTTCAAAAGCGACTTTTGCAATTTCACTTTCTGGTGGAAAATTTTCTACCATTTACACACCCCAATTTCAGCAAGTTATGACAGAAGTTTTTGTTTCAAATATTCAAAATGAGGTAAGAAAACTTTGTGAGCAAGGACTTTTAGAACTAATGCCTAAAGTTTATTCAGAAATCTTAGATGAATCTAATATTATTGCAATAGAAAGTTCCGCAGAAGATATCAACGCTTGCATAAAGGCTGCAGGAAAAGCAATTGTGTTTGGAGAAATTCAGCCAGCCTTGGCAGACAGCTATGTATATTCAGTTGCTACGCAGCAAAGGATTTCTAACGCTAATCCTATAAACCAACTTTACGGAAGCGCCGCAAATTACCTGTTCACACTGGAAAGTTATAAAAACTCTTTATACAGCACAAACGACAGCATTGAAAAAGTAAAATATTTTGAACTTCTTGCAGCCTATACAAATTTCTTAAATGCCGAACTATATTCTTTTGCTATTGTAGGAAATATAGACGCACAAAAAGTTTTGCCTTACATTGAAGCGACCTTTTCCATTTTGAACTGCCAAAAAAAATCAAAATATTCATCTATAAGCGAAAAATACGAAAAACCTAATTTTCCTAAAAAGACAAAAAGACTAAATGTAAAGCTTCAGCACCTTTTTTATACCGATATAAGCGCAGAAGACGCAGGTCCTATGCCTGCAATCCTTGTTCCTACTAAAAATTTTTGCGATCCTGTTCAATTCTGGTTGCCAATGCCGACTTTAGATTCTTCTGAAGATTTTTTACTATTTTCAGCAATCTGCTTTAGATTTTTTGAATACATGAAAACATCTTTAACGAGCCAAGCAAGCGAAATAAAAATTTTGCCGCCTTCAAAACGCTACAATGCAGTCGCCTACACTTTTACAAATGTCAGCCACACAAAAAAAGTCGATTCCTTTTTTGAAAACTGCGCATCAAATTTTATAGAACTTTTAGCAGGCGAAGAAAATGCAGAAATTGAAACCAAAAAGATAAAAGACAGCTGGATTTTAAACACTTTTTCAAACGCTGATTCAAATTTTGAAACTGCAAAATTTCTATTGACCGAAGCGAATCCTGAAGAATACTTAAACAATTGTGAAAAAGTATTAAATGCGTCACCTAAAGATTTTAAAGAAGCCGCAGAAAAATATCTTAATCCGATTCCTACTCTCCGGCTTTATTCATCAGAATCGATTGACTAGAATCTTTTTTGCATTTTATAAAACCATATTCGGTCAGCAAATGAGTAACAGAAACGTCGTGTTTTTCAACAGGAATCGCTTTTGTTACACAAATTGTAAAACAAACTCCGCACAAACAAAAATCATTATTATTTAATGCAAGTTGCTGCAAAAATCTATCATAAAAACCTTTGCCTCTGCCAAGCCTATGCCCTTCAAAGTTAAAAACAAGGCCTGGAACAAAAACAACAGTCTTACTTGGCAAGGTGTCTAAGCAAACCTTTTTGCACTGCGGCAAGGGTTCTTTTATTTTATAAGGATTTTGAGTAGAAAACGAGTTTTCAAAATCTGTTACATAAAAAAAATCAATTTCACAAGAAGGGCGCATACGAGGAAACGCTATTTTTTTACCGTCTTTTAGAGCCTGCCTGTATATTAAACATAGATTTGGCTCGTCGCTTAAAGCCATAACTCCAAGCAAAACTTCGCAATCATTATACTCCTTAGAAGCAAGAAAACTGCTTGCCATAGATTGCGAGCAACTTTCCATAAGCGCAGAATCAGAACAATATTCTTTTAGCGCAGATTTCGCTCTATTTCGAAGAAACTTTTTTTGCTCACTAATAGTTTTATAATCAAAAATAGTTGGAGTTGCACACGGCATATTAAAATCCTAGAAATCTTTAAAAAATTCACTTTTGCATAAAAAAAGAGCCTGGAAAAACCAGGCTCTTTTCGGCTGCTGCAGGTTTTGAACCTGCGACACATGGATTAACAGTCCATTGCTCTACCAGCTGAGCTAAGCAACCATTATTCTTGCGAACGTGAATATACTATAGCTCTTATAAAAAAATTAGTCAATAGCAAAGGACATTTTTTGACATTTTTTTTATTTTTCTAGAATAAATTCTACACGCCTGTTCTTCCAGTTATTATCTTTATCTCTAAAATCAACGACCAATTCAGAGCCGCCTTTTCCTTCTGTGGTAAGCCTTGCAGCATTTATTCCTTTTTTAACAAGATATTGCTTTACATACTCTGCACGGGCTGCAGAAAGAGGTTGAAGCGCAGGTCCCCACAAATTTGGATTATCAGTAGTTTCTTCAGCTTCATTATCTGTAAGGCGATTTGCATGACCTACAATTGTAACTCTGTAGTCTTTAAATTTATTCAAAATTTCAGCAATGCGATTTAAAACTATCTCGTTATTTCTTGCTTGCTCTGCAGAAAGAGGTCTTGCTCCCGTGGTATTAAAATCAGCAGCATCGCTTCGGAATATAATAGAAGGAACTGCCATCTTTAAAACACTTCCGTCGCGAATTACAAGGACATCTACACGGATTTTTCCTGTTACGGTAGTTGTCATGCCAAGCGTATCTGAAACTGTAAAATTATACGGATAATCCGTAGCCGACTGAACACGCTCCGCCCTTCCATTTTTGTTCTTTTGAACATTGCTAAGACCGTCCCAAACCATTCGTTCTGTAATGGATGTTTTTCCGCCAGTTGTCCAAAACGGCTTTCCATAAGGGTCTGTTATTACAAATGACCATTCTTTTATAGGAGCTTTTGAAGAACCTGAAAGCTTTATAAACAAATCATCTTCTGAGCCATCGTTATCAGGACTAAAATATTCAGGAGCAGTCTGGACAGTTAAAACTGGAGGTATTGCGGTGCAGACAAATGGCGCAGAAACAGTATCAACCTTGTTACCTTTTTTGTAGACAACGCTTAAAGTTCCAGAGAAGGTTCCTTCTGCAACTTTTCCAGAAGAATCCAAGCCATCCCAAATTATTTGAGCAGGCAGATTAGGACTATCCTCGTTTGACCAGCTTCTTACAGAAGTGCCATTTTCGCTGCGAACATCAAATTTCCAAGAAAGTATTCCTTCTTTTACAGATGAACTTACTCTAAAAATTTGAGAATCAACTTTTCCATCACCATTAGGACTAATTCCGTCGTAATCAGCTGTCAAATAGATTTTAGTTTCTCTTGTATCTAAAACAATATTTTGCAAAACTGTGCTAAATGAATTTCCTGCGCGGTCTTCACTATGAATCACAATTGAATAAGTTCCATCTGGGACTTTGTTGCCAGACTCGTCAGTTCCATCCCATTCAAACATATCTTTTGAGGCTGTGCGAATTTTTCCTTTCCAAGTAAATTTGCGAACAACTTTTCCAGAAGAATTTTTTACATCCGCAGTCCAAAGCTCTTCTTCGGTGCAGTCTGAAATCGTTACAGGAAGAACATCTTGGTTTCCGTCTCCTTCAGGACTAAAAAATGCCCAAGGAGAAACAGCTTTCAAAGAAGGCGAAACTGTGTCCAAATCAAAGTCGGAAGAAGTAACAGAGGCTTGAGAGCCGCTAAGAGAAGTTATTTTTAAAGTCGCATTGTATTTTCCGTCTTCGCAAATTATGCCGGAATCATTTTTTCCGTTCCATTCAATTTTAGAAGGAAGATTCCCATTGCCTTTAATATTTTTTACAACTGTTTTTCTAGAATTTTGAACAGTGAATGTGTACTCAGAAATTCCATCTGCATCTTTTAGAACAGGAATAAACTCCATAATACTGCGGGCTTTATTTCCATTCGGATTAAAGGCGGAATCTTTTATTGAAAGAAGAATTTTTGCCTCTTTTGAACTAAACGCAAAAGTTTCTTTGGTTGGAATTACGCCGGTATTTCCAGCAAGGTCTGTAGCAGTCAAAACGAATTTGTACTCGCCATCAGAGGCAAGTTTTCCTTCAGAATCAAAGCCGTTCCAAACAACACTTTCAGGAGGAAATTCCCCGAAATTCCAACTTTTTACAACCTTTTTTTCATCATTTGCAGAAACTACAGAACCGGTCCACTGTGGAACTTTCGCGAACTTACCAGAATTGTCAATAAGCATTGAGATTGTAAGATTTCTTTTTGTTTCGCCTCCAAAAGATTTATCAGAAACGATAAGCTGGGCATTAGGTTTTGTCACATCCAGAACAAACTCTGGAGACTTTATTTTTACAGGTTCATATCCATTTAAATAGGCGGCAGAAACTTCCGCATGATAAATTCCTTGAGGAATAATATTTCCAGAAGAATCTTTTCCATCAAAAACAATTTTTGAAGGAGGAACTACAGACTGATTTTGATTGTAAACCCTAACAGGATTTCCATTAGCATCTAAAATTGAAACTGCCCAAGCAGTAAGTTTATTTCCAGACGAAGCTTCGGGAACTGGAATGGTAACTTCAAAAGAAATGTTTTGCAAAGAGCTTTCTGTTCCCGCAGAAAAATAGCGGCTTCCAGAAATGAGAATATTCGTTGCAGGTTTTTCCGCAGAATAAATAATATTCTGAATCGTAGTTGGCGTATTTGTGTTTCCTGCACGGTCTGTACTAGTCACTTCATAAGAATAGACGCCATCGGGTACAAAAGAGCCTAAATCGTTTTTTCCATTCCACTTAAAACTTTCTGGCTCCCCATCTTTCCAGGTAAAAGTTCTTACAGTTTCTCCTAAGGCGTTTTTAAAAGTTCCTGTCCATAAATCTTCTTTTGAGCCAGACTGATTTATTTTTAATTCAGATTTAGCGCCCTCTCCAAAAATTTTGTCATTAGGCTGAGCTAAATCAACTTTTGGAGCTTGAGTGTCAACCACAACAGTATACTTAGCAGTTTCGCCTACATTGCCATTGTCATCTGTAGCTGTAAAATAGTAAAAATATGTTCCATCGGGAGCTGTTTCTCCGTTGTCCATAGCGCCATTCCAAGAAACAGTTTCAGGAATTTCAACACCGACTTTTGGAGTTACTATCTGCTTAAAAAACGATTTTACGTTCAACTTTTCTGGCAAGGCGACTTTATTTCCTATTGTTCGTACAGTTGCACCATTTTCATCGGTTATTATAAGCTGCCATGCTGTTATAAGGCGTTTATCAGAAATTTTTAACGGTATTACAAGTTCATCTTGCACACCGTTGTTATCTGGAGAAATGTAACGTATTTTGGTTTCTGAAAAAAACAAAGCCGGGAAAAAAATTAAATATAACAGCGCAATTTTTATTATCTTCTTTTTCATTTAGAATCTCCCATAAAAGGCAAATATAACTACCATTTTCAATTTGATTTTTTAATTTATTTACAACGCAAACTTATTTTGCTTTTTATTATTATTCGCCTGCAAAAATTTCAATTACAGGCGGCTGCTCATCTTTTTGACCAAGCCGCAAGTTTAGTCCTCCAGAAACAACTTGCATTGTCGAATACTTTTGTTGCCAAGCGACTCCTGTAACCATTTCGCTTGTGTCCCAGTTGTGCTTCTTTAGGTATTCATTCTTATTTGTTGTAAAATTAAACTTAAAGAACAGTCCGATAGACGGCATAAAATCAGAATAACCATTTGCAGCTTCGCGAATATCTATTTTTTCTGCTAAATTTATAAAAGCCACATCTTTTATGCTAAACTGCAATCCAAAATCCATAATTAAATTTTGAAAAGTAGGAACAGTAAGTCCGACAGATGCCCCTCCTTTTATTCCTTTTAAATCGAACAAAACCGCAGAAGCACCGCCTTTCAGCGTAAACGCAGAAGGAAAACCATCTGAATAAGAAGAACCATCAATTCCGGCTATTGATGTTTTTGTATAATACTTTCCAAGATTTAATGCAGAAACGCCGATTTTAAAATCTTTCATAAAAGCAAGCGAACCAAAATCATAAAGAACTCCAAGGTCTGCTCCCAAAGCCCAATCTGTATCTGCGCCCCAAAATACGCCGCTCGAAAGATTGATTCCTATGCTCAGCTTTTCTGCTATTTTTTTGGAAAGACCTGCTTTTAGGTTTAGAGATTTTCCAAGATTCATTTCGTCGGCTGTGCTAAAAACACCATTTACAATGCCGCTTACAGTAAACATTTTTGTAGGCACAATTAGCCCTAGCTGAACGGCAGAACCAAAAGGGGAAGAACTATCTGCTGAAGAAATCAACATCGTATAGCCTGCATCTAACTGAATCCGTTCTTGAGAAGAAGGCAAGGCTGGATTTTGAACAATAGAATCCGAGCAATTAGGAAAAATAGAACTGCCAGCAGCAGAATGTGCAGAAGTCAATTGCACTGGCGAACCTAAACTAAACAGCTCTTGTCCGCCCGGCTGTGGATTATAAGCAAAGACACTTGCTATAAAAGCTGAAAATATTGCCATGCATAAAAACTTTTTCATATTAACTCCAATAAAAAACTTAAATATGGTAAACCATTTAGCCATTGTTATGTTAATTATATTATAATAAAAATTACGTTTTTTTTCTACTTTTGAAGAAGAGTAAAAACACCTGTTTTTTCATCATAAACAACACCTTCAGAATCATAGAGGGTTGGAGCTTTGCCATTTAAAAAATAGTTTTTCAGCAAGTTAAGATAGTAAAGCGTTGTTTTATCGCTAGAGTTTTTTTCTATAAGACTTTCTAAAATTTCTTTACAATTTTTGTAATCTGCATTTTTAAAACACTTCATAGCAAGTTCCCATTGCTCAACGTAAAAAAGTAAAAAATCAGAAGCGCTTTCTTTTTCTTCTAATAGCTCATATAAATCAACAGGAGTATTTATGTTGACAACTCGAACTTTATCCAGACTACGGAAAACAAATTCTTTTCCTAGCAAGGCGACTGTCTGCCCGCTTATTAAAATTCCACCTGTACGATATTGCTTATTTGCCCCTTCTAGCCTAGAAGCAAGATTTACATTATTTCCCATCATGGTGTAATTTTTTTTATTTTTCGAACCGAAATATCCTGCCGTCATTTCACCGCTGTTTATGCCTATTCGCGTAAAGAAAAAAAATTCAGACTGCGCCATTTTTTTAAATGCATTGAACAAATCCTTGTTAATTTCTGAATGACGGTCTGACTTTGCAAGCTCTTTAATCTTTTCGTTCATTTTTGATTCGGCTGCTTTCATTTTTATAGCAGCTCTACAAGCCCTAGCTGCATGGTCGCTCATTTCTACAGGAGCTCCGAACATCGCTACAATGGAATCCCCTTCGTATTTATCAATTGTTCCATGCTCGGCAATTATTATTTCCGACATTTGCGTAAGATAAAAATTCAAAAGCTCCCCAAGTTCTACAGCAGTAAGCATTTCGCTTAAAGTAGAAAAGTTTTTTATATCAGAAAAAATCGCTGTCATAAAATATTTTTTTCCGCCAAGCGTAAAAGAACTTGGATCGTTTACAATCTGATTCACAACATCTTTGGAAAGACATTGACTAAACGCAGCCTTTATAAACCTTTTCTGTTTTTCTTCTATAAAAAAACTTATTCCCATTGAAGAAATAATTGAAATAACAAAAGCGAAAAGCGGCACAACTAAAGAAATCCAAAATCCATATATAAAAAGAACAAAAGGAATGCCCACAGAAAGGAAAACGGCAAATGCAATTAAAAAAGCAAGTTTTAAAATACTTTTTAAAATTGAACTAGACCTTTCTGCAAAGAAACAAGCCATAACTCCAATTGTGCAAAGTAAAAAAATCCACAGAACATTAATAGAATCTGGCAATTTTTTTACAAAAGAATTGTTTAAGTAGTTATCCAAGGCGGTTATATGAACACCAACACCCGGATAAACTTGAGAAACTGGCGTAGAGCAAATATCAAAAAGACCTGGAGCATAGAGCGCAAGAAAAACATAAAAATCCTCAAAATCTTCGGGAACAAAAGTTCCGATTTTTCCAGACTTCCAGTCATCATAGGATTTTAAAATTTCCATTGCAGAATAAGGAAGGTATTCATTTGCAGAACTTGCATACCTTAATAAAACAGAACCGTCCTTTTGAATAGGAACATCTTTAAAATCAGGCTCTTTATTTTCAAGATACAAGGGAGCAAATCCCAGCGAAGGATAAAAATTATTTTCGTACTCAAAGCCAATCCTTGCGCGTCTAATTATATCATCGCTGTCCATCAAACTTGTTATATTTGCAATTATCGCCGCATTTTCTTTTATTTCTAAAACGGGAAAAAGAAGCTGAGATTTTCCATCGTTTTCAGAAATAAAAACGGTTTGTATAACTTTTTTACTTTCTTCTTCTGCCTTGCCAAAAATAAAATCATCTTTCGCCCCGTAAACAGAAGGCTCTGTAAACAAAATATCAAAAGCAATTGATTTCGGATTTCCTGCAGAAATAAAATCTACTATTTGAGCATAAGCTTCGCGCGGCCACGGCCAATTCCAGGAACGATTTTCTTTCGCCCAATCAAGACTTTTTTGATCGATTCCTATAAAAACTATATCGTCAGAAGCATGGACATATCTTGAAGCAGCTCTCATTCTAATGTCGTAGGTTTTATTTTCAAAATATGAAAAAACATCAAAAAAATACATTGCAGCAGATATGGCAAAACAAAGCGCAATTAAAATCAATGAGCGAAACAATAATCCATTTTTATTAAAAGGATTTTTTTCCATCAGTTAGATTCCATTCACAAAATTTTGCTTTTTCGAATTAAACCGATTAAGACGGGCTTCAAATGAACTTCCTTTAAAATCAATTTTTTTGAGTTCTTTTTTTACGGATTCAATTCGTTCTTCTGGCGAAGGATGGGTTTTGTTCCATCCACCTTTTGAATGATTTTCTTCTATTATAGTAAGCATATCTAGCATAGCGTCAGGTTCGTATCCTGCGTTGTTCATTAAAACCAACGCATTTTTGTCTGCTTCAAATTCTTGGGGCTTTGAAAAACCTTCGTTCATAATTACATCCGAAATACTATCTGTCATTATATTGAACGAATTTAAAGATTCATCGGAAACTACCTCTGAAGTAGAAATTGTTATCGCCGTATTTAAAGCATTAAAAGCGATGTCTGCTCCACGGCTTGCTTTTATTGCCTTTATGCTATGATTTAACTGAATGTGAGAAAGCTCGTGAGCAATTACAGAAGCCAGCGCATCTTCTGAATCAACGCATTTTACAAGCGCTTTTGAAATAAATATATGCCCGCCCGGAGTAGCCATCGCATTTATTTCATCAGAATCCAAAATTGCAACCCAATAACCTTTGTACAAGTATGGCACAGGAGACGTCATTGCAAGAGCTGCGCAAATTTCATTCAAATACTGCGTCATTTCAGGAGCGTCTAACACTTGATAAGATGAAAGGATTGTAGAAGCAACTGTTCTTCCTAAATAATATGACATTTCCGGAGTAAACTGCTGAACAGCTTTTTCAAGGGACGAAGCTGTAGAATTTATGGCGGAAGCGCTGCGATAATCAATAAAACCTTGCGAGGCGGCAACGGTTGTTGCGACTGAAACTACTTCTGAAAAAGTTACACACGAAGAAAAAATGGCAGACGCAAGCAAAACTGATAAAACTAAAAGAATTTTTTTACTCTTCATAAAGCTGTCCTTCCTTTATAAATTCTTTTAACTGAGCATCTGTTACTAAATGAGATTCAATTAAATCGATATTTTTGAAATTTAACGTATGCTCTTTTAAGTAAGCCTTTTCAAGCGAGGCTGAAAAACCTTTTCCAGCAAGGGCAAGCTCTTTTGCGTCGGTATCGAGATGATTTACGCCATCGACAATTTTTTTTCTTGTTAAAGCCGATTTTATTATCCAGCCGGAAAAATCAGATTCATTTTCAAGAGAAACCTTTATCCAGTCGCCTTTTGTCTGCAATACTAAAACTTTTGTTCCGTAATTAAGATTAGAAATATTTTTTGAATAAATAGAAGCCTTTTGTTTTACAGGAACACATTCAACTGCGACATACATTTTTTTTTCTGCGCAAAACGCAAATGAACTAGTCAAAAAAATAAAAAAAGCTAAAACAAATTTGCTACAAGAAACTTTCATAACAAAAATTATATATTATTCTTCTGATTTTTCAATATAATTTTAGCGAGTTTTCTTCCAGGCTCTATTTTAATGCTAAAGAAAGATTTTTCAAAACATCAGCATTTTTTTGCATTTTTTGCAGCCGATTTCACTAGATTACACTAAAAATCTTGACACAGTTTAAGTTTTATTTCATTATTTAAATATGTCAACAAAATCTTCTGGTAATTTTTTTTCAAATTTGCTTTCACAAATATTTGGCTCTAATGATGCCGAAGCTGAAAAAAAAAGGCAACTCAAAGCAATTGCAAAAAAACTTTCAAAATCAAAATTCAACAAGTTTTATAAGTATTCAGGAAACGAATGTCAACCTACACTTGCAAAGCTTTTTTACGAAATATACAAAGCCATTTATCCTGCGCAAGCGATGTTCAACTCTGTTCAAAATCCAAATATATTTAAAAAGCTCTTAATTGATTTTTCATCTTCTGAACAAATAAGACAGATAGAAGAATCGCTTACAGTTCAAAAGATTACAGAGCTCTCTAAAAAAATCCCTCTTGAAAACTTAAAAAAAGAAGCAGAAAAAAGAATTTCTGCTTACTCTGACTACTTTACTTTGGAACAAATTTCAAAAATAGACACAATGTACAGACAGCTTCTTGCCTTAAAGGAATTTTGCACTTTCGATTACTACTTTTTTCTAAAGAAATTTGACAAAACTTTACGCGAAAATTCGTTCAATTCAGTTCCGCGCTTTGAAAAAATAAACGCAGAATACATTGCTGACGATTTAAAAGATTTTATTTCTATAGCTTGGGCAATTCCCTTTGATAGCGATTGGACGGAACTTTTTAAAATTTTAAAAGCGTACAAGGGCGTAGAACCAGTTCCACTCGTATTGTGGAAAAAAATAATGGTGAAACTGCAAACAATTCAACACTCGCATTGTTTTGAAATGATGATAAAACTGATAGTAGCAAATCCTAACGAAACTGTGGAAATTCAGTCGCCATCAAAAAATATTGTTGAGCCTCACATAGACCAGATAAAAAAAGAAGTAAGTGAATGTCTTAGAGTCCTTACAGAAAAAGAAAAGGATACAAAAACCAAGGATATAGCAGCTCAACTTTTTGGAAATTCAGAACTAATTCCTATAAAAAACTACACAGAAGCTATGAGTTCTGTTTTCAAAAGAAAAGGATTAAAAATATATCAATACACAGAAGCTCTTGACTATTTAAAATCTTTCTTAATCGAAATTGTAAAGAAAGATATGCGGGAATACTACGATGTTGTTATTGTTCGCGGACAATGGGAATCTCAATCTTTGTGCGCGCCGTTTTCAGATGGATACAATAGCCTGATAGCGAATTCCGACAAAATTTTTAGTTTTGACGAAGAGCTGAGCGAAGATTCTTCAGTTGGAATGAAAATAAAAACGCTTTTAACAAAAGCAGATCGCGACAACAGCGCAAAAAACATCTTAAATCGCGTAATTCAAGATGCAAACGATTCGGCTTACAGCTTAATCACTGAAAGCTTAAAAGATATTATTACTATAGGAAAAACCATTCGCACTCTTATAGAAGATATTTCAAAACCAAAGCCTACCATTGTTTCAAACTGGAAAGCTCTTGAGCATTATTCAGAAACACCTTTAAAAGAAGCTGGAATTTCGCTATATAAAAAGATTTATCTTTTTACAACCTTAATGAAAACCTGCATGATGGAATAATTTTTTTATTTTACTTTATAACAGATGCAACAAGTTTTTTGAATTCTTCATCCAATGGAATATTGCTAGGCTGAATGTTTTCCGAAATATGAAAAACTCCATCTTCGCCAAGCACAATAGCATCTGGAACTAATTCTGAAATTACATTGTCATTTGCTGCAAAAGGTGTAAACATAAATTCCTCCTGATTTGGAAGCGGTTCAAGTTCAAATATTTCTTCATTTTGATTTACAAGCTTTACCAAATCATCATCCTTTTCTATATAATTTTCGTCCTTTAAAAAATCGAACGGTTTTGAAACAAAAAAATCATCTCCAATAGTATTGGTAGAATTTTCACTTGCAAAAGAATTTGCGCTTCCACCAATAACAAGAGGTTCTGTTCCTTCAAAACTGTGAATATTTTCATAATGATAGGAAGCTATTTCACCTTCATTTGAAAAAGACTTATTTTCTTTTAAAATTTCACTATGCTCAATTTTTTCCGTATCATTAATTTGTTCTTTTTCTTTTTTTATGTCATTTGTTTTATCAAGCTCTTCAACTACTTCTAAATTTTCTAATTCTTCGGTATTTTCAGAATCTTTTAAGTCGGATTCCACTTTTTTTTCAATATGACTGCTAGAGTGACTAGGAACGGAATCTGTTTTTACTATTGTAGATGAAATTATTTCTTCAAACATACAGCGCAATTCATTCATATCAGCAGAAGAAAGAGACGGTATTTTATCTCCTTTAAAAATCCTTAGAATATCTTCCCAGCTTTGCTCAAGCAGAAAGTCAAGCTGTTTTCCCAGTTTGCGGCTGCGTTTTCCAAGGCTTATTTTAATTTCCGCAGAAAGGAGGTCTTTTTGCTCTTCAATTAAAGCTACTATCTTTTTTCTGTCATAATCTTTTTCAAAGTAGTTATTTAGCAAAGAAAGCTGAATTTTCTTTATTTTATTAAAAATTACAACATCGTCATCCTTTTTCAGGCTAAAAGCAATTAAAATTACAAGGCACGTAGTTATAAATGCGCATATTAGCAGAACAATCTTAATATACAAAGGCATTATCAATATGTCGCTTGAATAAAGTCCGCTGATTTTTGCAAAATCGCCTGTTTTGCTTGTTATCAGGCTAAAAGAAACGTAATTTTTTGGCTCTTTGATTGAGCTTCTTTCTTCTTTTTCTGCTTTTGATTGAACAGTTATTCCAGAAGACTGCGCAACACTTTGCGAGACAACAATTTCCTTTACTTTGGAAAAATCTTTGCTCTGCCATTGTTTTAAAATTTCAGGAGCAACAACAGTTTGTCCTACAGAAGGCATGCCAAAAACAAAGCCGCCTACAGTTCCATCCTCGGAGGAAATCAAGGTTAATTTTTCGTTTATTGAAACAAGATTTTTTTTGAACAGCTCAGAAGTAAATTCAAAAGCATTCACATAAAAAATTACAGCAGCCTCGTTTTCTTTCTCAAAAAAAGGATATGAAAAAACAAGGCGTTCATCATTTCCGTCAAAAACAATTGAACATTCGTTGTTAATACGATTTTTTCCAAATCCATTTACCAATGAAAAATCAAGCTCATCTCTAAAAGTCCTGGTTTTTAAACTGTTGTAGTCAGAATAAATCCTATATCTGCCTTCAATTTTGTAGTCATTTTTAAAGGAACTAAAATAAACCCGCTTTCCGTCTTTGTCCACCACACGGATACCTTCCAGAGAAGGAACATTTGCCTTTAAAAATTGAAAATCTTTTAAAACAAGATCGGAAGGTTCTAGCAGAAAAAAAGACGGCAAAGCAGGATTTGCCATAAATCCGCCGTTTTTTACACCAAACTTACAGAGAAGATTAGAAATATATTCATCGCTGCAGACTGCGATTGCATCAAGCTTCTTTTGAATAGCAGTTAGGCGAGCAGGTTCGTAAATTTTGTTTTCAACATTAGAAAAAAGACCAAACGAAGATGCCGCAAAAATTCCTGCAAAAAATATAGTCGCTATCAACAAACTAACAGCAGCTTTTGTTCTAGATTTCACCGAAAAATATCCTTATGTTATTAATCGGCTTTTTTTATAGATAAAATTAGAAATTTATAGTTTTATTCTTCAAGTTTTTTAGCTTCTACCCAAAAAGCATCTTGCTCTTTAAAATGTTCTGCGTCCATTGGAAGACCTTTTTTATGCATTTGCTGTTCCACATAAGAAAAACGGCTATAAAACTTTTTATTTGTTCTATTTAGCGCAGTTTCTGGATCAACTCCCAATTTTCTAGCATAGTTCACAACAGCAAACAAAAGGTCGCCCACCTCTTCTTCAACGCGAAGCTGGGCATTATTTATTTCCTCAGAAGATTTCGCTGTAAAAGGTTCTATTTTTTCTGCATTCTTAGACTCTGAATTTTTGCTTTCGATATTTTCAAGCGTTTTTTTTGCTTCAAGGACTTCTGCAAGTTCTTCGTTAATTTTTTTTACAACAGAACTAGAATCCTTCCAGTCAAAACCTTTTTTCGCGGCTTTTTTCTGCATTTTAAAGGCTTTTAAAAGCGGAGGAAAACCGTTTGGAACTTCATCTAAAACAGAAGAAAACTTTCGTCCTTCCACATTTTGCTTGATTCGATCCCACTGGTTCAAAACTTCTTGCGAAGAGGAAACCTTTCCTTTTGATTCAGCAGCCCCTTCGCTTTGTAAAAATACATGGGGATGACGGCGAATTAGTTTTTCGCTGACTTCTTCTATCATATCAGCAACTGAAAAATCTCCATTTTGCTCATTCATGTAAGAAATCATTACAGTATTAAGAAGAACATCTCCTAACTCTTCTTTAGAATGCGCTGCATCTTGAGCGGTTATAGCATCAACTGCTTCAAAAGTTTCTTCTATTAAGTCGCATCGCATACTCAAAGGCGTCTGCTCCCTGTCCCATGGGCAGCCACCAGGAGCCCGCAATGTTTTTATTACTTCAAAAAAATGACCAAAGGCATTTACTGTTTTTTCAAAAGAATCGTTCATGTATTTTACAATAGCACAAATCAATTTTTTCTGCTATCATGCAAGAATGATAAAGTTAGTTGCCTTTTTAGGAAATCATGGAAAAGAATACGAAAACACAAGACATAATGTAGCGTGGGAATTCGAAAAATCATTATTCTTTGCACAAAAATTAAATTGGCAAAAAAAGTTCAAAGGAAACTATGCCGCTGTAGAAACCTTGCAATTTGCGCAGTGGTGCGCAGAATCTTTGGTTCTTACAAAAAAAGATGGAACTCCTGTAACGGTTCCTGAAGAAGCTCCTCAAAAGTTATATTTTTTAAAGCCTGAAACTTACATGAATCTTAGCGGAGAAAGCATAATCGAAATAGCAAGCTTTTTTAAAATACAGCCAGAAGAAACTTTAATAGTTCACGATGAACTTGAACTGCCGATTGGAACTGTGAGCCTAAAATGGAGCGGAGGCTTAGGCGGCCACAACGGACTTCGTTCAACTAAAGCCGTTTTTGGAACAGCAGATTTCTGGAGACTAAGATTTGGAATTTCAAAACCTGATGGCAAAGATATTGCAGACTACGTTTTAGGAAAGTTTACAGAAGACCAGCAAATAATTTTGTCTCAAGTCTTTGCGCAAGCAGCTAAACTTTTGGCTAAGTTGCTTTTGTCAAAAAATCCAGAAAACCTGATTCAAGAATGGGGCAAGAAAAAATTACTAGCAGAATAATTGAAAACACCGGCTGTTTTTGCTATATTTATAAAAGCAGTTAAAGAGATTGTCATAAAAGTGTTGCCATATAGAATTTATTTAGGCAGCTAGAACAAATGCAAAATTAGACTTCTAAAATAAGTTCAAAAAATGCTACATATTTTAAATTCGCAATCGCTGCCTTACTTTATATTTGGGGATGTAAACTGATGAATAAAATTCGACTTTCAGAAGAAGATGAAAAAAAGAAGGCTTCAGAAATAGCAGATCCGTTGATGGAAAAATTTCTTAAAACTCGGCAAATAATTCTCTCTGGTGAAATCAACAAAGACTTAGCAGACAAAATTGTTCGTCAACTTTTAATTCTTGAAGCAGATGATGATTCAAAAGCTATCTATATGTATATAGATTCTCCTGGCGGAGATGTTGACGCAGGATTTGCAATTTTTGACATGATTCGATTTGTAAAGTGTCCAGTAATTCTTATTGGAATGGGTCTTATTGCGAGCGCGGCAGCTCTTATCCTTCTTTCTGTAGAAAAAGAAAACCGGCTTGCGCTTCCTAATAGCCGCTACCTAATTCATCAACCTTCAAGCGGAATGAAAGGTGTTGCTACAGATATAGAAATCCATGCCAAAGAAATGGAAAAAACAAAAGCGATTCTAAACGAAATCATAGCGACTCAAACAGGAAAATCTGTTGAGCAGGTAAAAAAAGACACAGAACGCGATTATTGGCTTGATTCTAAAGAAGCTGTTGAATACGGTTTAGTTTCAAAAATTATAAATTCTAGAACAGATTTGGAAAAATAACTTATGGTGTTCAATCTGACGGAAAAACTTGCAAACGAAATTGTGCAAGCTCTTGAAAATCAGGAACAGACTTTTATGGTAAGAGCAGAAACTTCTACTCTTGTTCCTTTTGATTCCGCCAGTTTGGATGAACACATTTTTTATTCTTTACCTGAATGGGATTCTAAAAATGGATTTGAATTAAGAGAAAGTTTTGTACGAAAATTGCATTCTCCTATTGCAAAAGAAGAATTGCAGAGAATTCTCTATTCAGGAAGGGGGGTATTTAAGAATTTTAAAAATGAATTAAAGAATTATCCTGAAGTTGAAAAATTATGGTATCGCTATAAAAATAAAAAGATGCTAGAATTAATCAACAACTGGTATAACAGTCTGCGTGAAGTTTGGGGATTGGAAAAACTTGAAAAAGAGCTAGAAGAAACCTCTGGATTAGTTGAAGAAGATTTTACTTTTTGCCAATACACTCAAAATCATAAAAATGAAATTATAAAAAATCTTTATAGCGCAGCATTTTTCGGGCAATCAGAAGATGACATTCCGCAAGCAATAAGCGAAACAGTTTTTGATATATGGCGCAACCAGTTTGACAACGGAGAAAACAATGAACAAACTGGAATAGTATGCCACACTTTGTTGAACGAATTTGCAGGATGCATAACATCTGCCCCTGTTTCAAAAAGAACAGAAAAAGTTGTTGTCATAACAAGTTTTTTTGTTCCATTAAAATTTAGAGGGCTTGGCATAGGTACTCAATTGCTTACAAGTTACCTTTCACTTTTAAGAACCCTCAACAAAAAATGGATTCTGCTTGCATTCACAGTAATACCTGATTCTTTGCAAGCCTTATTATTGCATTTTGGCTTTAAAAAAACTGATTCAGGATTTTTAGCAGAAATCAAATAGTTTTATTTTTACCATTGGAGTAATTATGTATAACAGAAACGAAATTAATAAAGAAGCAGCAGCTTCATTTCTTCAGGAAACAGTAGAAAAAATCAAATCACAAGAAAATCCTGATGTTCTTACGGAGTTTAAAAAAATATTTAAAAAGAATGTGCCTCTTACGCTAAGGTCTTATGTGGCAGCGTATCTTGTAAAAGAGGCATGCCGCCACTACAGAGGCAACTATAGAAATAACAGAAGAGATTTTAGAAGCGAAAGAAAACCTTTTGAAAGACTGTCTCGGGAACGCAGACCTGTTTCTATTCAAGAATCTGCAGCTCCACACGAAGAAAGAGTTCCACGCCCAAGAGTTCAAATAGATCCAAGCGTGGCAGTAACTATTTTTATAAGCATAGGACGAAACAGACGCGTATACCCTAAAGATTTAATAGGACTCCTTGTAAGCGTTGCTGGTCTTGAAAGAGACAGAATCGGAGACATTCGAGTCTTAGCGAACTATTCTTTTATTCAGCTTTTTGCAGAAGATTCTGAAAAAGTAATTTCCGCTCTTAACGGCTACGATTATCGCGGAAGAAAGCTTGCCGTAAGTTACAGCCGCCAGCGAGATGGAAATATTGAAGTTCCAGAAGGATTTGAAAGTTCTGTTCAAGACGCAGAAGATGCAGCAGCGTACGAAGCTGCAACAAAGGCTGCTAACAATGAACCTTTTTCTTCTCCAAAAATATATTCAAACGAAGAATCTTCTTCAGAATTTAAAAATGATTCAGAAGAAAGCTTAATCTAATAGTCCAAACTTCGAGTCTTTATAAAAATAAATAAAAGCGTAAGCGAATTTGCAATTTGTGAAGATTTTTGCGATTAGAACAATTAAGGTTGCATAGCACCCCAATTCCATTCAAACGAAGTGCGAGCACAACCGTCTGAACAAAGTGTAAA
>CAKULY010000006.1 GCA_934667505.1 uncultured Treponema sp. | reverse complement strand
ATTGCAATATATGCATTTAGATTTTCGGGTCAAGCCCGAAAATGACAGAAAAGATACTTTTGGGACAGCCCCTTTTTAACGCAATTTCGCAACGAAGTGAGAAATTGCAATTGATAAAAAAGTTTGCAACGCAAACTTGTGAATAAAAACTTTGACAATATTTTTGACAAAGTTTTTATTACACCTCTAAAAAGTCAAAGAGAAAAGTGACAAAAACTGCGTTGCCACAACAACTTTAAATCTATTTTTTTTGACCACTAACAGTTTAATGAATTGCACCGTAATGTTCAATTATTTTTAAATATATTTAAAAAATAAAATTTTATCAAAAACCAATTTATTTTGGACATCAATATAGTTATGATGTATAATTGTCTAAAAAATACTTATAACTATAGGAGATTTTGTCATGAAAGAAAAAATTGCTTTGGATAATGAAAAACGAAAAAGCTTGGTTTTTAAGCTGACACTTTTTGTGGGGCTTTCAATTATATTTTTTAACGCGCTGCAAATCATTGTAACAGGAAAAATTACAAAGAAATCGCAACTTGAAGATTCAGCGAACGACTATAAGGTTGTGACACAAGCTTATTCGCAGGTAATTTCAGAAAAAATTAATTCATATTTTTACGCTATGAATTTCTATGTGAATTCGGACATAGCTTTGGAAGGAACTTTTGACCAAATGCGCCAATGGCTTGTTTCGCAGGAAGACCAACGCATATCCGAGTTTGACTACATAATGCTAGCAGGATTGGATGGAATCGCCTATACGGATACTGGAAAACGCATCGATATATCCGACCGTCCGTACTTTAAAGCGATAATGCAGGACGGAAAGACAAGGTTCATTGATGATCCAGTGGTTTCAAGAACAACTGGGCAGTCTGTAATCCACGTAACACGCGCGATTGTACGCAACGGAAAAAACATCGGTCTTATTTCAGGTGTAATGCAGTCAAAACATTTGGGCGAAATCATCAGCAATATAAAAATTGGAAACACAGGGTATGCGTTTGTTCTTGCCGACGACGGAACTGTTATTTCTCACCCGAACAGGGACTGGATAAACAAACGCAACTTCCTTACAGGCTATTCTGAAGGGCATGAAGACATGGGAGAACTTGCCAAAAGAATGGTCAGCCGCGAAACAGGATACGCCTGGTTAAAAGGAATTTATGACGAGCTGGAATTTATTAGTTTCACGCCGATAGAAGGAACTTTATGGTCAATGGCAGTTTCAATTCAGCAGAAAGAAATTTATTCTACAATTTCTTCAATGATGGGGAAAATGGCTTTATTCTCTCTTGTAAGTGTGATTATCCTTGTAAGCATAACCGGCTTTATTATGCTTGGCACAATAAAACCTTTAAAATCTCTTGATAATGCGATAACAAAAATTGCTTCTGGAAACGCAGATTTAACAAAGCGAATTGAAATAAATTCCAACAACGAAATTGGAGCGGTTGTAAAAGGATTTAATAAATTCGTAGGCAAGCTTCAAGAAATTATTTCCGATGTAAAGTCTTCTAAAAACGAACTGAGCAGCGCGGGAGAAGTTCTTGAAGAAAGCACTCAGGACGCAACTAGTGCTATTACACAAATTATTGCAAACATCGAAAGCGTAAGAAGCCAAATTGTAAACCAAAGCTCAAGCGTTGAAGAAACCGCAGGCGCTGTAAACGAAATCGCTTCAAACATTTCTTCTCTTGAAAAGATGATTGAAAATCAAACTGCAGGAATAACACAAGCTTCTGCCGCAGTTGAACAAATGCTCGGAAATATTTCTTCTGTAAATCAGTCGGTTGACAAGATGGTTTCTTCTTTTGGAGAGCTTCAGTCTGATACCCAAAACGGATTTTCTAAGCAGCAAATCGTAAACGAGCAGATAGAAAAAATTGAAAAGCAATCCGCCATGCTAAAAGAGGCAAACGCTGCAATTTCTTCGATTGCAAGCCAGACAAACCTTCTTGCCATGAACGCAGCAATCGAAGCCGCCCACGCAGGCGAAGCTGGAAAAGGCTTCAGCGTTGTTGCAGACGAGATTCGAAAACTTTCCGAAACTTCTACAGCACAGTCAAAGACAATTGGACTGCAGCTGAACAACATTCACGAATCTATAAACGAAGTCGTATCTTCTTCTGCGGAATCTAGCGCAGCGTTCGAGAGTGTTTCAGAAAAAATCAAAGACACTGACCAGCTTGTTCTTCAGATTAAATCCGCAATGGAAGAACAGACGGAAGGCTCAAAGCAGATAAACGACGCGCTCCATTCAATGAACGACAGCTCTTCCGAAGTCCGCAACGCATCTTCTGAAATGTCCGCTGGAAACCAGGCAATTCTTGAAGAAGTAAAAAGGCTCCAAGATGCGACAACGGTTATGAAAGAAAGCATGGACGAAATGGAAATTGGCGCAAAGAAAATAAATGAAACCGGCGCTGCCCTTAGCGATATTTCTTCAAAGGTAAAAGGCTCTATTTCTAAGATTGCAGACCAGATTGACCAATTTAAAGTCTGATTT
This sequence comes from uncultured Treponema sp., assembly GCA_934667505.1. GTDB lineage: Bacteria > Spirochaetota > Spirochaetia > Treponematales > Treponemataceae > Treponema_D. Next base: position 84,522 of record CAKULY010000006.1, on the reverse strand, counting down.
TTAATAGTAGATTGCAATGTGGCTGTTATTAGGTCGAAAGTCGATTTTTATTAAAACGAACAAAAGCGCAAGCGAATTTACGGTTTGTGAAATTTTTGTGCGATAAAAACGCTGCTTTCGACCTAATTAGCCCAAACTTCGAGTTTTGATAAGAACAGCTACTAAACAGTTATTTCTATGCTAACAAGGCTGTCATTGCCGTACTGACACCGCGATGTTTGCATAGCGAACTCGGTTAACAATCTTTCCAACGGATTATCGGGTCAAGCCCGATAATGACAGTAAATTTAAAACCCGAAGTTTAGTCTATTTAGTTACACTTCGCTTTTGTTACCGGCCTAAGTGTTTTTCAATATCGTTTATCAACTTGTATTCAAACGAATCGCAAAGCGCAAGCCAGCTTGCTTCCATAACATCGCTGCTAACGCCGACTGTTGTCCAAGTATTTTTGCCGTCGCTTGATTCAATTAAAACGCGGACTTTTGCGGCGGTGGCATTTTTTCCATCAAGGACGCGAACTTTGTAATCAGTTAGGCGAATTTGATTTACAGCTGGATAAAAACGGCTCAACGCTTTTCTTAAGGCAATATCCAAAGCGTTTACAGGTCCGTCGCCTTCTCCTGCGGTAACTTCAATCTGCCCCTCAACTTCAACTTTTATTTGGGCGCAAGCGCAAACACCTTCTTCTGGACGAGGATTTACGCCGTTCGTCTGATAATAGTGAAGCATAAAGAACGGCTTGTAGCGGCCAATCATTTTTCTAGCTAAAAGTTCAAATGAACCGTCGGCACCTTCAAACTGGTATCCTTCAAATTCAAGCTCCTTCATTTTTGCAATTAGTTCTGCGACTCTAGAATCGGACTTTTGAATGGTCGGATCAATTTTCTGGATTTTTTCCATAATTGTGGAACGACCGGCAACTTCGCTCATAAGGAACACGCGCTCGTTTCCAACAGTTTCCGGAGATATGTGTTCGTACGCTTCAGGATTTTTTAGAACAGCATCGATATGCATTCCCGCTTTGTGGCTAAATGCTGAGCCGCCTACAAAAGGAAGAGAGCTGTCTAGGGCTATATTTGTAATTTCTGCAATACGCTTTGCAACCGGTGTAAGTTCCTTAATTTTTTGCTCTTCTATGCAATTAAATCCCATCTTAAGCTGTAAATCAGGAATAATACACGAAAGATTTGCATTTCCAGTACGTTCGCCAAAACCAAGAAAAGTTCCTTGAACATGGCGAGCTCCAGCTTCCACGGCAACGAGGCTATTTGCAACCGCAAGGCCGCAATCGTTATGTGTATGAATTCCAATTACTGCGCGGCCTGCAATGCGTTCAATGGCAGCCTTAACCGCTTTTTCGCAATCCTTAAGCATGCAGCCGCCTTTAGTTTCGCAAAGAGCAAGAGTTTCTGCCCCTCCTTCAACGGCTGCTTCCAATGATTTAAGAGCGTATTCCGAATCAGCAAAATAGCCTGTAAAAAAATGCTCCGCATCGTAAACAACTCTGCGTCCGTTTTCCTTTAAAAAAGCGCAGGTGTCGCGAATCATAGCAAGATTTTCTTCAAGAGTTGTTTTTATAATGTCTGTAACCTGAAAAGTCCAGCTTTTTCCAAATATAACAACCCATTCCGTTCCTGCAGCAAGCAAACTTTGAAGGTTTACATCTTCTGAACACTTAATATCCTTGCGGCGAGTGGAACCAAAAGCCGCAAGCTTAGAATTTTTTAACTGAATCTTTTTCATTTCCTGAAAAAATTCCATATCCTTTGGGTTTGAACCAGGATTTCCAGCTTCAATCAAACTAATTCCCAAATCATCAAGAGCTTGGCAAATGTGAATTTTATCTTGAACTGAAAAACTAATTCCTTCACCTTGTGCTCCGTCTCGCAAAGTACTGTCTAGGATTTCCACTTTCATACCTGCCATAAAAACCTCTTGCATAAAAAATATCAAAAACAAACTGCCTAAAAGACAGAAAATTATACACGAAACATTTATTAAAACTCAATGCGCTATGCTCGTCTTTTATAGAATAATTTTTTAGCTCATAATTTATGATTTTTAGCGTATTCTGCAAAATTCAGCTTTCATTCGAATTTTAATTTTTTAGTTTTTGCAAAAGCGCCTTGCAGCCCATTAATATGTCATCGTAAGTTTTATCAAAATTTCCAGTATACCAAGGGTCTGCAATATCCCTGTCTTTTCCTGCGAAAGAAAGAAGAAGCGAACATTTTTCTTCAGGGTCTTTATTCCATTTTTTTTCCATGTAATAAAGGTTTTCAAGATCCATTCCAATTAAAAAATCGTAATAAGAGTAGTCTTCTTCCGTTATGCGCCTTGCTTTTCGCTTTGAAAAAGGAATTTTCATATCTTCAAGTTTTTTCCTAGCACCAGAATGCATATCATTGCCAATTTCCTCACCGCTAGTTGCAGCAGAATCTATTTTAAATTGTGATTCAAGTCCTTCGTCCAAAACTATTTTTTTCATTATGAATTCTGCCATTGGAGACCTGCAAATATTACCGTGACATACAAAAAGAATCTTTTTCATAATCATATTCTGAATGATTTTTTCTCTTGTCGCAATAGCTCAAATCATTTATTATTTTTTTATGACTGTTTTTTCAAAATATTTATCCATATTTTTTATTTCGATGCTTCCACTAATCGAACTTAGAGGAGCTATTCCTGTTGCAACTGCATGGGGACTAATGAATTTAGAAAGCGTAAAAAGCATTGTAATTTGTTATATCATCTGCATTTTAGGAAACATGGTTCCTGTTCCTATAATTTATCTTTTTGCAAGAAAGTTTTTGGAATGGGGTAAAGATAAAAGAATTATTGGCAAGCCTTGCAATTTTTTTCTTACAAAAGGAAAAGCTGGCGGCGAAAAACTTCAGGAAAAGGCAGGACACGGATTATTCATAGCGCTTATGCTTTTTGTAGGAATTCCATTGCCAGGAACTGGAGCTTGGACAGGAACGCTTGCGGCGAGCCTTCTTGACATGGACTTTAAGCAGACCGTTGTTTCTGTAATGGCAGGAGTCATAATTGCAGGAATCATAATGATGCTGGCAAGTCTTGGGGTATTTGGCGCAGTAAGCGCAATTATTGCGTAAACATAAAATCAGGGAAAACAATGGCAGATTATCACGTTTTTGATTCAGCACCGGAAGGAACTCCTCCGGCAGGATTTGTTCACCTTCACGTACATTCAGATTATTCGCTTTTAGACAGCTGCTGCAAAATTGACAGCCTTGTAGCAAAAGCAAAATCTTTAAATATGCCAGCCCTTGCTCTTACCGACCATGGAAATATGTTCGGCGTATTGAACTTTGAAAAGCTTTGCCACGTAAATGGAATTAATCCTATTGTAGGCTGCGAATTCTACGTTGGAGACAACCACCTCGCTCAAGAAAGAACAAAGTATGGCTCAAAATACTACCATTTAATTCTTCTTTGCGAAAACGAAACTGGCTATAAAAACATGAGCTGGCTTTGCTCTGACGCAAACACTCAAGGGCAATACTACGGAAAGCCAAGAATAGACTTTGAAATGCTAAAGCAACGGCACGAAGGATTAATCTGCCTTTCCGCCTGCGTTGCGGGAGAACTTCCCCAAACGCTTTTGCACGATACGGAAGAAGCTGCCGAACAGCTCATAAAAAAATATTCTGATCTTTTTGGACCAGACAGATACTACATAGAACTTCAAGACCACGGACTGCCAGAACAAAAGGAAATAAATCCAAAACTCATAAGACTTGCCCGCAAACTAAACATTCCAATGGTCGCGACAAACGACATTCACTACATTGAAAAAGAAGACGCAGAAGCCCAAGACGCATTGCGCTGCATAGGCTTTAAAAAACTTTTAAACGAACCTCACCAGACTATGGGAGACGGAAGAACTGAATGGTACTTTAAAACAGAAGAAGAAATGCGAAAACTCTTTCCAGAAGTTCCCGAAGCCTATGACAATACTTTAAAGATTGCAAATATGTGCAATCTTACAATTCATCAGTATTCAACTCCTGAATTAAAAGGCTGCTTGCCGCGATTTGAGCTTCCTGAAGAATTTAGAAAGCACGAAGATTACACACAAAATCAAGATGATTACGTAAGATTCCTGGTAGAAAAAGGTCTAAGAAAACGATACAAAGAAATAACGCCAGAAATAAGAGAGAGAACTGAATATGAATTAGGAATCATATTCAAAATGGGCTTTTCCGGATACTTTCTTATAGTATGGGAATTTATAAACTGGGCGAAAGAGCATGGAAAACCAATCGGTCCAGGCCGAGGTTCAGGCGCCGGTTCAATTGTCGCATACACGATGACCATAACTGACATTGATCCGTTTAGGTTCAATCTTCTTTTCGAACGTTTTTTAAATCCAGAACGAGTTTCCATGCCGGACTTTGACGTTGATATGGACTTCGATTTTAGGCAAGACATAATTCAACACACAAGAGAACTTTATGGAGATGAACAGGTTGGCCACATTGTAACTTTTGGCACGCTCAAGCCAAAGCAGTGCATTGCAGATGTCGGAAGGGTTTTAGGAATCCCTCTTTCAGAAGTAAACGCCCTAAAAGAATGTATTCCAGCTTCTCCTAAAGCAAAATTAAAGGACGCCTTTAGCGAGCCAACGGAAAAAATGCCGGATGGCGGAAAACTAATTCCTTACAAGGATGACCCGCGCTACCAAAAACTGTTTGAACTTGCCCGCAAACTTGAAAACATAAACAGAAACACAGGTCTTCACGCCTCAGGAATGGTAATTTCGCTAACCCCCCTTCCTGACTGGGCGCCAATTTTTAAAGATCCAAAAACAGGGGAAGTGGGCGTTCAGTACACAATGGATATTATAGAACCTTGCGGGCTTGTAAAGTTTGACTATCTGGGATTAAAAACGCTTTCTTTAATCAGATATGCAGAAGACATTATAAATCGTCACCGTCCGAAAGGAACGCCCGAATTTAAAACGGAAAATGTAAGCGAGACAGACAGCGAAACTTTTGATATGTTTGACCGAGGAGATTCTGTCGCAGTATTCCAGTTTGAATCTCCGGGAATGCAAAAAATTCTGCGGCAGGCAAAACCTCGCTGCATAGAAGAATTAGTCGCCTTAAATGCGCTTTACAGACCAGGTCCGCTAGACTACATTCCTAAATACATTGACGGAAAATGGAAGCCAGAAACCATCGACTATCCAGACCCCTGCCTTGAAGGAATCTTAAAAGAAACTTACGGTGTTATGGTCTACCAGGAACAGGTAATGCAGGTTTCTCAAAAAATTGCAGGATTTTCGCTAGGAGCGGCAGATATGCTTCGCCGTGCAATGGGAAAGAAGAAGAAAGAAGTTCTCATGGGCAAAAAAAAGGAATTCATAGAAGGCGCCTTAAAGAACGGATTTACAGAGCAGCACGCTGCCGATATTTTTGAAATAATGATTCCTTTCGCTGGCTACGGATTTAACAAATCCCACGCCGCAGCATACACTGTTTTAGCGTACAGAACAGGCTGGCTAAAATGCCATTGCCCAGCAGAATTTATGGCGGCAAACCTGACAAACGAATTGACTTCAACAGACGGAGTTCCGCAATACATCGCAGAAGCAAAAAGGATGGGTCTTAAAATCGACCCCCCAGACATCAATCGCTCTTACGTTGTTTTCGATGTAATTGATGGGCACATAATCTTCGCCTTGTGCGGAATGAAGGGAATGGGCCGAGAGGCTGCAAGAGTAATCGTAGAAGAACGCGAAAAGAACGGTCCTTACACTTCTTTTATGAATTTTCTAGAAAGAATTGTTCCCCTTGCAGACGATTCAAAAAAACTTGTCAACACAAAAGCAATTGAAGTCTGCATAAAAACAGGCGCTTTTGACAAGCTAGGCATTAACCGTCCAACGCTCAGCGCAAACATGGAGCGAGCCATAAAATACGTGGAAGACAAGACGAACGGCACAAGCAATGGTCAGGGCGATTTATTTGGCGACACGGATGAAAAAGTCTATGCGGACTTTGAATTTGAACCAATGCCAGACCTTCCTATGATGGAAAAACTAAACGAAGAGCAAGAAATTATAGGTTGCTATATTTCGGGGCATCCGCTTGATGAATACGAAAAAACTATTAAAACCTGCGTAACTCTTGTCTCTTCTGATTTTGAACGTTGCGCTAAAGAAGTAAAAGCAGAATTTCAAGCTATGATAGCCTCTGGAAAATCTGCATGGGAATGTAGAAACACAGGACGGGCGTATACAGTCTTAGGTCTTATAAATGACATTCACGAATTCACTACAAAAAAAGGAACTGCAATGGCATTTGTAAAACTTCAAGACTACAATGGAATTCTTGATATGACCATATTCCCTCAGACTTGGGAAAAGATTAAAGCAAGCCTTGAAAAAGGCAAGATTATGGCTTTTAAGGGGAAACTGGAATATTCTCAAAAGCAAGATTCAGCTTCATTTATAGTAGACGAAGTTCTCAATCCTCTTCAAATGAAGCAAGCGTCTATTCGGGAACTGCATATTGAGCTTGAAAAAAATCTTGCAAACGAAACAAATATTGTAAAAATCAGAGAATATTTATTTGCCCATAATGGCAATTGTTTAGTATATTTTCATATAGACACAGATAAAGGAACTTATATAGTAAAAGCAAATCAACAGATTACGGCTTCTTCAGAACAAAAAGTTATTGATGAGCTAAAAGAGTTTTCTTTTATAAAAAATGTGTGGACGTCATAAAACCAAAGGGAGCACTGCAAAGTTATGCCAGGAAATATTATACAAAGTTTTTTTATACTATTAGCAAAAGTTGTAGACTTTTACTATCTTCTTTGCATTGTAAGATGTTTTTTATCTTGGATTCCAGGTCTTTTATACACAAAACCTGGAAGAATTCTTTGCAGCCTATGCGATCCATACTTAAATCTTTTTTCAAGATTTAATCTCAGGCTAGGAATGTTAGATTTTTCGCCAGTAATTTCAATTGGTCTTTTAACATTGGCTTCATCTGTATTAAAAAATATAGCAGCAACAGGGATTATAAGCTTTAACGGAATTCTTATACAGATTGTTTATCTTCTGTGGTACGTTTTTTCATCGCTCGCAAGTTTATTTTTGCTTATCTGCGTTATCCGTCTAATTGTAATGCTCTTTAGCAAAACAAGCATGGAATACGGTTCTCCTTGGCAAGCGTTCGACAGTGCCATAAGCGGCGTTTTATATAAAATTGTAAGGCCTTTTTCTGGCAGAAAACCAATGAGTTTTAAAAAAGCTCTGATAATTTCTTCTATAATTTTGCTGGTAATTTTACTCTGCGGAAATATTTTAATAAACTTCCTGCTTAGATTTATTCAAATGATTCCTTTTTAAAATGAAGTTAGAAGAAATAAAAAATTCCGTTTCATCTCTTCCTGGAGTAGGACCTGCAGGAGCAAAACTGCTTGCAAAACTCAACATTTTTACAGTCTGCAATCTTTTAGAATTTTTTCCAAGAGATTATGAAGACCGCAGAAAAGTCGTTCCGTTTTCGCAGTTTAAAAACAGCAAAGTTCACACTATTGCCCAAGTAACCGCGCACGAATGGTTTGGCTACGGCAAAATGAAAACACTTAAAATTGTAATTTCAGACGGAACGCTTTGCGCTTCGCTAATAGCATTCAACAGAGCTTTTTTACAACACTCCCTGCCGATTGGTTCAATAGTTTGCGTAACCGGAACATTTATTGAAAAATTCGGTCAAATTCAAAGCACCAGTTTTGACGTAACCAAAGTAAGCGAAAGCGGAACTCTTGAAGAATTCAAAAATCTTCCTCTGCCCGATTCTGCTCTTCTTCCAATTTATCCGCTAACAGAAGGGCTGAATCAAAAAAATCTGCGTAAAATTATAAATTCCGCGCTTTCGCAATATTCAAGCGGGATAGACAACGAACTTCCCAAAAACATAATTGAATCAAGATTTTTACTTTCAAAAAAAGATGCCATTCGGCTTATCCATCAGCCGAAATCCACGATGGACTTTCAACTTGCAAGAAAAACTCTTATTTATGAAGAACTTTTTAATTTTCAGACAAGCATTGCGAAAAGAGCTTTTAAGCACAGAGGAACGCTTCCTATCGCAGACCTTGAATTAGCAGAGAAAGCGGCTCAGGAGCAGTGGAATCCAGAAACCACAAATTTAGACAACGATTCTGTGCTTGCTTTTGAAAACAGTCTTTCGCCGCTTCAAAAACAGCTCTTTAACAGACTTGCGTTTGACCTAACGAAAGACCAAATAAATGTAATAAGCCAAATGAACTTTGACATCGACAAAGGATTTTCAGAAAGAAACGCTCTCTTAAACGGAGCAAAACTTTCTGCGACACCTTTTACAATGCAAAGACTTTTGCAAGGCGATGTTGGTTCAGGAAAAACTCTTGTAGCTTTTTTTGCGTGTTTACGGGTCATAAATTGGAAAGGTCAATGCGCAATAATGGCGCCGACAGAAATTCTTGCAAGACAGCACGCGGAATCGGCCTCGGCCTTGCTTGAACCATTAGGAATCAGAATCGCTTTTCTTACGGGCAATACAAAAAGCTCAGGACGGACGCAACTTCTAAAAAGGTTAAAATCAGGAGAAATAGATATTCTAATTGGAACTCACGCTCTGTTTTCCTCACAAGTTGCATACAACGATTTGCAGCTCGCAGTAATAGACGAGCAGCATCGATTTGGAGTTGTCCAAAGGCAGTCGATTATTGACAAGGGAAGGCAAATGCAAGTCTTTCCTAACATGACTTTTGAACCTCATCTTTTAATGATGAGCGCGACACCTATTCCACAAACGCTTGCTCTGACTGCATTTGGCGACTTAGATGTAAGCGTAATAAAAACAATGCCTGCAAACAGAAAAACTGTAAAAACATACTTAGTAAAAGAAGGCAATGAAACTAACGCTTACAACGCTGTGGAAGAACACTTAAAAAAAGGAGAACAGGCATATTTTGTGTATCCTGCAATAGATTCTTCAAACCTAAAAGGAGAAACAAAAGCTGCCGAAGAAATGTTTGAAGTTCTTTCAAAGCAAGTCTATCCAAAATACAGATGCGCTCTTATTCATTCAAAAATACCAGAAGAAGAACAGATAAGTATTTTAAAAGACTTTAAGGATGGAAAAATTTCTGTTCTTGCCGCGACAACCGTTGTGGAAGTTGGCGTTGATGTTCCAAATGCAACTTGCATTGTAATAGAGCAAGCAGACCACTTCGGACTTGCTCAATTGCACCAACTAAGGGGACGCGTTGGACGCGGAACTCTTCAATCGTACTGTTTTTTAATTTACAGCAAAAATATTACAGAAACTGGAATCGAAAGAATAAAGGTTCTAAGGCAAAACACAGACGGCTTTATAATTGCCAATGAAGATTTAAAACTAAGAGGTCCCGGCGAAATTACCGGAACCATTCAAGCTGGAAGTTTAAACTTTAGAATCGCTGATATAAATCGCGACCACAACATTTTAGTTCAAGCCAGGTATGACGCTTTTGAAGAACTAAAGAAACAACAAAACCTTATGCGGTAAAAGCTTCAAGCCTACGGCTTCTTGTAGGATGCTGCATTCTTACTATTGCGTGTTTTTCAATCTGCCTAATTCGTTCTTTTGTAAGATTACAAACATCGCCAACTTCTTTTAATGACATTGGTTTTTGACCATCAAGACCGTAGCGCATTCTTATAACCTTAGCTTCGTTAGGTTTTAATGTATCTATAACATTGTTTATTTCATCTTTCATAGCTTCTGTCATTACCTTTTCTTCAGGGCGTTCAGCAGTAGAATCTTCAATGAAATCTCCAAAGGAAGAAGCACCGCTTTCAGTTCCACGAACTTCTGCATCAAGGCTGACCATATCTTTTGAAATATTTATCATTTCGCGAACATGAGCGACATCCATTTTTAACATAGAAGCAACTTCTTTTAATTCCTGCTCTTCTGTCATCATATTTGTAGAAACAACTCTTCGGGCACTTTCAATTTGATTAAGCTCGTTTATGCGATTTAATGGCATTCTTATAGCATGACCTTTTTCGCTAATCGCTTTTATAATTGCCTGACGAATCCACCAAACAGCATAAGAAATAAAATGATAACCTTTACTGACATCAAACTTTTCTATCGCTGTAAGCAAGCCTATATTTCCTTCGCTAATCAGGTCTTCAAGGTCAAGACCTCTTTTTTGATATTTTTTAGCGATTGTAACAACAAAACGAAGATTTGCATTAACAATTTTATTCTTTGCAATTTTATCTCCAGCAGCAGCCTTAATTGCAAGTTTCGTCTCTTCATCTCTTGAAAGCAAAGGAATGCTATTTATTTCCTTTAAGTAAGTCGAAAGTAAAGATTTTTCTTCTGTCATTGTAAGTCCTCCAAAAAGTTTGTTACACTAAATATTAAGCAAGATTCATGCCAACTTTAAAAAATAATTTAAAAAAAATAGATAAATAATTATAATTTCTTATATTACAACAAATTATACAGACATCTTTATTATATTTATTTACAATCAATAAAAACGTCCCTTTCATTTGCAAAAAACTTTAAAAACGATGGGTAATTTTTACCCACTAGACAAATATCATCAAAAAAAAGGGTTATTTTTACCCAAAAAAAAGAGTTGCTTATGTTTTTTGTTTTTTTTCTATTGACGATAGCTGTTAATTTTTCTTATATTTAAATATATTGAATAAGCCTATAGTTATTTTTTAGTCTTCAAAAGTATTAAAAAGTGGCATTTAGGCCAAATATAATAAGAGGTATAAAAAATGAAAATAAAACCATTAGCAGATCGAATTCTTGTAAAAAATGACGAAGCAGAAACAAAAACTGCAAGCGGACTTTATATTCCAGACGCAGCGCAAGAAAAAACACAGACTGCCACAGTAGTAGAAGTAGGACCTGGCACAGAAGATGATAAAATTACTGTAAAGGTTGGCGACAGAATTATGTATGATAAATATTCTGGAACACAGGTAAAGCTTGACGGAGTAGACCACCTTATCCTTAAAATGAGCGATATAATCGCTATTATTGAATAAATCGGTTTGACAAGGTTCGCTTGCAATTAAAACCTTGTCTTAGCAGTTTTAAATTTTGCATAAAATGCCCTTTTAAAGCTAAGCAAACAAGTTTAGTTTTAGAAGGGCATTTCATTTTGGTCTATTAGATAAAAACAGACGCTATTTTCGGTTGTTTTTATCTTGCCTTCTTTTTATTTTATGATTGATTGTATTTTAAAAAGCAAATTTTTTGCATCAATATTTTCGTTATCCAAAGAAACAGCATATTCACAGCTGCGTTTCGCACTTGCTAAATCGTTATAACCGGATTGGATAAGAGCCATTCTGTACATAACCAAGGATTTTACGCTGCGTTCCGTACACCTTCCTGCGATTTTTCCATATAGTTCAAGGCTTTCTTTTTTATAACCTAAAGAATTCAAAATCATTGCAAGATTTACACAAGAGGAATTTGTTGCTAATGGCGATATAACTTTATCGTCAGGTTCTGTTCCGAATTCATAAACGGCATATTCATAAAACCTAAGAGCAGTATCCGAAAGTTTAAAATAAGCGGCAAAAAAAGCAGAATACTCAACTTCTATCTGCGAAAATGATTTTATTTCTTTTACAATATACGTCCAAAAATCGTCGCCTAATGGAATAAGATATTTGCTGCTCACATGATTTGAAAAAACTCGGAACGCTTCGTCATGCATTTTTTCTTGCAGAAAAAAGTTAAGCGCATAATCGAGAATTATATCTGGATAAACTGATTTTTGTTCTGCATTTTCTTCAAGAAGCTTCCACACTAAAGCAGCCTGTTGAATCTTGTTCGTAGAAGGTGAAAGTTTTTGCGATAAATCAATGTCCAAAACATATAAAGCAGGATTATTTGTTCTTTCGAGACTCTTTTTTATTCTATAAAGAGCATCGCTTACAGGAATGCGAGCACGATTATCGTATTTTTCCATTTCAAGAGTTGCAAGCCCATTGTCGCGAAGTTGCCTTTGCGCAAAATCTTCATTTCTATTTTTAGAAGAATTATAAGCAAACTGCGCATAAGAAATAAGACCTTGAACGTAATCCGGCCAAGTGTCTACGCAAAAAGTCAGCAAATTTGCTGTCCTAAAATCATCTTGATTATCATAAGACCACTTTGCACTGTTTGAAAAAATAATAGGAACAAAGGCTGACTCTTTTTCAATTTCAGAAAGCTTCCATTTTTCAGAAGAATTTATGTCGCCTTTTATAGAATCAAGATATTTTCGTCTAACTTGTTCTGCATTTTCAGAATCGGAAAGAAGTGTATAAGCATCAGATTCAATTGCTATAATCTCAGAATCTGTAAGATTTTTTTTGTTTTGCAAAGGAAAATTTTCATGCAACATTTGCCCTGCGGCGTTGCTATAATTTATACAATCTCCATATCTAGCCGCATCAAACATAACTAAAGCCCAGAAATAGGCATCATCTATTTTAAAAAGTTCTACAGGGGCAATATTCGCCGCGCTGTTGTAAGCACCTTTTGCCAAATAAAGCAGAGCTGCATTTTTTAGCCAAGCTGTATTTTGAGTGCCAATATAGGCATCGTAATAAACTTGAAAATATTTTTCTTCTTTAAAGATATGCTTTAAATCATTTTTATTTGATTTTTCAATTGTATTGCGAATTACCGCTTCCGAATATATTGAGCCATACTTCGTATTTTGCAATTTTTCGGAAAAATGCAAAGCCAAATCAAGTCTGCCATCATCTAGTAAAAAGTTTGAATAAACAGCCAGCATTTCTAGATTTTCAGGATTTTTTTTAAGCCCTTCAGCTATTATTTTTTCAGCCTTTGTCTTTTTTTCAATTAAACAAAATCTTCTAAAAATGCCGATTTTTGCCCAAGAACTATATGCATCAGCAGTTATTTTATCTAGCAAGATTTCTGCATCTTTATACTGCTTTTGATTTATAAGAGAATCAATTTGATTCAGCGCACTTGTAAAAGAATCTTTTTTTACTTCTTTTGAACAAGAACTAAAAAAAAACGGCAAGCAAAAAAACAACAATAAGAGATTTGCTGTTATTTTTAACTTGCACATTTTCTTCATGAAAATACTTCCATATCCCATAAAAGAGCAGAAACTAAGCATTTGCTGCAATATCTTTACTTACATTATCAAGCACAGCATTTGTAAACTTATGGGCGTCATCTTCGCCATAGTCTTTTACAATTTCAACAGCTTCGTCAATTACAATCGAAGGAGGAATATCTTTTTGATAAAGCAAAGAATAAATACTCATTCTCATGACAGATAAAGCAACCTTGTTAATTCTGTCGATGCTCCACTTTTCAGACAGATGTTTTTTTATTATTTCATCAATTTGATTTATATTTTCAATTGTTCCTTTTACAAGAAAACCTGCAAAAGCAAATATTTCATCTTTTTTCTCTGAAGGAAGAGCAGAAAATTGCTTTAATTGCTTATCTAGCAAAGAAAAGTTGATTTCTTCAGAATCATTTTTTGAATCTTCCTCTTGAAATTCTGAACTATCCCTTTCTAGCCATGAAAAATTGAGCAAATCATCAACATCAACACCGCCTACATTCCAAGAGTACAATGCTTGGAATGCAAGAATACGTCCAATTCGTCGTGACATTTTAAAATCCTATGTAAAATTACCAGCTAAGAAGTTTTTTCAATGCATCGCCAGTCTTTTTTCTTTCAACGTTAGCATCTGTATCAAGATTTTCTGCAATTTCCTGAACTGCATTTGCAAGATACTCAACTTGTTTTTGCTGGGACAGATTTTGTCTAATATAATCGTAAACTGTATATGTGTTGTCTGGCTGAACAATATCGCTTAAGCCAAGCATTTTTGCTTCATATTTTTTTACAATTGTATAAAACTGAAAATGAGTTTCTTGTTCTTCCAAAGAAGAAACATAGCCAACATCCTTATTAAAAAGAGTAAGAAGGTCTTCGTAAGTCATTCCCAGCTGCTGAGCACTGACTTGAGTTTTATTAATAATCACTTCGCCAGCCTGAAATCCAGAATTTTCTTTTTTTGATTCAACAGTAATCTGGTTCGTAGTAAGTTTTTTTGATTTTAACTTGTTATAGTAAGAATCTGCCAAAGTTCGTGCCGCCTCTGCATTGTTTCCCTTAGGAAATACAACCAAGAACATCTTGAACATATCTGTCCACACAAAAGACATCTTGTTGAGCTCATAAAAAGCTCTAATTTCTTCATCAGTTGGAACGGCATCTTTTAACTCAGATTGTCTTTGAGTAATAACATATTGCCTTGCGATTGTCTGGTTCTTTAAATAGAGTTTATATTCATCTGCGGACATTCCAATTTGCTGACGAAGGAATTCATCTAAAGTAAGACCTGTCTGCTGTTTTACAAGAGTTTCCAACTCAGACTGAGAAAGCAACCTTCCTGCCAATTGCTGACTAACCTGCTCCAAGAAAAGCTGATCAACCGCGCTATCTGGAAGAGAAATGCCAGCCTTTGCCGCAGCTTGCAAAATAAGTTTTTCTTGAATTATAGAATCAAGCACCTTTTCCCTATCATCAACTGTAAGAGCTGCCCCTCTTTGCTTTTCGTACATACCAACTTTTGATTTCAACTGTTTTACAGTAATAGATTCCGCTTTGTTTAATTTTACAATGGCAAGAACCTGTAAATCTGACTGAGCAAACAAAGCTGCTGTCATAAGAAATGCAAAAAGACCTGTTACAAAACGTTTCATATATAAAATCCTTTTCTTTTATTTTCTACTATTTTACACTATAAAACCTATAAAATGCAAAAATAGTTACAAATTTTTATGTTTTTTTTAATACTCTTATTATGACTATTTGTCCAGCGGAAGTCCGCCGCTTATTGTAGCCCTGATTCTTCTAACGCCGGCAGAAGAAGACTGTTCCTTTTCAATCTTGAATTTTCCAATCTGAGCCGTGTGCTGAACGTGCGGTCCGCCACAAACTTCCTTTGAATACCAGTCTTTCTTCGGGTCGCGGCCGATTGTGTACACTTTTACCTGCTCGCCGTATTTATTAACGAACAAAGCCCGTGCGCCTTCTGCCTTTGCCTGGTCAAGCGGCATAACTTCCATTGTTACAGGCAAATCCTCGTTGATTTTTTCATTAACAATGTCCTCGACTTTCTGGACTTCCTCTTTTGTCATCGGGCGACCGAAAGTAAAGTCAAAGCGCATTCGCTCATTGTTTATATTTGAACCTTTCTGCGAAACTTCATCGCCAAGAACGTCAACCAAAGCCTGCTGAAGCAAGTGTGTCGCTGTGTGATATTTTGTTGTGATGTCAGACTGTTCTGCTAGTCCGCCCTTCGCCTTTCCTGCGTCAAGGGATTTTGAGGCTTCCTGATGCTTTTTTTCCGCAGCCATAAATCCCTCAATATCAACTGTAAAGCCATTTTCCGCGCCAAGTTCCTGAGTAAGTTCAAGCGGATAGCCGTAAGTTTCATAAAGATTGTATGCGACTTTTCCAGAGATAATCTTTTTAGGGTTTTTCATAAGATTTGAAAGGAGTTTCTGGAATTCAGCCTCGCCTTTTTTCAGTGTTGTGCGGAATTTTGCTTCCTCGGCAGTAAGCTCGCGGAAAACCTTTTCCTTGTTCTGCTCAAGTTCCGGATATGCGCTCTTGAAATTTTCAATAACAACAGCCGCAACTTCCGCAAGGAATTCCTTTTCGATTCCAAGCTTCATTCCGTGTCGGACTGCGCGGCGAATCAAGCGGCGAAGAACGTAGCCTGCTCCGACATTTGAAGGAGAAACGCCTTTCTGGTCACCAAGAATAAAAACAGAAGCGCGGCTATGATCTGCAATAATTCGCACGCTCTTGTCTTTTTCTGCGTCTGTACCATATTTATAGGAAGAAAGTTCTTCAACTTTTTCAATGATTGGCTGAAATACCTCTGTAAGATAAACCGAAGTTTTTCCCTGCAAGATGCAGTTTGTGCGCTCAAGGCCCATTCCTGTGTCAACGTTTTTCTTTGGAAGCGGCACAAGAGTTTTTTCATCAACGCGGTTGTACTGCATAAAAACATTGTTCCAGATTTCCATCCAGTTTTCGCTGTCAGTTCCTTTGTTTGAACCAGCCGGTGGAAGTCCTTCACCAACCCAGTAGAAGATTTCTGTATCAGGACCGCATGGACCGGTAGGACCTGCTGCCCACCAGTTGTCGCTTGCAGGAAGATATGCGATTTTGTCTTCCGGCATTCCGTTTTCTTTCCAGTAAGTTGCAGCTTCTTCATCGCGGGGAGCATTGTCATCACCGGCAAAAACTGTCACAGAAATTTTTCGTGGATCAAGGCCGAGCCATTCTGGGCTTGTAAGAAATTCGTAGGAAAATCCGATAGATTCCTTCTTGAAATAATCGCCCAAAGACCAGTTTCCAAGCATTTCAAAGCAAGTAAGATGGCTTGGGTCGCCGACTTCATCAATATCACCTGTGCGGATGCATTTCTGATAATCTGTAAGGCGTGTTCCTGAAGGATGTTTTTCTCCCAAAAGATACGGAACAAGCGGATGCATTCCGGCAGTTGTAAACAAAACTGACGGGTCATTTTCTGGAATCAAAGACTGTCCAGAAATTTCAACATGATTTTTACTCTTAAAGAACTCAATGTATTTTGAGCGTAATTCGTTTGCAGTCATAATCTATAATCCTATTAATTTGAAGATTTATTGTCAATGTATTTTTTCAAAGTAAGTCTTTTCGCGTCAATGGCATAGCAAGTTGTCGGAGAAAGCGCTACCGGCGTAAAAATAATAACGTCTTTGTTCACTATTGTTTTTACAGTGGGCTTTCCTCGCCTTGTTTTTGCAGGTACAATTTCTTCTCTAGTTTCAAATCTCATAGAATAAGACTGATTTAAAGATTGTTCATAGGGGCTTCTTATCTGAATTACAGGAAAAGAACCTACAGAATCTGTTACAAAAAGACCTTTTATTTCTTCAGAGCCATCGTTAAGTGAAAATTCATTTTCTCCAAAAACATATTTTTTTCCATCGTCATCAACCCAGACAGATTTTTTTAGCGCGGAAAGATATTCTGAATCTAATGAAGTTTTGTTTTCTTCACCAAAAGTTGATTGAAATGAAATTTTTTTATAAGTTCCGTCCCATTGATTGCTTTCCTTTATTACAAGGCCAATATCGTCATGAACGTGGACGTACACTTCATTTACGCCTGTAAGCATGATGTCAAAACGGCGCTTCATGCTAGAAATTATTGAATTTACAGTTGTAAGGTAAATTCCACTGCGGCGAAGGCTTGAGTCTTCCCAAGTAAAAACGCCTTCTGTATCATCAGAAAGGAAGATAACTTCTTTTGAGTCATAATTAAAGTAAATGTAGCTTGGCGAAGCTGCGGCAGAAGTTTTATACCATAAACCGTTTAAAAATTTGGCGAAGGTTTCAACTGTACCGTTTTGAATTCGCGCAAGCTCCTTTGCAGCCGCCCGGCTTCCTGTAATACGAAACGTGCGCGCTTGAACAAATTTTTGCTGCTCTTCATTCCAGCGGTATTCAGTCTGAACCTGGCTGACTCCAGCTGTTGAAGAATTTCTGTCATCATCTTTATCCGAACTGTATACCCAAACAATGTGGCTTTTTCCCTTAGCCTGACTTAATTCATAAGCATCGGAACGCTCTGATTGCTGTATAAAAATTGTTCCATCAGAAGAAAAATTACCTATATTTTGAACTTCTACAAATCCTCTTTTTTTTGTGCAGATAAAGATTTGCATTACGGAATCGCCATTTGATTTCACACCTTGATAAACAAGAGCCATGCGGTGATCCCCTATCATGTCTATTCCTGTGTAGGAAAAAGTCCTTATCTTTGATATTTCTGTAGAAATTTCCGCACTTCGCTCATAAGAATTGGTATTTGGATTGTAAAGTCCTACAATAAGAAAAAGATTTGGAGAGTTCGCCTTTCTGATTGCAATTATCTGATCATCAAGAGTGTCTCCATCAAAATCAATTGTAAGAGTGTCCATAAGTGTTTCTGTGGGCAACAGCGGAATAAAAGAAGTGTGAATGTCTGTATCGTTTGTTTGCGCTTGCAAAGTGCTTTCTTCTGAAGAATTTTCTTCTGACGTGGGATTTACAACCACAGGGCGGATGTTGCCATACTCATTGTGAAAAAAAATAAAGCGAATGGCGAATACACCTAAAAGAACTACAATAACTGTAAGCAAAGTTACAAGAGCAAGCTTTTTTTCTTTTTTTGACATCATGAAATTTATTATAACAAAAAAAGCCAAAACTTCCAATCAGAAGAAAATTTTTACTTACTTTGAATATTTAATATTTAAGTAGAAAAACAGACTTCTTAATCTTTGTTTTGGCTTTTCAGTCTTAAAATAGACTTTTTTAGTACATTCCGCCCATATCAGGAGCAGGAGCCGCAGGCGCTTTTGGCTCTGGAATGTCTGTAATAGCACATTCAGTTGTAAGCAAAGTACCTGCAATTGAAGCTGCATTCATCAAGGCAGAAGTTGTAACTTTTGCAGGGTCAATAATGCCGTCTTCAATCATGTTTACCCATTCACCTGTGTAAGCATTGTAGCCAATTCCCTTCTTTTCTGTCTTTGCACGTTCTGCGATTACAGCGCCATCAATGCCTGCGTTGTCAGCAATTTGGCGGATTGGTTCTTCAAGGGCACGGCGAACAATCTTGAATCCAACTTTTTCGTCTTCGCTCAATTCTGCAGGAACGTTTTCAAGAGCCTTTGCAGCTTCTACAAGAGCAATTCCGCCACCAGCGACGATACCTTCTTCAAGAGCGGCGCGAGTTGCGGCGATTGTATCTTCTACACGGAATTTCTTTTCTTTCATTTCTGTTTCTGTTGTAGCGCCAACATTGATTACTGCTACGCCGCCTGCAAGTTTTGCAAGCCGTTTCTGGAGCTGCTCTTTGTCGTAAGATGAAGTAGATTTTTCAATCTGCATTTTGATTTCTGCGACGCGGTCAGCAATTGCCTTTTTATCACCGTTTCCACCGACAATAGTTGTGTTGTCCTTGTCGATTTTTACAGTTTTTGCCTGTCCTAAAACAGATTCATCGCAAGATTCAAGTTTAAGTCCAACTTCTTCAGACACAACTGTTGCGCCTGTAAGAACTGCTATGTCCTGAAGCATATCCTTTCGGCGGTCGCCAAAACCAGGAGCCTTTACTGCGCAAACTTTGATTGTTCCGCGAATTGTATTCAAAACCAATGTTGTAAGAGCTTCTCCGTCAACATCTTCGCAAATAATGATTAAAGAACGTCCTGAATTTGCAACTTTTTCAAGTATTGGAAGCAAATCTTTCATTGAAGAAATTTTCTTGTCATAAATAAGAATAAGGGCATCTGAATGTTCTGCAACCATTCGCTCACGGTCTGTAACAAAATAAGAAGAAATGTATCCGCGGTCAAACTGCATACCTTCAACAGTATTTACAGTTGTTTCCATGTTCTTTGATTCTTCTACTGTAATAACGCCATCTTTTCCGACCTTTTCAATTGCATCTGCGATAAGGCTACCGATTTCAGAATCGTTGTTAGCAGATATTGTAGCAATATTCTTTATATCAGCCGCATCTTTTACAGGCTTTGAATTCTTTTTTACATCTTCAACTGCAATTGCAACTGCCTTATCAATACCGCGTTTTACTTCAATAGGAGTCATTCCTGCTGCTACAGATTTAAAACCTTCGCGAACAAGAGCATAAGCTAAAACTGTTGAAGTTGTTGTTCCATCGCCAGCATCATCATTTGTCTTAGAAGCGACTTCGCGAACAAACTGTGCGCCCATGTTTTCATAAGGGTCTGCAAGCTCAATATCTTTTGCAACTGAAACACCGTCTTTTGTAATTGTTGGAGCACCGTACTTTTTGTCGAGCATTACCATTCGTCCGCATGGACCAAGAGTTACTTTTACTGCTTTAGCAATCTGTTCCACACCAGAAAGCAACTTCTTTCTAGCATCTTCATTAAACAATAATTGTTTTGCCATTTATATTACCTCATTTATATTTTTTTTAGATTTACCTATGAAGATATAAAAAAAAAAACGTAACGGCAAGTAGATTTAAAAAAAAGTTGTATATGTCATATTTTTTTTATAAAATAGAAGTTGTTGCAGCAACGCAGTTTCCTGCCGCTTCTCTTTGCCCTTATAAGATTGCGTTGCAAACTTTTCCATAAATATCTGGAGGAATATATGAAATTTGATTCAATTGCACGGTATGTCACTGTTATTATTGCGGCTGTAATTCTTGCATTTGGAATGAAGAACATTGGCAAGACAGACCGCTCTGTTACTGTAAGAGGACTTGCAGAACGAGAAGTTGATGCAGATCTTGCAGTGTGGCCACTTTCTTTTTCTTTAGGAAACAATGATTTAAAACTTCTGCAAAACGATATTATTTCTAAAACAAATGCCGCTATAGACTTTTTAAAAGGGTATGGACTTTCACAAGAGGATTTTACTGTTCAAGCGGCAAACATCGTTGACAATTCCGTAAACCTATACCTTGACCAAGACAGGCTTTCATACAAATATATAGGAAAAGCAACGGTTCTTGTCCGCTCGAACAAAATTGATGCTGTAAAAAAAGCCCACAATGACTCTTTAAAACTTGCAGCCTTTGGAATTACGTTGAGTCAAGATTATGATTCTCGAATCACTTTTGACTTTACAGCCTTAAACGACATAAAGCCGGAAATGATTGCGCTCGCCACAAAAAATGCAAGGCAAGCAGCAGAGCAGTTCGCACACGATTCTGGCAGCCGGGTAGGAAAAATTAAAAATGCCACACAAGGTTTGTTTTCTATAAATGACGCAGCTGTAGGCCTTGAAGAAAAAAAGAATGTCCGCGTAGTTACAACTGTAGAATACTTGCTTAAATAGGCTGCTCAAAAATGAACGAAATAATCATTTACACCGACGGAGGTTGTCTTGGAAATCCAGGTCCTGGTGGATGGGCAACTGTAATCATTGCAGACGGAGTTGCAAAGCAGCTTTCCGGTGGTGAAAAATATACTACAAACAACAGAATGGAACTTACAGCGGCTATTTCTGCGCTCTCAATAGTAAAGAGCACACCCGCTTTTGCAGGCAGAACGATTAAACTTTTTAGCGACAGCCAATATGTGAAGAATGGAATAACCGCCTGGATTTTTAACTGGAAGAAAAAAGGCTGGAAAACTGCGGGCAACAAGGCTGTAAAAAACCAGGATTTGTGGCAAGCCCTTGACAGTTTAAATTCTTCTTTAAATGTTGAATGGAATTGGGTAAAAGGTCATGCAGGAATTGAATACAACGAACTGTGCGACCAGCTTTGCCAAAAAGAAATTAAAAAAAACACTGCACTAGCGTAAAAAAAATTCCGTTTTAGCTTTTTTCTTCATATATAATATGTATGAAGAAAAAAAGCTTTTACCCAATTTTTGATTTTTTTTGCATTTGCATATTTTTCTCATTTTTTAGTTGCAAGCAGCAAATTCAAACAAAAGAATTCTTTTTGCCAAGCCAAGAAGAACTTCTTCAAACAGAATTATTTTTTTGCACTGAAGCCGATGAACAAAACAGCAACACTGCGGACAATAATAGCGGGTTTTGGAAAATTGTTGTCAGGCGGAATAACTGTATTGAAGAGTTTTTTCTGCAAAAAAATGAAAAATCTTTTCTTATTGAAACAGATTTATTTTCGCCAATTGCGGTTTTCGCCTATCCTTTCCAGAATCTGAATAAGGAGATAGCATCTGTAGATGCTGCAGATGCAAAATACAATTTTTGCTTAAAAGATTTTTTTCTTCCAGCAGGAACTGTTTTTCCGGGAAAAACGCAGCTTTCATGGCTATTAGGATTTGAAGCAAATATCTTAAGCACAATTTACTCTTTGGCAGAAATAAATTCCCTTTCTGCAGAACAAATAAAAAACTATGCCGCCCACTTTAACTGGGAAAAATTTGCAGAAGTTTTGGAATCGAAAGAAAAAGACTTTAAAAATTTTTATAATCCCTGGAATTTAGAAAAAAATACAATAATAAGCGCAATAAAGTGCGCAGATTTTAAAAATTCTTATTTAACGCAAAGCAATAATAATTTTTTTTCTGATTCAACTCTTTTACAACTGCAAAGCACAAATTTTTCAGAATGCCACATACTTTCAAATTACATACCGCAAAACAACAAGCTGGACTGCATTGCGTTGAAACAAAATAAAACAGAAATATTTTTATATAAAGACCAAGAAATCAGCATTTTGTCAGCGCTTGTAAATTCTCAAAAAGAATTATCTCTTGAATTAAATTGAATGGGGATATAAACTAAAAAAATGCAGAATAGGTCTTATTTTACTTTTTTGTTCAGCCTGATTGCAATTTTTAGTTTTATAACATTTTCCTGTTCAAAAAAGCCGAATCCAATTGAAATTGCACAGCCTGAAATAAAAACTACAGTTCACAAGTGGTTTTATTTTTCTAACAATGAATACATTCAGACAGACAGAATTCAAAACGTTCCTTATGCCATATCAAAACCATGGACTGAAAGCATTAGAATTTCCGCCGCGTCTTCACAAATGCAAAGCGAAGAAAATGAATATTCCATTCCAAAAGGATTTGCAATTGTAAACAGAGCAGGAATTCTTGTGTTTGAAGATGAAAAAATAAATTTTGCAACAGATTCAACTCTTTTTGCGGACAAAACTGCGTCAAATTTAGTTTTTTATGATGAAATCCCAGTTTTTTCCGTATATAAGAGCGCATTTTTTAATAATGCAAAAAAAAATGACAACGATTTCTTAAACGCTTTTCTTATTCAGTTCAATCCTAATCTAAATGTTTTTTACCCTGTAATAAATGTTGAAAATTTAAAGTTAGATTCAAATTGCGAAATAACGGATTTTGTTTGGGACGGGCAATTTTGGACTTGCAGCGTAAAAAAATCAGACGCTTCGAAAACAGAATTTTTGTATATAACTTTTCAAGTAAAAAAAGACCTGCTTTCGTTGTCGCCAGTTTCTGCAGAAAAAGAAATATTTATTCAAAAAACAGATTCCCAGTCATTTAGAAGTTCAAGACAGATTGAAAACTTTACGCAAGCACCGCAAAGAATTCAGGAACTTTTAAAATCCGTGCAAAAAAAGCATAAGCTTTCCGTAAAAGTTTATACAGCAGGCAGCCATTCTCCAAGATATTTTGAAACAACTGCAAAAGTTCAAGGCGAAAAAGTTCTTAAGGCAAACTGCTTAATAAGCGATATTTTTTCCGCAGCACTTTTTGAAGACGGTTCTTTCTATATAAATGGTGCGCTTTATGGCAAAAATATTTTTAACAAAGGAAAAACCTGCGCTATGAAATTCCCAAAACTGCCAGAAGGTTTTATTTATACAGATTTTTCAATTTCTGGAAGCCACGTTTACGCAGGCTGGGAAGAATCTTCCTTTATAAACACAGGAAAATCAGGCTTCATCCAAATTGATTTAGGAAAAATACTGTAACAGCACAAATTTCGGCTTTTAGAAAAATGAATAAAAGCGCAAGCAAATTTACAATTTGTGAAGACTTTGTGCGATAAGAACAATTAAGGTTGCGTAGCAACTCAAAACAATTCAAACGAAGTGCGAGCACAACCGTCTGAGCAAATTGTAAATTTGCTGAAAGCATTTTTAAGCGCTTATAAAAAAGTCGAAGTTTGGGCTAATAGTCTAAACTTCGACTTTTAGAAAAATGAATAAGATTCATTAATTTTTTTTACTAGTGTTTTCTACATTTTTATTCGATAATAATAGCAATATGAGTGAAGAAATTAATTTTTTAGAGTCATTAAAAGAAGCAATAAGCAAAAAGAAAGAATGGTTCAATTTAACTGAACTTCCCAAGCTCTTGGAAACCTATCGCCTTTTGCACACGTGCGTAAGAAACATTTACGATGTTCTTATAAAAAGAGGTTTAATAACTCCTGACCCATATAAATTAGAAAAAAAGATTTCAGATATTCAGGCTCCAGAAGATTCCCCATACACAGAAAATGAACGCTCATTGGTCATGGGTTCTAGATATTCAGATTACGAAAGCATGCTGGACTTTGTTTGCAATTACATAAAGTTTTCTACAGAATCTTTTAGTCTGCCAAAGATAAAAAAACTTTTAGAGTTAAACAATTCATTTCAGTGGACGAATATGACGCTGAATAATTCAAGGCCGAACACGAAAGGTCTTGCATATCTTATAAATGAAGCAAAAAAGAGTCTTACACAGATGAGCCTTTGCATGCTAAACGATTCTATAAGTAAAAGTGCTCAAGCCTTAAACGAAATTAATGAAATTTTAAAAGAACTTTCTGATTTTTTAAGAGAAACGTACAAGCTTGAAGTCCGTACCAATATATTTGAACATTCTTCCGTGGATGTTACGAAAATGCTATCTTCAAAAGAAACTGAGCTTTCAGAAATAAAGCGGCTATTCCCTAAAATCATGGGAAAGAAGCCTTACTACAGCGAACTAATTTCTGAAATCGTAGAAGAAGACCAGGGCGAGAAAAAGGAAAACGCGCAAAAAATTACGCTCGCTAAACTTCAAGTAGTAAATAAATCGAGTGTAAAAAAACAAGAAAGCATAAACACTAAATCAATGATATTAGACACGCTTCACGGACTTGCAACAATTGCGCCTATATATATTGACATTGCAGAAAAACTACATTCAAATGTAGATACTCTTGAAAAAAGAAAAAAGACTTTTGGAGAAAAACTTAAAATCTTTTTCAGAAAACTTTTTAAGCAGCCGGAACCTGAATTAGTATACAATTTTACAATTTTAGATGCAAAAAAGGGAATAAAAACAACAAGAGCAGTTAGCATAAACACTTTTATTGCAAACATTGAAAAAAAAGCGAACTTTTTTGGTCTTTTGCTCAACAAAAACAGCCAGGAAGTTGCCAGACTGCAAAGAACTGACGAAACGGCAATTCTTGAATTCGTAAACAAACAAATTTCTGAAAATCAAGAAATTTTAACTCTTTTAGAATCTGCTGATGAATATTTTAAGAACAACGTTTCTATTGCAAACAGAACAAAAATACGCGGTCTAAAAATGGATTTAATCGCTATAAAAAACAATCTTATAAAGGCAACGCAAAAACGTTCAGAATACATTTCGTATGTAGAAGAGCGCAATCAAATGAAAAAATTAGGAATTTCAGATGTGGAGTAAAAATAAAAACATTAAGCATAAAGCTTTAAAAACAATTTTTTTGTTATGCATTTTTTTTACAAACATCTTTGCACAAGAAACAAATTCTAATGAGCTGGAACAGTTTGAACAAAATCAACAGGAAATTCCTTCTTTAAAAAAAGAACTACAGCAAAACTACACTATTGTATGTTCAAAGCATAATTTTAATCTTAATCCGCATAGCGCGGCTTACAGCATCGAAGCTCAAATACTGACGGGCTTGTACGAAGGGCTTTTTTCATATAATCCTATCACTCTTGAGCCTAACTATGCGCTTTGCACTTCTTTTAGAATCAACAGAAATAAAAAAAGGTGGGTTTTTACGCTGCGAAAAGGTGCAAAATTTAGCGATGGAACAGAAATAACTGCCCAAGACGTAAAAAACTCCTGGCTAACAATGCTCTCTACAGCGGATTCTCCCTACTCTTCTCTTTTTGATATAGTCGCAGGCGCTCAAGAGTACAGACTTTCTGGCGGAAAAACTGACATAGATTCCATTGGAATTTCTGTTATTGACGACAGCACAATCGCTGTAAACTTGATAAAACCAGCCGCACATCTTTATAAACTTTTGTGCATGCAAGCTTTTTGTGTAAAACCTGCTTCTGAAGGCGTTTATTCAGGTCCGTTTGTTATTGAATCAAGTGATTCAGAAAAAATTATCCTAAAAAAGAACGAGCAGTACTACGATTCAAAAAAAACTCCTCTAAGTCAAATTACAATACTTTTAAGCGATGATGAAGATGAAAATTCTTTTTTATTCAACACAGGAAAAGCCGATTGGATAACAGGAACATTCAACAGCAAAAGGATTATAGATAAACAAAGTATCCGCATAAATGCAGAATTTGCAACGCAGTATTTATTTTTTAAGATAAAACCTAATAGCATTTGGAGCAGAACTGATTTTAGAGCCGCTCTTTTAGAAGCAGTTCCATGGGAAAAACTTAGGGAAGGATTTTATGTTCCCGCGACAACACTAGTGTACCCTTTAAATGGATACAAAAATGTTGAAGGATACTCTTATTGTGATGAACAAAACGCAAAATTTCTTATGAAAGAAGCAAGACAAAATGCGAACATACCAGAAGACCTGCAATTGGTTTTAACCTTTGCAATTCCAGATTCAGATTATATGAAAAAAAAGGCTGAAATTTTAAAAGAAGCCTGGAAAACTCTTGGTGTGGAGCTAAGGACAGAAGAAATTCCTTCCGCCGCATATTTGGATTCTATTCAGAATTCCGACTCAGAGCTTTTTTCTTACACTTGGATAGGAGATTTCGCAGACCCTCTCGCCTTTTTAGAACTTTTCAGAAGCAATTCTACTCTAAATGTCTCTGGCTGGAGCAACCAAGAGTATGACAATCTGCTTAACGAATCTTCTATTTATTCAGACGAAAATCATTTAAAGCTTCTTGCCCAAGCTGAACAACTTTTATTAGACGAGGCAATGATTTTGCCGATTCAGCACCCAGTAAGCGTGAACGTTGTGGATTTAGAAGCAACTGGCGGCTGGTTTCCAAACGAATTTGATATTCACCCTTTAAAATATCTTTATAAAAAAGAAAAAATTTACCACATTCCAAATATAGTTTTTAATCAAAATGCTGAACTTTATAAAACAACTAAAATAAATTAACAGGTCGAAAGTCAAAATTTGTATAAACCTTAAATCGAAGCCCTTATAAACTAGGATTTTCTTGAACTATTTGAACAGTTCCATTGCTAAGATTTTGAATTTTTTTGCAAAAGTCCAAGGAGTTTTTTTCGGGAACACAACAACTTATAAAAACTTCGGATTCAAACTTCTCTTCAATTGGAACAGCTTCAAACAAAGGCATAATATGTTTTAAAGTCTGATAAAAAGAATAACTGCACCTAAATGAAAAAGCAGTCTTTTTTATGAATTCCTTGAAAGAACCATTTTTTTCTGCGCAAGAAAGCACCTGTTTTGCGCTATCGCCATACGCTTTTACAAGACCGCCAGTTCCTAAAAGAGTTCCTCCAAACCATCTTGTTATTGTAAGAAGGGTATCTGTACACGAAAAGCCTTTTAAAACGTCAAGAGCAGGTCTTCCTGCAGTGCCAGAAGGTTCGCCATCATCACTCATTCCCATAATCTCAGCGTTTTTGCCAATAATAAAAGCGTGAACGACGTGCGTTGAATCGGCATATTTTATCTTTTGAGACTTTATAAGTTCTTTTGCAACAGACTGTTCATTGCATGGAAAAAGATCCGCCAAAAACCGAGAACCTTTTACACAAAATTCATTGCTCACATATTCAGAAAGTATTTTCATTATATTTTACAGCTATTTTACTAAAACAGAGTCAACTTCTCTAGTTGAAAGCCGTGTTCCCTGCGCTTTTATGCCTTTTTCTAAGAAATCTGCCGCTTTAAAAGTCTCTTTTAAGATTTTTACTCTAGGCTTTGGAGAATAATTCAATTCAAAATCAAACGACTTTCTTGTATCGATATGAAGAACTTCCATTCCATCAGGAGCAAAAAAATAATCGCGGTTCATTATATATCCGCCAATTTTGCAGCGCTTTATATATGCAAGATGAGTTTTTGGATCGCGATATATAACAGTAAACAAAACCTTTGAAAGAGAGTCTTTGTCCGCAAAACCGCACCAACGGAGTTCTGGACCTACAAAGACTTTTGAAGGAGCTTCTGTAATCGAATAAATTCCGCTTTTTCGGACATAAACAATTCTATCGAACGGTGTGATTTTCATTAGCTCAACCCCGCCTGAAATTTGAGTTCCCAAATAGCCATCTTTTTCGTTATATTTTAAAGAAATATCGCGACGAACAACAGATTTTATATCAACAGTTTTAATATTTGTAACTTTTGTCCGCCTTTCTTTAGCTTCTTTTGGCAGCTTTGCTTCTATTCCATCCAAATAAGAAATAGCATAGTCAACGATGTGCCTAAGAAGCCTGTTTATTTCTTTTATTCTAGCATTAATTGCGGCAACTTCTTTGCGGTTTTTGTTTATGTCGTACAAGGAAATCCTGCGAATAGGAATTTTTAAAAGATGCTCAACGTCTTCATCGCTAATAGGACGCAAAAGTTCGTCTTTAAATGGAATGAATCCTTTTTTAACAGCCTTGTTTACGGTTTCTTCGGTCTTCATCTGCTCTATTTCTTTGTAGATGCGTTCTTCTATAAAAATACGTTCCAGCGCGCGCAGGTGAAGTTTTTCCATAAGCTCGGCTTTTTCAAACTCAAGCTCTTCTTTTAAAATTCCCTGAAGCTGCTTCGCGTGGTATTCAATAACTTGCGTGCAAGTCATCTGAACAGGCATATTATCTTTGATTACTAAAAGATTGCAGTAGACTGTTTTTTCGCAATCGGTAAATGCGTACAAAGAATCTACAACATCTTTTACATAAACTCCGCGAGGAAGCTTTATTTCTATATTTAAAGACTTAGCCGTATAGTCAGTTATTGAAGCAATTTTTACCTTTCCGTTTTTTGCCGCTTTTTCAATTGAATCCATTAAAGTTTCGCTGTCGCAACCATAAGGAAGTTCTGTGATTATAATCTTTTTTTCATCGCTGGTATCCATTTTTGCTCTGGTAACCAGTTTGCCAAGTCCATCTTTGTATTCGCTAACATCGATAAGTCCGCCAGTTAAAAAATCAGGATAAAGTTCAAATTTTTCACCGCGAAGGCAAGCTTTTTCTGCCTCAATTACTTCAAAGATATTGTGGCTCATTATAAGAGTGGACATTCCTACCGCAATTCCTTCTGCACCCATTATAAGAACAAGCGGCAGTTTTGCCTTAAAAACGACAGGTTCCTTGTCGCGGGCATCATAAGTGTCAACATACTGGGTTATAGCAGGATTTGTGTTTAGAATCTCTTTTGTAACAGGACGAAGACGACATTCTATATAACGCGGAGCTGCGTGCGGTGCTCCAGTAAACATATTTCCAAAGTTTCCCTGCTTATCTATAAAAAGCTCTTTATTAGCAAGATTTACAAGAGCAGTTGCAATCGAAGCGTCTCCGTGCGGATGATACGCCATAACTTTACCAACAACATTTGCAACTTTAGTAAAACGCCCATCATCGTTTCTTAAAAGAGTATGAATTATTCTGCGCTGAACAGGCTTAAATCCATCTATAATTTCAGGAATGGCTCTGTCGCGAATAACATAGCTTGCATATTGAATAAAGTTTTGATCAAAAATATTTTTTACATACGCCATTTTTCCCACCCGGCACAATAAATTAATACAATCAATAGATTTGATCTATTATTTTAACAATAGATTTGTTCATGGGTCAATAGAAGAAACAAAATCATTTTCTTGTAAATCGTATATAGATTTTATACCTCACCCTTCAATCCAAGTCAGTTCTTTGCCATTTCCATCTTTGTCGTATTCGTAAACAGTTTGATTTTTGTAGTCTAACTTGTAGATTGCCGCTGTCTGGCTTTTGTTCCATTCTAAAGTTTTTTCATTCTGAAAATAAATGTTTTTTGAAAACCAAGCGCAGTCTTCCTTCATTTCGCAGTAAATTTGATTTCCATAAGGCATTTGAATATGTTTTATTTGATTTCCTCCAGTTTTTGGGTAAATTCCAGTTTCAAGACCTTCTAAATATTCTTTTGTTTCTATACTGTAAAGCTGCTTTCCTGTTACATATATATTTTCGCCATACTCATACGCAGAAAAAAAAGTTTTTGAGTCTTCTTCTGCATATTTTATTCCTGTATATTGAATATCAAAATTTTCAAACGAATTTATTTTATAAAGAAATCGAATAAACAAATACTTACTTGAAGGATTTTCATAATAATCATCATTCCAAATATTTATCTCCATAAATCTTTGATTTGAATTGGAAGAAAAAGTTATTAATCTAGAATTGCAAAAATAATTTTCTAAATCTTCATCAAAATTATCTTTTATAAAATTAGTATGAAAAATTTTTTGAGGTTCTATATCATAGAGATATTTTTTTTGAGAATCAGATAGGTTTATCAATTTAAAATCTATATCTTTATTTTTAGAATAGCTTTCATCCTTTACGGCAACTGTATAATAATTTTCGTTTTCATAAAAACATTCACCAATAGATAAAAGTTTTATCTTATCGAATGATATATTACTTTTTTTAATGATGTTACCCTCTGTATCTAAAAATCTTACAGCAACTCCAATTCTAGAATCTGCATAAGTTGATGTTACAATCATACCATTGCCAGAATTTCCTTCTGGAATAGCAACAACTCCAGAAGGCTTCATATCAAGTTCTATATATCGCATTTCACCAGTTTTGCAGTCAAGCCTAATCAACGAACGTTGAAGACCTGAACCTACAAACCAAATCACGCCATTTAGAACAGTCATATCTTTTACATCTAACGCACGCTCCGTTCCTTTGCCCCATTTTGATTCGTCTGTATGCAAGCTGTATTTATGAACTAATTTATTTGTTTTGCTGTTCCACACTTGAATTTGCTGAGGGTAAAGCGTTGCTGCCAAAACATAATCTTCGCTCCATTCTAAAGGTTCCATTTTATTAAAAAAGTAACTGTCCGGCTTTTTGCTATAAGCTGGCGACAATTCGCAACCCATAAAAATTATTAAAGAAAATATGTAGACAAAAAGAAATAGTTTTTTCATAAAGATACTCTTTTAATTCTCACACACTTTTTCAAAAAAAAGCAATACGATTTTTTCCAGTTTCAGAAAAAATAACCAAGTTACTAAAAAAATAACTAAGTTACCCTAAAAGGTAACCAAGTTACCAACAAAAGTAACCGAGTTACTAAAAAAATAACTTGGTTACCACTTTGTTTTTTTTAATCCAATAAACGAAAGCCATATTGAAACTCATCTCTATTTGTGGTTTATTAACAATGTGAAAGAAAGTACAAAATTCAAACAGCAACATAAGGCTGATTTTGGCCGCGAAAAAATAGAACTTCTATATGAAGATAAAGATATTGCCATTATCTATAAGCCAGAAGGAATGTTGAGCGTTCCATATCCGGGTAGCCATTCGCGAACAGCAATTGCGGTTCTTGAAAATATCATGAGAAAAGCAGGAACTTACAGTGCAAATCACCGACCTTTTACAGTGCATCGCCTTGACCGCGAAACAAGCGGCGTTATGATGTTTGCCCTGAACGAGCATGCTCAAAAAATTATTATGAATACCTGGCACAAAATGGTAACCGAACGCCTTTACCGAGCTGTTGCCGAAAATCCTGAACACGAAAAAGAATTGCCGCAAAGCGGAATAATTGAAGACGAACTTGCATACAACGCCTACAACGTAGGATTTGTTCCTAAACAAACAGACTTGCCAAACAAGAATGCAAAAAAGGAACTTATCGCTTCAAAAAATAAAAACAATGAAAAATCTATATACCAGAGAAATTTAACTATAAAAAATGGAAAAGCTGAGTTCAAAACGATTTCCGCAAGAACTCATTACAAAATTATTGAACGGGGAAAAACTCACACCCTTTTCGAACTAAGCCTTGATACAGGAAGAAAAAATCAGATTCGCGCGCACTTAGCTTCCAAAGGCTATCCACTTGCAGGCGATGAAAACTATCGCGCAAAAACAGACCCTTTTGGACGCTTAGCTTTACATGCTCGAACTTTGGAATTTATTCACCCTTTTACTGGAAAAAAGATGAAATTTGAAGTTCCAGAGCCAGAAAATTGGATTGACTGCGTAAAAAAACAAGCTGGAAGTAATGAAAAGCCAATTTGGCAAGCAAATTCTAAAACGCTAAACAAAAACAACATTTATTCAGAAATAAAAAAGCAAAGAGATAACCACATTTCTTCAAAAAAACTTAACAAAATGGATTTTATTTCCAAAGGAAAAGTTTATAAACACTGAAATATAGGTATTTTTTATCAAAGAAATCTGCCCCTTTATTCTATCTGAGTAAAAAATACCCAGCATAGCGAGTCATTTTTACCAAAACGATATTTTTTACTCAAAAGAAGCAACTTGTTAAATTTTAAAATCGAAATCTCTTAAAGAGCAGGATGCAAAACATTTCGCTTAACCTGTATTTTATTATATTACAAAGAAATACAATAAAATATCTGGAACAAGGAGTCTTATTCAAAAACTTGGCACGAATCTTGCTTTATATAAAGTGAAAGCCAAAAAGGTTTTCAGAAACTTTAGAAATAAATAATAAGAGGTAATATTATGAACGAACTTTCACTTTTTAATGATTTTTTTGATGACTTACTTGGAAACGGATACGGAGTTCCTGCTTATAGCAAAAAACCTTTCTTCCATGAACCAAAAGTTGATGTAAAGCAATCAAAAGACAATTACACTCTTCAAATGGATCTTCCTGGAAAAACAGACAAAGATGTAAATATCGAACTTGATCACAATACATTGACAATTTCTTCTGCAAAAGAAGAGAAAAAAGAAGAAAAGTCTGACAAAAAGAGCGATGACAAATGGATTGTAAGGGAACGCTCTTACAGCCAGTTTAGCCGAAGATTTGCTCTTCCTGAAGATGTTGCTTCAGATAAAATTAGCGCCACTGTAAAAGACGGCGTTTTGACAGTAACAATGCCACGAAAGGCTTTAACTGAACCAAAACGCATTGCAATAACAGCTAACTAAAATTGCTGACTAAAAAAGAGTCCTGGAAATTGAATAAACTTCCAGGACTCTTTTTTTTACTTTTATGTCGAAAGCCAAGCTTTGTGCAACTATGAAAAAGAAACTTTAATCAAAAAATCCACGGGCTTTTAAAAGCTCTGCGTTAAGTATACCGCCAAGAGCGGCGCCTCGCTTTGTATTGTGGCTTAACGCAACAAATTTTACATCAAAAACCGGACACTTGCGAAGGCGGCCAATTACACAAGCCATTCCTTTTTCTGTTTCGCGGTCACGGCGTGGCTGAGGACGGTTTTCTTCGTGGCGGACAACAATTGGATGCTCTGGCGCGGATGGCAACTTTAATTCCTGCGGCAAAGATGCAAATGAAGTCCAAACGCGTTCAATTTCTTCCAATGAAGGTTTTTTGTTTTCTGGCAAATCAAATTCCAAAGAAACGGTCGCTGTGTGCCCGTCAACGACAGGAACTCTTGTGCAAGTAGAGCTCACCAACGGTCCTGCAGAATTTACTATGGTTCCATTGTGAACTGTTCCTAAAATCTTTAGACATTCTTTTTCTGTTTTTTCTTCCTCTCCGCCAATATACGGAACGATATTGTCTATCATATCAAAAGAAGGAACTCCAGGATAGCCTGCCCCGGATGTAGCTTGAAGAGTTGTTACAATCATTCTTTTTACAGGATAGCCAGCTTGAATCAATGCATACAAAGGCATCATATAAGTTTGAAGGGAACAATTCGGTTTTACGGCGATAAAGCCTTTATCCCAGCCGTGATGCTTTTTTTGCTCCTCAATGACGTCAAGGTGGCTATAGTTTATTTCTGGAATCAACATAGGAACATCTTCTGTCCAGCGGTTTGCAGAAGCATTTGAAACCACAGGTATTCCTTCGGCAGCATAGGCCGCTTCCAAGGCTTTAATTTCATCCTTTCCCATTTCAAGAGCACTAAACACAAAGCGGCACTTTCCCAAGGCGGCTTTTTCGTCATTTGCATCTTGAACAATTAAATCTGCAACGCCAGAAGGGATTTCGGCACCTATGAGCCAGCGATTAGCAACAGCTTCTTTGTAGGACTTTCCCGCAGAGCGAGGAGATGCCGCTACGTAAGAAACTTCAAACCAAGGATGATTTT
This sequence comes from uncultured Treponema sp., assembly GCA_934667505.1. GTDB lineage: Bacteria > Spirochaetota > Spirochaetia > Treponematales > Treponemataceae > Treponema_D. Next base: position 50,451 of record CAKULY010000006.1, on the reverse strand, counting down.
CCAAGAGCTTTATATAACGCTGACCTACCATTCCAGTAGCGCCAAGAACACCAACTTTTATTTTTTCTGCCATAACATTCCCCCATTTATAAAATTAAATACGTATAATCAAGGCACGCTTACGCTCAAGACCTTGCCTCAGCCGTTTTCAAGTTTTGTATAAACCTAAAATCGAACTTAAAGTCCACATTCACTTATAGCGTTTTCTATTACTTTTTTCGCGCTTTCTTTTACTTCTACAAGAGGCAGACGGACGCACGGTTTCATCACCCCTTTTAAGCTAAGTGCATATTTTATAGAAGTAGGATTACCATCTACAAAAGCTGCCTTAAAGAAAGGTAATAATCTGTAATGAATTTCGCGAGCTTTTTCAAAATTGCCCTCAAGCCCATAGTGAACCATTTGAGTAATCAAAGAAGGACAAAAATTTGAAACAACGCTAAAAACTCCGTCTCCACCAGCCGCAAGCAAAGGAAGTGTAAGTCCATCGTCACCAGAAATAACTGAGAAGTCTGGATTCTTTGCCTTTATTGCGGCAATAACGTCCATCATCTGATTTATGTTTCCGCTAGCTTCCTTTACGGCAATTATATTTGGCAAAGAAGCTATTCGAGCCATCGTAGCAGTATCTATATTTTTTCCAGTTCTTCCCTGAATATTGTAAACAACAATAGGAATTCCTACTTTAGAAACTTCTTCGAAATGGCGAAAAACTCCTTCATCGCTAGGCTTATTGTAATAAGGAGTAACAACTAAAGCTGCGTCTGCGCCGGCTTTTTTAGCTCTTTTGCAATAGCGCACAGCGTCTCGCGTACAGTTAGAGCCGGAACCTAAAATCACATTGATTTTTTTATTATTAGCCTTTTCAAAAGCCCTTACTTCTTCAAAGGAAATTTTTATAAGTTCGTCCTCTTCTTCCTCTGTAAGAGTAGGTGTCTCTGCGGTTGTTCCAAGCGGAAGTATGCCATCAATTCCAGCTTCCAACTGAGATTTGACAAGTTTTCGATAACATTCGTAATCAACAGACTCATCTTCGTGCATAGGAGTAACCAATGCTGTCATTGCACCACTTAACTTAATCATATTTCCCCCAAACAGGTATGCAAACCTTTTTTGCTTGAGTATGCCACTTTTAATGAATTTTATCAATTCATTAATAGATTTTACAACTTGAAAGTCGAGGTTTTAGAAAAACAAATAAAAACTCGGCTTTCGCCCTAATAAAAAAGCTTTAAGCGAAAGAATAATCTTTTTTACTTTTGACATTTATTTTCTTAATGCAAATCTGCACAAAATATGATAAAATTTCTTTCATGAAAAGCCTGTTTTATATTGTATTGCTTCTTTTCGCAGGTAAAAATGCTCAGACTCTGAATCTTTCCACATTTTATACAAGTTCAAAAAATCTTAAGGCAGATGAGATAGTTTCTTCTGATTTTAAGCAGAACGATTACGTAAATTCGCATAAAAAGAACAACGTCTGCTGGATTGAAACATCCGTTCCTGCAAATATCATTACCAAAGAGCAAAGTGTCCTTTGCTTCGGGCAGGAAACTTTCTATCAGGCCGATGTTTTTATCCAATCAAAAAACGACGAATGGATTTATATTGGAAAAACTGGAAACGGCATAAAAAAAGCAGACAAGACTGTGGATACCTGGCTAAACTGCATATATCTTCCGCAAAACAATAATTATATCGATAAAAATTCTTCATCCTTGCCTGTAAGAATCAAAATACAGACCTACCACCCTTCGCTTGTAAAGATTTATTTTATGTCTGCAAAGAATTACACATCTCTTGTAACAGGATTAACGATAATCTTTTCAATTATTGGCGGAATTTGCATTTCTGCTATAATTTTTATCATATTCACCTGCGTAACTTTTAAAGAATATGATGGTATTTTTCTTGCGTTTTTATGTTTTTCGCTTATTCTCTATATTTTTTCTTCAATGGGAATCGGAAGTTTCTACATTTGGCCATTTTTAACAAGCGTAAAAACTGCCTATAAAGTATCCTATTTTACAATAACAACTTCTTATCTGTGCCTTATAATCACACTTCACAGATATTATGGAAAAATCCCGAACATATTTCCGCCTTGGTATTATAATTTTTCAAACTGTTTTTCTTTAATACTAATAAGTGTTTTTTCGGCAGGGCTGTTCTTATGTATTCTTCCAATTGAGAACGCAATTTTTTCTTTCAGCGTGCTTTCTATTTCATTCTTTCTCCTGATAATTCTTTTGATTCAAACTTACGAATCTATTGCGTACAATCCAATGTGCAATATAAAACTTATTTTAATTTGGATTTTTGTCGCCCTGCTAGTTTTTATTCAGCAGTGCTGCTTGAACTTCAGGTTTATTTTTAAGAATATAAGATTTTTTAAACTTGCCAATCAAGACCTTGCCATGCCGCAAATAGTTTGCTTTGCAGTTATCGCTGTTTCAACGCTATATAAACTGAATATCAAAATTCGAAACCGTTCTGCGCTGAATCAATTGACTCAGAAAAAGCTAAAAGAACAAGTAAAACAAGAAACGAAAAAAAACTTCATATATTCAAAACTTACAACGTTGCTTGCAAATCCTTTTCAAGTTATATTTACCAGTTTTGAAAAATGCAAAAACAAGATGTCGTCAGAACTGCTTGACAATGTGAACGAAAGTTTAAATATTTCTAGAACGCTTACATACTGCCTTTTTGCCCTTCAAAATTATGAGTGCTATCCTGTAAATAGGCGGACAGACTTTGAGCCTATAGATTTATACACTTTTATTGAGGAAACAACAGAAAAAGATATTACAACTATTAAAAAATGCGGGACATTTCTTGATGTTCAAAAAAAAATCTTGCCTGGAACTTGCATCTTTTCAAACCGAAATTTTCTTATGCTGATTTTAAAATTTCCGCTCCAATTAGCTATAAAAAAAACTATTCCTCAAACGACTTTAACTGTCTCTTACGAATATGAAAACTACACTTTTATTTATTCCATACACTTTTTTTCAGAGCCAATAACACGCTACGAATCTGAAGTCTTGTTGAATTTAGAATTATCCGAAACAGAAGCGGAAAAAGTTTCAAAAGATTTTATAGAAAATGTTATTAACACCTGGGGAGTTCAAATGAATGTTGTAAAAAGAATTGTTGAGCTCTACAACGGGCAAATAACTATAATTCCAGATTCTTATGGAAACACAATTTCTATCAGGCTTTCTTTGGAACCAATGCCATTTAATTTGCACAGTTTTTACACTTTAGAAAAATTTGAAAAAAACAGTTCTTCTTTGCTAGAAATTGAAGAACCAAAGCAAGCAGACGGTAATTTAAAAAAGATTTTTATTCTGGATGAAAATCCTGATATTCAAAAGATTTTTGCAGAACAATTTTCTTCATGCTTTAAAGTTTTTACGTACGGCAGCAGTTATAATCTTTTAAAAAACATAGAATCAGAATCTCCTGATGTAATTGTGGTTTCCCTTACAATTTCTGGAACAAATACCTTTGAGCTTTTAACGGGAACAGATATTCCTAAAAAAATACCTTTCTTTGTGACTGCGAAAAATGTTTGCGCATCGACTGTTATAGAACTGCTTAAGATGGGAGCAACTGACGTTTTTCAAAAGCCATTCAACATAGAATTAGTTCTTCAAAGAATTCTTGCTGTAATACGAAACCGCAATAATTATGCAAAAATGTTAATCTCTTCTGTAAACGAAACCTTGCAAAACAGTTTGCTCGGCACAGCAGAAAGAAAAGAAACTGAATCAATAGAAAAATTTAAGGAACACGCTGACAACACAAAACAAATAGAAAAACAAGAAAAAGCGCCTGACAATGCAGCTATGAACGCATTATTCACTTCTGCAAATCTTACTGAAAAAGAAGCTTCTATTGCAGCCATGGTAGCGGCAAGCATGAGCGACAAAGAAATCGCAGCCATTCTAAAAATTTCGCCGGCAACAGTTGCGACGCACAATAAAAACATCTACAAAAAGATTGGAATCCATAGCCGCCATGAATTGATTGAGAAATTAAAGTAAATATGTTAATCTTCTGCCATGTCAGGAAATACTTACGGAACTTTATTTAAGATTACAACCTTTGGAGAAAGCCACGGAAAAGCATTAGGCGTTGTTATTGACGGCTGCCCTGCGGGACTTGAAATAGATTGCTCAAGAATTCAAAAAGAGCTAGACAGAAGAAGACCGGGAAGCGCTGTAAAAGGCGAAAAATCAGCGGCGGTTACTTCGCGCTTTGAGCCAGACCAGGCAGAAATCCTTTCTGGAGTTTTCGAAGGCAAGTCAACAGGGACTCCAATCGCAATTGTTATAAAAAACACTTCGCAACATTCAAGCGATTACGGCAATATAAAAGATTCTTACAGGCCAGGCCATGCTGATTTTTCATACGATGAAAAATACGGATTTAGAGACTTTAGAGGTGGCGGAAGGTCTAGCGGAAGAGAAACCGCTGCAAGAGTGGCTGCAGGAGCTGTTGCAAAAATGCTTTTAGAATCAAAAGGCATAAAAATTACGGCTTACACGCTTAAGGCTTGCGGCATTGAATGTGAAAAAAAAGACTTTTCGCAAATTGAACAGAACAATCTTAGAATGCCAGACAACACTGCTGCAGAAAAAGCTGAAGAAAAACTTGAATTATTGCGCTCACAGGGAAACAGCGCAGGCGGAATAATAGAATGTAAAATAACAGGAGTTCCAACAGGACTTGGAGAACCAGTTTTTGACAAGCTAGATGCGGAACTTGCAAAAGCGGTTGTTTCAATAGGAGCTGTAAAGGGCATTGAATTTGGCAGCGGATTTGCAAGCGCAGATTCAACTGGCAGCCAAAACAACGACGAAATGTTTATTTCCAGCGGAAACCCATCATTTTTTACAAACAATTCAGGCGGAATTCTTGGCGGAATTTCAAACGGAAACGAAATAGTTTTTAGGGCAGCTATAAAACCTGTTCCAAGCATCTTTACAGAACAAAAAACTATAAAAAAAGCAGAAAACAAATACGAAGAAACTAAAATAGAAATTAAAGGCAGGCACGATGTTTGCCTTTGCCCACGTATAGTTCCAGTAATTGAATCGATGGCTGCAATTGTGCTTGCAGATATGCTTCTTAGAAACGAAACGGCTAAAATAAAATGAAGAAAATAAAAAAAATACTTTTAGCAGCTCTAATTGCTTTTTGCAGCGCTTACGTAATTACGGTTGGAACAAGAGCCTTTCAGATTAGAAAAATATCAGCAGTTCCAGCTCTTTCTTATTCAGACAAAACTGAACTTGAAAATATTTTAAACTCAAAATACCCAGCAAGAAATAAAATCGTAAAAAAATTGCCTTATGAAACAAAAGGCGTAGAGCTTCCTGTTTTAGCAAAGTCTGCAATCTTAATAGACGCAACAAATGGCAATATCCTATACGAAAAAAACGCGGATGAGATTATTCCGCCTGCAAGCATGACAAAAATCGCTGTAATGTATGTTGTGTTTCAGGAAATTGAAAAAGGAAATATTTCTTTAAAAGACGAAGTTCCACTTCCGCCAAATACTTGGGCTTGCAACATGCCTCCTCATTCGTCTTTAATGTTTCTAGGAAAAAATCAAAAAGTAACGTTAGAAGAGCTTATGCTTGGAATGGCTGTAGCATCTGGAAACGACGCTTCCCATGCAGTCGCAGATTACGTTTGCGGAAGCATGGAAGCCTTTATAAAAAGAATGAACGATGAAGTCAAAAAGCTTGGGCTGGAAAACACTCATTTTATAGAAACTTCCGGCTATAGCGAAAAAAATACAACTACAGCAAGAGAAATGGCCGCATTGGCCAAGGTCTACTTGGAAAAATATCCTGAATCTCTTGCAAAGTTTCATTCGGCGCTTTCAATAACTTATCCAAAAGAAAAAAATCTTGCGCCAGAAACAAAGGGGCTTCCACGAGCGCAGGATTTTTCAAATGGACTTCCAGAATACATAACTATGGGGATTTACCAAAAAAACACAAATCCGCTATTAGGAAAACTCGACGGCTGCGACGGTCTAAAGACGGGCTACATTGACGAAAGCGGTTATAACCTAATTCTTACTGTAGAACGAAAAAACATGCGGATTATAAGCGTCACCATGGGCGGTCCTGGAAAAACTGTAGCAGAAGGGCAAGCCGGCAGAACTGCGGACGGAACAACTGTTACAGAATGGGCATTTTCTACGTTCGCAGATTACAAAAATCCTCTTATAATGCGAGAATACAACATTCCGCTTGTAAAAGCAAAGCAAACAAGAGTTCACTTAGTTCCTGCCTGGGAACCAAAAGCGCTTACAATTCCTATAAACATTGCAAACGACGCAGAAGATGCTGTAAACGAAGTAAAGATAAACATTGAACTTCCAAAGATGCTAAAAGGCTCTATAAGGGCTGGCGATGAATACGGAAAAATAGAATACTTTTTAGCCGGAAAAAAACTACAGGCAATTCCACTGGTTGCGCAACAAAATGTAGAAAAAGCGTCTCTTTGGATACGTTTTGCAGACTTGTGCGCAAGCGCAGCATTATTATTTTAAAAGAAGCCTTACGGGAATTATTTCGTAGCCGGAATCTAGAATTGCACTTATCAACAAATCCAGCTTGTCGTATAAGTAGTTTTTCCTTGTTCCGTAAGAAATTCCTACAGTAACTGGAATAACGCCGCCATTATTATTCTTAAGAATTGTCATGTACAGGTCAATTAAATCTTCTGCGCTAAAATATTTTTCAGTTCCCGCAACAGCTTGTTCCATAGTTACACAGTCGCTAACGTTTTGAAAAACATTTACGTAAGAATACCCTGCGTCCGTTCCTGTTTGAATCATTTTGTCAGTTGCAAAATAGTACGGAGCATGCCACAAAAGTCCTAGTTCGTGGCCTGTACAATTAAAAAATTCGTCTTCGTTGCGGGCAAGACCTCTTCTAATAAAGGTTTCATCAACTAGAAAGTCGTTAGAATCCAGCCTTGCTGTTGTAAAAAACATAGAAGCGGTTTCGTTAAAACTGTTTGCAATAAGCTTTGTTTCATTTGGATAGCGGCGAATAAACTCCCCGTTTAAGAAAAATGTTCCTGGAATATTATAAGTTGAAAGAGCGTTTAAAATTTTGCATAGTCCGTCGGAATTGTCGTAAGCATCAAAAATCAACGCGACTTTTTTTCGCTCATCAGTTTTCTGAATAGAATTTGAAAACACAGCCCTTGTTACAGCCTTCCCTGTAAGATTTCTAATATAAAGCGCATTGTCAAAATCCAAAGAAGGAGTTTCTCCGCAAAAAACACGGTAACGCCCATTGCTTGAACTTTTCTTTACAACAGTTTCTTCTTTCTGTTCAGTCCATTTTGAAGCAGAAAAATCGAATATATACTTGTGTCCGTTTCCCGCGTCGGCAACAACGTTTTTTTCTTCAGACCAGGCAAGGTCTGCAACAGAAGATAAAAGTTTTACTAGAAAAACTTCACCGGTATCGTCAGCTGCAGAATCGGCGCTTAAGTGATTTGCGCCAATAAGCCAGGCTCTAACGGTTTTATCGCCCCCGACATACAAAAGAGAAGAATTTCCCCAAACCATAGAAACAACATTTTCGCCAGAAAGTTTTCCTAAAGACTTCCAATTTTTAGTATCGTAGACGTGAACCGTAGAACCAGAATAAAAAGCGCAGGCACTTCCATCAGGAGAAATTACAGGAAAATCAGAATCTTCAATTTCAAGGAATTTTACAAACTCAGGACCGCTTTTATAAACATAAGACACAGGGGCTTTGCCTGAATGAGGGAGCAATTTTACCCAGACGCAAGGATTTTGGTCAGAAGACCAAATGACATCCGCCGCCAAAACAGAAGCTTTTTTATCCGCTAAAGAAAGAGTTGCGACCATATCCAAATATTCACAAGCAGAAGAAAGTCTGTAGTACGCAAGAAATTTAGATTTTTGAATTACTACAATAGAAGAAAGCGAATCGTTTACGCGGAAAATATCTTTTGCGCAATCAAAAGGAAAATTTAGCCTTCCTATTGCTCCGCCTTTTCCTATGATTTTTGAATAAAGCCCAAGCGTGTAAAGTTCTTTAGAAGAAACTTTGTAGACAATATCACCATCAATATAAATTAAATGATTTGAAGAAGTCCATTCCACGCTATTTATAGAACCTCTTCCTATTAAGCGAAACTTTTCTTCAACTTCAACGCCCTTTAAAATCGCTTCCGGATTGCAAAAATAAAGCTTTTCATTCTTTTCATAAACGAAGAAAGAATTATCCTTGGACCACTTTACAGGGACGTCTGTATAAGAAAAGGCAGCATTTTCATCAAGAGCAACTTTTTTCTGTGTAACAAGATTTTCTATAAAAAGGATTCCGCTTGCAAAGTCTTTTTTTTCTACATAACAGGAAAAATTTCCATCTGGACTAACTGCGATATTTGAAAGCCTCATAGAATTCAAAGGTATTTTGCCAGAAAACTTTTTCCATTCAATAGAATTAGTGTCCAAGTCGCACCAAGCAGTTCCATATCGGTTTCGTATCTGCAGTTTTTTTCCAGAGCAAACTAATTCCATTTTTTCAGGAAAACACGAAATCATTCTTATAGACTCAGTTTCGCTAGGAGTAACTTTTGCAGAAAATGCCGATTTATATGAAAAAGTTCCTGGAATATCATGTTTTACACTGAAAAGAATTTCATTTTGACTGTTTATAGAACCATCGCCAAATCTTATTCCTGCATAAACAGAAATTCTACCAAAAAGAGCGAATGCGAAAGCCAACAAAAGAACTTTTTTATGCATTTTCATTTTTCTCCCATAAAAATTCAAGATTAAACTCTTACTTTTTTATCAAAGTCAAAGGGTCTACAAGTTTTCCATTTTTATAAATTGTAAAATGCAAATGCGGACCTGTTGAATATCCTGTAGAACCAACCAACCCTATTCGCGAGCCTTGACTTATCCACTGCCCTTTTTTTACTAAAATTTTTGACATATGGCCATACAAAGTTTGATAACCATTAGAATGTTTTATTATAACATAATTTCCATAAACTGGATGAAAACCGCTGACCGCGACAGTTCCGCTAGAAGAAGCTAAAATTGCAGAACCCTGAGGACAAGCCATATCAATTCCCGTGTGATTTGAACGAACTCCTGTAAAAGGATCTGCTCTAGGTCCAAAATAAGATGTAATTCTGTATCTTGTAGAAAGAGGATTCTTAAAAAGTTCGCCCATAGCTTTTTGCAATTTTTGAAAATCCATCCTAGCGCCAGGAATAAAAATCTGCTGTCCAGATGAAAGAACAGAAGTTTCCAATTCGTTTACGTCAAGAATTTCTTCCATAGAAACATTAAACTTTGAGCAGATTCCTTGCAAGGTGTTTCCCTTTTGAACAGTGTAAAAAAGTCCATCCATTGAAGGAATTTTTAGTTTTTGCCCAGCGCACAGCTGTCTTACATTGTCAATGTCGTTTACAGCAATCAAGGTGGAAATATTCGTAAGCCCGAACTTTTTTGTAATGCCGCTGATTGTATCGCCAGGTTTAACCTTGTAAGTTTGAAACTTTACCGGCTGCTTAAAAAGAACAGAAATGTCTGTATTTACAGAATCCAAAAGAGTTCCGTCCTCGTTATATTCAATCTTGTCCAAGGCAAAGTTCGACATAATTATATCAAGCATTTCTATATCAGAGTTTAAGTCTTTTTCGGCAGGCAGGCTAACAGGACCTGTAAAAGATTTTACGTAATCTATTCCTTTTACACTGAAGATAGAAATAAAAACATACATCAGAAAAAGGACGCAAACAACTGATATTGTAAAAGAATTTTTTCCTAGCCCGCAGACAAAACCTCTTATTCTTTGAGCGAACGAAATTGAGTCTGAATTAAACGCTATTTTTTGGGGCTTTATGCTTTTAGCCTTAAACTTTAAAAAATTGCGATGCGCAAGAACTGCAAACATATTTTTGCTTGCGCTTCGATTATCAAAGCCTACGTAATTAACTATTTCCATACTTTTCTATCGACATAAAAACTATGACATATTAGAATATATTTTATTCTGATTATGAAAGAAATAAAATTTTGCGTCTGCGTAGCTATAGGAATTCTGCTTGGTCTGTTCTTAAAACTCTTTGTATTTGATATTCTGCACATTAGCGGAAACTCTATGAGTCCAGCATTAAAAGATGGAGACACCGTCATAGTAAACAAGCTTGCCTACGGTTTAAACGTTCCGTTTAAGGGCAAATTTTTCTTTCAGTGGAACAGCCCGAAACAAGGCGATGCAGTAATTTATTTCCATGACAACAAAATAGTTGTAAAAAGATGTGTCGCCACAGAAAACACTCATCTAGATTTTTCAACTGATTCGGGGTATATTTTAAATATTGGAACTTTATCCGTAAATTTGACTAAAAATCAATATGAAAAATTAAAAAATTTTTCTGCAATTCCAAAAGGTTATATTTTTGCTCTTGGTGACAATCAAGAGCAGTCTCTGGATTCAAGGGACTACGGCTTTGTTTCTACAAAAAATATTACAGGAAAGATAATTGGAAAATGAATGGGTTCTTTAAAAAATCAGCTTTAATTTCGATATGTGTCCTTATTTCCATTTTTTCTCTTGCCGTAATTATAAAATATGGAATTTTAGCAGCCACTCCAATTATGAAAATTCAAAATTCAACGCCAACCGTTGAAAGAGGTTCTATAGTAGACCGAAACGGAAAGCCTCTAGCCGTTCAAACGAATTTCTACCATGTAGGTGTAAACCCAAATCGAATAAAAAACAAAGAGCAGTTTGCTAAAAATTTGGCAGAACCCCTGGGAATGACGGAAGAACGTCTAATATCGCTTATTGAGCAAGGCGAAAAATCTAGCTTTATCTACCTAAAAAAGAAAGTGGATCAGGCAACCTACACAGAACTAAAAAAAATAACTTCAGACAATGACTACCTTTTTGTTGCATTCGACAAAGTTCTTGGCCGTGTCTATCCTGAAAATTCTTTAGCGTCTCAGCTAATTGGATTTATGGGGGAAGATGGCAAAGGCCTTGCAGGAATTGAATATTCGATGCAAGAGCAATTGCAGCCGGAACCAGACCCCAGCAGCATAAGGTCGCAAAAAGGAAAAAACGTATCTCTAACAATAGACGCAAATCTTCAGTACAAGCTGGAAGAAATTGCAAAAGAAACAATGAATTCAACACAGGCAGAATCAATGATGCTAATTGCATCGGAAGCAAAAAGTGGAGAAATTCTTTCCTATATAAGTTTGCCATCTGCAAACCTTAACGAATATGGTTCTGCGAAATTAGAACAGACAATTGACCGCCCTGCAATGGAAGCATACGAACCAGGCTCTGTATTTAAAATCTTTACAGTGGCTTCCATTTACAACGCGGGTCTTTTAAAAGAATCTGACGGATTTTTATGCGATGGAGTTTACGAGAACCGCATTCCTGGCGGCGAAACTATAAGAATAAAGTGCCTTGACCGGCACGGATGGCTAACTGCCCGCGAGGCGTTAAAGTATTCCTGCAACGATGTTTTGGCGCAAATTTCTGACAGGGCGAGCGACGAACAGTTTATTTCTATGATTCGCTCTTTAGGATTCGGCAGAAAGACTGGCATAGAACTGCCAGGAGAAACTGCCGGCTCTGTAAAGGACACTAACAGCAGGCTTTGGTCGGCACGTTCAAAGCCAACAATGGCAATCGGCCAAGAAATCAGTGTTTCTGCCCTGCAAATGATTCAAGCTGCAAGCGCAATTGCAAACGACGGCGTTCCGGTAACGCCTACAGTGATTAAAAAAATTGTTGAAAACGACGGAACTATAGTTTTTGAGCACTCTCCAGTCTACAAGGAACGCGTTTTTAGCAAAAAGACCGCCTCTTACGTTTTAAGCTGCATGGAAACAACGGCTACAAGCGGAACTGGCTCAAGGGCAAGATTAAACGATATTTCCATAGGCGTTAAAACAGGAACTGCGCAAATGGCAGACAAAAGCAAAGGCGGCTACAGCTCAACAGACTTTCTTTCTAACTGCATGGCGATTTTTCCTGTAGAAGAGCCGCAAATAATCCTTTACATAGTTGTAGAAAAAGCAAAAGGCGAAACCTACGCGGGCAGAATTGTTGCTCCTGTAATAGCAAAAGCAGCAGATGCGATAATAGACTACTTAGGAATGAGCAGAGGGTCTGCAGAATCTGTTGAGCACAGCGGAAAAATTACAATTTCGCCAGCAAAACCGTTTGAATTAGGCAGCAAAGTTCCTGACTTTACAGGAATGTCCAAAAGAGATTTGCTGCCAATAATTGAAAGAAGTGACATTCGTGTAAAAATAAATGGTTCTGGCTGGGTAAAAAGCCAGTCTCCAGAACCAGGAAGTCCAATTACGGAGAATATGCTAATTGAACTCAACTTGGAATAACAATATTTCCCTTTTAAAAAAAAGATTTCCGCAGCTTGCCCTGATTTTGAAGTCCGAAATAGAAAGATTCAATTCATTTGCGGGAACTGAACAGCAAGCCGTACTGCATCCTTTTTGGAACATATCAAATTCTAAAAGCGGAGAACTAACTGCTTCTGAAAACAATTTAAAATTACATTCTGCATATTCGCCCCAAAAAGAAGCGCAGAGCATTATAAATTCCAAAAAAGAAACCTTAAGAAACGCAAAGTCTGTTGTATTTATGGCTTTTGGACTTGGGTATTCAGTTTTAGAATGTATAAAGGATTTTCCGCTGCTGCCAGTTTTAATAATCGAACCTGAGCCAAAAAGATTTTTTGCAGCAATGCTCTACCTTGATTGGCAAGATTTTTTTCAAAAACAAAACATAACGCTCGCAGTCGGCTGCACGCCAGACCAGGTAATAAATCTTATAAGCATAAATGGATTTGAAAAAAGTGTTTTTATCTCTGTCGCAGCGCAAAAAAAACACGCCGAAGAATATTTTTCAGTTCTTCAGACTCTTATAGACAGAAATATTAGCAAAGAAAAAATAAACCAGGCGACTCTAAAAAAATTTGGAAAACTTTGGAAAAATAATATAGAAAAAAACTATGATTTTGTAAAAAAACTTGATGGCGTAGAAATTTATAAGGAAGGCGCTAAAGACATTCCATTCTTTTTAATCGCTGCAGGACCTAGTTTACAAGGCGCATTAAAATTTTTATCAGAAATAAAAAAGAGAGGCATTGTAGTTTGCGTCGACACAGCCTTAAAAGCCTGCCTGCAAGCGAAAATTGAGCCAGACTTTGTACTTCTTACCGACCCACAATACTGGGCATACAGGCATATTGCAAATCTAAAAAGTCCATCAAGCGTCCTTATAACAGAAGTCGCTGTTTATCCTAGCGTATTTAGATGGCCATGCAGAAAAATTGTCGCATGCAAAAGCCAAGTCCGAATACAAGATTATTCAAAATACTGTATGCCAGAAAAAGGCGATTTGGGTTCAGGCGGCTCTGTTGCGTCCAGCGCATGGAATTTCTGCGTATTCTGCGGCGCAAAACAAATATTTACACTTGGACTGGACTTTTCGTTTCCTAGAAAACAGACTCACATTTCTGGCAGCAGCTTTGAACAGGCGGTACATTCCTCATCCACAAAGATAAAACCTGCAGAGACGGCTTCAATGCCGCTGTTGTTTTCAGGGAACGTGAGCCTTGAAAAAAATTACTTTGGAAAACCTGTTCTTAGTGATCAAAAAATGAAAATGTTCGCTTGGTGGTTTGAAAGCCGAATTCAGCAAGTTCCTGATGTAAAAACTTTTTCTCTTTTTGGGGAAGGACTTTTTATCCCAGGAATAAAACCATGCAATTTAAATGAAATTCTTTCTCTTCCAGAAATCGAAAGCTTAAAAAAAGATTTTTTCAAAAAATCAGAAAAAAAACAAGACAGAAACTAAAGACTATTAAGCAAATACCGATAATATAAATGTAAGGCAACTTACAAAACATTGCAGACGGAATTTCGACATCCAGACGCCTGCAAAAGTCCTTCATGACATTAAAAGATGAAAAACGTGTGAGGTTTTTCATCTTTTTTTTGCCTTTTTGTTTCAAGATAACTGCATTATATGCCGATAAGTATAATGGAGTTTTCTCTCATGAGTAACATAATTAAATTAGAAACACTTCAAAAAGACCTCACATTCAAAAGCGATTTGCTTATAGATAAAAATTTTATACTGCTGCCAGTTGCTGTTCCTGTAACAGAAACTCTTCAGCAAGCTCTAAAAGACTGGGGTTTTACAGAACTGCAGTGCGATGACGATATAAGCCTTGGCGGAGATATTGGAATTTCAAATGAAAAACCCTCAGAATTTAAACAGGAAGAAAAATCTTCAGAAATCGCGGAAAAAATAAATGACTCGGTAAAAAAAGCCATTCAAGAAGCAAATTCTAACAAATTTGCCAATTCAGAGCAATCTAGACTAGAATCTGTGCAGTCGGTTTATAACGAATACATGAACTATATAAATTCTGTGTATACGCATTATGCGACCCACAAAAAAATAAATCTTCAAGAACTTTCCGACACAGTAAAAGATTTATGCGTCTATATAAAAGAAAATAAAAGGTATGTTTTAAGAATAACTCCAAGCGTAGCGGCAAGAAGCAAAAACTTCTTAGTTGTTCATTCGATGCGCTCAACAGTTCTTGCTATAACTATAGGACTTGAACTTCACATGACGCTTTCAAAACTAGTAGAACTTGGCGTTACCTGCATATTGCACGAAATTGGCATGCTAAGATTGCCGCCGCAACTCTACATGACAAACAAGCCGCTTTCAAACAGCGAAAAAGCTCAAATCTCTACGCATACTTTGCTAGGTTTTAACATCATGAAAGATTTGAACTTTCCTTTAAGCATCCAGTTAGGAGTGCTTGAACATCACGAAAAAGAAAACGGAATGGGTTACCCTCGAAAACTTCCAGGAAGCAAAATTTCTAACTACGCAAAAATTATTTCAGTCGCTTGCTCTTTTGAGGCTATAACTGCGCCTCGAGAATATAAAACTGAACGAACAACATTCGATGCAATGGTAGAAATGCTCAAAAATCCTAACGGTCAATACGATGCAACTGTAATAAAAGCATTGCTGTTCAGCCTTTCTTTGTTCCCGATAGGAGCATTTGTCTACCTGCAGAACGGCAAGATTGGAATTGTCGCAGATGTTTCACCAAACAATCCAAAAAATCCTCTTGTTCAAATTCTTAATGAAAAAGAAAAAGACGGCTCGCCGAAAATCATACAGACTGACGAACGCTTAAACAAAATCGTAAGAGTTTTAACAAAGCAAGAAGAATTAGACGTAAAGAAGACGTTAAACTCTCAAAAACAAAATACTCAAGAAATCATTGAAGAACCAGAAGAAATTTCTAAACCGACTGAGAGCGAAAGTAATTTTAAGGAAGTTGATTTAAGCGAATTTTCTTAATCAGTCCGAGCTTCGGTTTCAAGACTAATTAAAAAACATTCTTATTTTTTCCACATCTTGAGAAAACTTTTCATCAATAACTGGCGGGCGTTCATTGAAATATAAAACTTGTTCCAATTCCTGCAATGTCTGGACTCCCCACAAAGGAATAACATTTTCAAACTGATGAAGGAAACCGAATGCCAAAGGTATATTATCAACAACTCCTCCGCACAAAGGCTGCATAGCAATAAATCCCACATCGTTTTGCGAGCATAATTTTACCAAGGAAATTGTTTCATCGCTGCTAATCATGCTGAAAGGAAATTGAAGCGTATCGTACAAATCAGAAATTATTGCCTTTTTAGCAATATCAAGATTTTGAGTTGCAATTCCAATGCTTTTTATTTTTCCGCTCGATTTTAACGAAAGCAAAGCATTATATATTCCGTCAGAACCATTTTTTTCCGGCAAAAATGAATCAGTTTCATACTGATATAAATCTATAACGTCCGTGTGCATTACATTAAGGCTTGTTTCGCAGTCGCTAAGAACTTCATTGCTACTGTTTGCAGAAGTTTTTGTTGCAACCACTACGCTTTTTCTAATATCTCCAATCGCATTGCCCAAAATACGCTCTGAATCAGAACAACTTCTAGCAGTATCAAAAAAGTTTATTCCTCGATTGTAAGCTTCTCGCAACAAAGAAAAAGCATCTTCTTCCGTTTTTAACTTCGAAATAGACATCGCCCCCATAGCCACACGAGAAATCATCATATTAGATTTTCCAAGACGAACGTATTCCATATAAGTAAAACTACCCCTTTTTATTTAGATACACAACGAACTTATTTTAAGGCTGCGCAAAAAGCATTGTCTTTACTTTTTGAGCAGCCTTAAAAATTACCTATCTGCACGAGCTACAGGCTTGTAGTTTTTAATTGCGTCAACAAGGAAAGCGTGCAGTTTGTCTAAAGCGACACGTTCCTGCTTCATGCTGTCGCGATAGCGAACTGTAACTGTATTATAATCAGGATTTTCACTTCCGTCATCTTTTTTCTGATTGATTGTATCGTAGTCAACCGTAACACAGAAAGGAGTTCCTACTTCGTCTTGACGGCGATAACGTTTTCCTACAGTTCCAGAAACATCGTAATCTGTTACAAAGTCTTCTTTTAAAAGATGCTGAATTTCTTTTGCCTTTTCTGCAAGACCATCTTTTTTCATAAGAGGAAGAACCGCAACTGTAATAGGCGCAAGACGTGGGTCGAGGTGAAGCACAGTTCTGTAATCTTCTTTTCCCTCTTCTGTTGAAACATTTTCTTCTTCATAGGCTTCACAAAGGAACATCAAAAAGTTTCTATTCAAACCTGCAGAAGTTTCAATTACATAAGGAATGTACTTTTTGTTGCCGTCCTCCTGATCCATATAGCTCATATCTTTTTTAGAATATTTCATGTGCTGCGAAAGGTCAAAATCTGTTCGCGAATGGATTCCTTCTATTTCTTCAAAACCGATTGGGAAATTGTAAGTAATATCGTAAGCGTCTTTTGCGTAATGAGCAAGCTTGTCGTGGTGATGCCATTTCAATTGATTTTCAGGAATACCGTACTTTAAATAGAAATTCCACCTTTCTTTTCGCCAGTAATCAAAAGTTTCGTCTTCTGTACCCGGTTTGCAAAAGTATTCCATTTCCATTTGTTCAAATTCGCAAGTTCGGAAAATAAAATTCTTGAAGATGATTTCATTTCTAAAAGATTTTCCATACTGCGCAACTCCAAAAGGAATTTTCATTCTATTTGACTGAACAATATTCTTAAAATCAACAAAAATTGACTGGCAAGTTTCAGGTCTAAGATAGACAAGGGAAGAATCGTTTGCAACAGGACCTAGATGAGTTTTAAACATAAGATTAAACTCGCGGACATCTGTCCAGGAATGTTTGCCACAAGTAGGACAATTTATTTTTCCGTCTATAAAAGACTTCATTTCGTCGTGGCTCATTGTATCAACAGGCTTTTCAGTTTTTTCATCATGCGCAGAACAAAAATCTTCTATAAGCTGGTCAGCACGGAATCTAGCCTTACATTCGCAGCAGTCAATCATAGGATCAGAAAAGTGTCCTACGTGACCAGAAGCTTCCCATGTTGTGTGGTGCATAAAAATTGCCCCGTCAAGACCTACAACATCATCGTGCATCTGCGTCATGTACTTCCACCAAGCATTTTGAATATTGCGCTTTAACTCAACGCCTAACGGACCGTAATCCCAAGCTCCGGCTTGTCCGCCATAAATTTCTGAAGACTGGTATACAAAACCACGTCTTTTACACAAGCTGATAATTTTGTCCAACGTACATGCGTGTGTGTCTTTTGAATTTGCCATAATAACTCCTATAAGAACTCTGTTGACCACTATTATTTATAAAATCAGCGTCCGCAGCACAAAGATTTTGTGACTCTGGCATGAGCAGTTCAATTTTTTGCATTCTGCAGCCACTGGCTTGCACTGTTTGAATGCTTTTGAACAACATAACATAAATATTTAATAATGAAAAGAAATAAACTAAATCTGTAAAACGACCTAAACTTTTTCTTCTATAATTTTAGAAAGAATGCAAGCACCCTCTACAATTGCCTCATGCTCTTGCGGAGCAATGCGTTCATAAAGTGAATCCGGAGTGTCTCCTGGAAGAACAGGAACTTTTTTTTGCACAAGAATTTTTCCAGTATCGCAACCAGAATCCACAAGATGAACTGTGCATCCGCTTTCTTTTTCACCAGCGGCGAGAACGGCTTCGTGAACGTGATGCCCCCACATTCCAACTCCGCCAAATTTTGGCAAAAGAGCTGGATGCAAGTTTATCATCCGGCCATAAAAAGCATTTATCAGATTTCCAGAATTTACAGTAAGCCAGCCTGCAAGAACAATTCCTTGAACACCATATTTTTCGCAATTTTCAAGAACCTTATTGCTAACTGCTTCCCGCTTTTCTTCACGAGCAGCAGTTTTCGCAACATCTGCTCCCATAACCGCGTAAGGACTTACTATTTCCGTTGGAATAGAAGCATTTTTAGCACGAGTTAAGGCATAAGCGTCTTTATGGTCGCTCATAACGACTGCTATCTGGTAAGGACAATCTTTTGCACTTCTTTCATAGTCTATAAGGGCTTGAAGATTTGTTCCGCCGCCACTTACAAGAACCGCAAGTTTTGCAACCATTTTTACTCCGCCTCAAACAAAACCGCGTCTTTTTGGCTTTCTACTTTGCCTTCTGCATAAGCTACGCGACCGATTTTATAGGCTTTCATATCTGGAACATCTGGGCGGCTGTATTTCGAAGCGTTTTTGTTGAACATTTCCAGAATGGCGTCTGCATCCTTTGCCTTTACAGCAAGAACAAATCCTATTCCCATGTTGAAAGTGTTATAAATGGAATTAAGGTCTGCGCCTTTTTTTATGAGTTCTCCAAAAACTGGCGGAATATCCCAGCTAGAACGCTTAATAATAGAAACAAGCTGTTTTTTACAATCTTTCGCTTTTGGATACATTCTAGGAATATTTTCGTAAAATCCGCCGCCTGTTACGTGAACCATTCCATGAACAGATTTTCTATATTTTTTAAGAACTTCCATAACTGGACGAACATAAATTCTTGTAGGAGTAAGCAAAACATCTCCTATTGTCTTGCCGGTTTCTTTTCCATCGATAAGGAAAGGCTCATTAAAATCTTTTACCAAGCGGCGAACAAGACTAAAGCCGTTTGAATGAACACCTGTCGAACTTAAACCAATAAGAACGTCTCCTTCTGCAATTTCTGCGCCGGTTATCATTTCCTTTTTTTCGCCAACACCAACGGCAAAGCCTGCAAGATCATACTTTCCATCATCGTAAAAATCCGGCATTTCTGCAGTTTCGCCACCTAAAAGCGCGCAGCCAGAATCGACACAGCCGTCTGCAACTCCTTTTACAAGGTCAGCGGCGACGTCGGCATCAAGTTTTCCGCAGGCAACGTAATCAAGAAAAAACAAGGGTTGAGTTCCAGAACACAAAATGTCATTGACACTCATAGCAACGCAGTCAATGCCGACTGTATCGTACTTTTTCATTTTAAAAGCTATGTCGAGTTTTGTTCCAACGCCATCGGTTCCGCTAACCATAACAGGTTCTTTTATTCCCTTTGGAACTGCAAACATTCCGTTAAAACTTCCCAAATCTGTAAGCAAACCAGGAATTCGTGTGCGAGCAGCCTGCTCTTTATACTTGTTTACGGCGCGGTAGCCTTCTTCAACATCAACGCCAGCTTCTTTATAACTTGCCATTTTACGAACCTCAACCTATTATTTTTTGCCGTCCTTATAATTTTATTTTAGACAACAATGTTTTTCTATTATAAAGATTTCAAAAGAGTTTGAAAACACTTGTCAGCTTAAATGTCGAGTTTTTAGAAACTTCCCAAAAAACGCTTTCAGCGAATTTACAATTTGCTCAGACGGTTGTACTCGCGTTTCACTTGGGCTGGTTTGGGGGCTGTCCCAAAAGTATCTTTTCTGTCATTTTCGGGCTTGACCCGAAAATCTAAATGCATATATTGCAATCATTTAGAGATTGTTGTATCAAGTACGACAATGACATTTAGAACTTATTAGACAGCCCCTTAGTCGTTCTTATAGCACAAAATCTTCACAAATTGTAAATTCGCTTACGCTTTTATTTTTTTTCCCAAAAACTCGGCATTTAAACTTGCTAATTAATTTCTAAAAAACTACGCCTTCTTTTATGCCCAAAGCGGCTTGTTCTGCAAGTTTTTTTCTGAACTCTAAAAGTTTTTCCTTTAATTCAGGATATTTAATAGAAAGAATTTGAACGGCAAGGTAGCCTGCGTTTTTCGCATTTCCAATTCCAACCGTTGCAACTGGTATTTGCGGAGGCATTTGAACAATTGAAAGGAGCGCGTCCATTCCGGCAAGACCGTTTGTAGAACCGCTTACACATTCTAAAGGAACTCCAATAACAGGAAGGGTTGTAATGCCGGCGATAACGCCTGGCAGAGCGGCAGCAAGCCCCGCGCCAGCTATAATTACTTCAAAACCGTCTTTTTCGCATTGGCGAACAGTTTCATGAAGCAATTCCCCTGCTCTATGCGCGCTTATTACAAACGCTTTGTATTCCACGCCAAATTCAGCAAGCACATCAGCAGTTTTTTTCATTTTTTCTGTATCAGACTTAGAACCAAAAAAAATAGCAACTTTCATATATCCTCCATAATAAGCAAGTTCGCAACGCAAACTTTATAGACTATAAGGTCTAAAGCCGAGCTTTTTACAAATGTAAAAATGCTTCCAGCGAATTTTCAATTTGTTCAGATGGTTGTGCTCGCACTGCGTTTGAAAAGGTTTAGGTTGCTACGCAACTTTAATTGTTCTTATCGCACAAAATCTTCACAAATTGCAACTTCGCTTACGCTTTATTATTTTTTTCTAAAAACTAGACATTCGACCTATAAATTACAAAACCGTCAAGGTCTAAAACACCTTCATCAAAACCAGAACTTAAAAGCACATTTTTGCATGAGACATCTGTTTTGAATGGCTTTTTGCCACAGTTAGCAATAATTCCAACCTTTGTATTTCCATCTTCTGAAGTCTTTACAATATGCACAACACGGTTTTCGCCATTTTTATCGCAAGGGTCATGAACAAAGTCCATTTGAGTCCCCAAAAGCGCAGAATTAGACTTTCGCAGCGAAATTAATTTTTTTGTAAACTCTTGCTGCTCTTCAAAAAGACCTGAATCAATCTGTTTCCAAGGCATACACCGCCTGTTGTCAGGGTCATGGCCGCCTTCAAGAGCAATTTCTGTTCCATAGTAGATACAAACGCTTCCTGGCATACAGAACATCAACGCAAGAGCAATGTTAGAGCGTTTTTTGTTGCCAGAGCAACGATTTAAGATTCTTATAGTATCGTGGCTGTCCATCTGATTAAAAAGAACCCGATTCGTCTGCCTGTAATACATTGAAAAACATCTGTTCAAAGCCCATTCAAACTGCATAGAATTCCATTCCTCTTTGCAGCAAAAATCAGCAATAGCATTTTGAAGAGGATAGTTCATTACAGAATCAAACTCATTGCCCCGCAACCACGGCATTGAATTGTGCCATATTTCGCCAACAATGTAAAAATCCGGCTTTAATGATTTCATCCTTTTGTTGAGTTCCTGGCAGAAAATATGGCTTATTTCATTTGCGACATCAAGCCTGATTCCATCGATGTCGTATTTTTTTACCCACTTTTCGCAAACATTAAGAAGATAATTTCTAAGCTCAGGATTGTTGGTATTTAGTTTTGGCATAAAATCTACAAATGCAAAAGAATACATTTTTCCCTTGCGAGAATTGCTGTGCTCACCAAAGCCCATTTTATCAAGATTGTAATCGTTTACCATGAACCAGTCGGCATACTTCGACTTGCGGCCATTTTTTACAGCATCCAGCCACTGTGGAAATTGACTTCCGCAGTGATTAAAAACACCGTCAAAAATAACTCTTATCCCATGCTCGTGGGCTTTTTTTACCATTTCAATAACGTCTTCTTCTGAACCAAATTCCGGGTCAATTGCTTCATAATCATCTGTGTTGTATTTGTGCTGAGATGTAGAAAGATTTATTGGCGTTAGATAAATTCCAGTTATTCCAAGATTTTGAAGATAGTCCAAACGGTCGATTATTCCGCGGATATTTCCGCCGTAAACAGGTTCCTTCCATCCGTGCTTTACAGGCTTACCAAATTCCGCCCAAGGCAAAAGATTTTCAGGAGTTACAGAACATTCACCTTTTGAAAATCTGGCAGGAAAAATCTGATACCAGACAGTGTTTTCCGCCCATTTAGGAACTTTATTTGTATCCGCAGGATTCATCCACGGAAAAATAAAAGCTCCTTGCATGTTTGTAGTAGCGAGTTGCTCTTCGGTAACAAAACCCGTTTCCAAAAAGAACATTTTTTCACTGCCACTTTCCAACTTAAAATAATAGCGCAGGCGTTTAAACTCCGGCTTTATTTGGGTTGTCCATAAAGTGTGGGTTTGCAACTCTTTTTTTTGGAAAATTTCTTTTTCGCGGCCTTTCCAATTCCAATTGCCACCCATAATTCCGCCCTCAAAAGGGTCGCCAAAGATAATTGAAACTTTTTCAACATCTTTTCCTGTAAAAAGATTAATCTCAAGAGTGTCATCGTCTAAAGGATAACAAAAATTATCGTATGCACGATGTTGTACTGCAGCTAAATCCATAATCAAGATTTTACAATAAAAACAATTTTTTGAGAACTTATTTTTTTGCAGGAAAACTTAAAACGTCGCCATTAGAAATGAATGTCGAGTTTTTACAAACTTCCCCAAAAAACGCTTTCAGTAAATTTACAATTTGCTACAGATGGTTGTGCTCAAACTTCGTTTGAATTGTTTTGGGTTACTCCGTAACCTTAATTGTTCTTATCGCACAAAATCTTCACAAATTGTAAATTTACTTACGCTTTTGTCTTTTTTGCAAAACTCGACATTGAATCTAATAATTTACTACAAAAAATCCCTTAAATTGATTAAAATAGTCTTATGAACGAAAACGAAAAAAATTGGTGGAACTATGTAGATTTTTTTAAACTCACAGGGCTTTTATTAATTTGGATTTCTGCATGGCTTTTTATGCTGCCTTCTAAAATGAAGATAAATGAGCCATATTTTGAAAATATTTGGGGAAACATTTTTGCCTTTTTAGGATTTTCTAAAATTAAAACCGTAAAAGTCTGGCAGCTTCCAGATTTGCTAAGCTCTGTATTTGCACTTATCTTAATGACAATTTTGCAACTGCGCGGAATTTTTTCTTTTATTCCAAAGCTTTCAAAACAAAAGGAAAACAAATCTATTGAAATAACTTTGAATATTCTTAGCATAATTGTTCACACTTTGTTCTTTACCATGCTGGTGAAAGTATTTATTTTTCCAAATACAGAGACTTCAAATTTTATGCAGCAATTAAAAAACGATATGTTTATGACGATTTTTTGTACAATCTGCATAACAGGAATGATTTTAGGGGCAAGGACAATCTCTAGATTTCTGCTTGTAATTTTTTCATTCTACGCGATTTTTAAAAACATAAATTTTATGAGCAGCAGCTTAGGTATATGGGGATTTGCAGCAATTGTTTGCGCAGTCGTTGGTTTTTATCTAGAATTCTGCACCGATGGATTTGATAAAACAAGGCTTTTAATGGATTTGCACTTTTTAACAGGAAAATACGATTCTTTAGTTTTAAAAGAAAACGAAAAAGAAAAGCTTCCTGAAAAAAAAGATTCTTTGCTTTTAAAAAGCGTGGACAATTCTATAAAACAGCCCAATCATCGGTAGCAAAAGGTAGTAAACTAACCTTGGAAAACTGCTGACAGCGTTTTTTTATTTGGAGAAAGATTAAAATGACAAAAACAAAAGCAACAATTTATTCGGTTTTATTCTTACTGCTTTTTATAGGAATTCCATTTTTTGTAATAGAAAGAAATATCTTAATTTCCGGAGGCTGGAACGGACTTCCCTGGGGAGCAACCGAAAGCCAAGCAAAAGAATGGGTTCAAAAAAACAATACAAATGCGCTTTGGAACAAATGCAAGCAAAATCATTTTGGAGTTTCTTGCTACAAAGTTACTTGGAAAGACAATGCAAATGTTCCTTTTGAATCCATTGAATTTCAATTTAAAAACGGGGAGCTTTGCGCAGTAAAAGAAACTAAACTTCAAACTCAAATTGATCCCGCAATTTCTATGAAACTTGGAAATCCAACAAGCGGCAAGGACCTTGCAAATGACATTTACAAGGAAAAAGGAATAAAATACAAACTGACCGACAGGATTTTTTTCTACAAACCTGAACGGCAGCCCAGAAATGTAAAAATAACTTATAGCGTTGAACGCCTTGTAAGGACTAACATTTCTGATTTGGATATGCCAGATTTAACACTTTTCTATCAGCTTTCAATTTTTTACACGGCTCCAGAATATAGTTCTCAAGAGCAAGAAAACGCTTTGCCAAAATTTTTATAAGTTTTTATGATTTTGACAAAATGCATTAAGGAAGATAAAACAAAAATGCAAAATCAAAGTTGAATCGTTCGATTTGCATATTTAAGGAAACAAAAATGTTCAATAAAAAAAATATTTTTTCAATCGTTTTAGCCGCAGCTTTTTCTTTTTGCTTTTTTTCATGCCGCACAACAACCTTAGTCAAAGACTGCTCGCAAAAAAACGCTTTTTACGTTCAGATTGAAAATGGAATTTACTTAAAAAACGTAACTGAAAATTCAAAAACATCTTATTCTGTGGTTAAAATAGATTTAAAAAATCCTGAGCTAAAACTGAACTGGACTTCTTTGCAAGAAAAATGGATTTTTCCAGAAAGCACAAAAAATTTTGCGAAAAGAACAAAAGCCTTTTTAGCAATAAATACAATTCCTTTTGAAATAAAAAAAACTTTCCCAAAAAACAAAACTTCGCCAGCGGGAATAATTTATGAAAACGGGAAAATCAAGTCAAATCCGCAACAAAAATACGGAGTGCTAATTTTTTACAAAGAAAATGGCGAACTTCTTTGCAAAATTATTGAAGACCAAACAGAGATAAACAATTTTTCGCAAGAAATAGTTTATGCCTGCGGTGGATTTTGGCAGACCTTAAAAGAAGGCAAAGATTTTAATTCATTCAGGGATATAAAAAATTGCCGCACCGCCGTAGGAACTTTGCAAGACGAGTCAACAATTTTTATTCTTGTAGGAAAAAATCTTTCCTATAACGACTGCAACAAAATCTTTCAAAAAGAAGGCGTTTTCAATGCGTTGCAATTAGACGGCGGTCGCTCTTCTCAACTGATAATCAAAGACAAGAAAATTGCAGGACACATTTTTAATCGAAAAGTCTGTTCATCGCTAGGATTTACAATTGAGGCTCAATAATTACTTTTTCATCTGAAATATTTACAAAATCTAGGATTTTTATCTAATATTCAAATTGACGAACGCATATTTATAAACTAAAATTATATATCTGTATGAGTTTTGCATTAGCTACCAACCAGCAAATTAATAACTATTACGACACTTACAGGGATAACGAAATCGTCTTTACTAAAGACATTCTTAAGACCCTTAGGCTAGATCCTCGCCAAGTATATGTAAAATGCGGCGGAGGTCAATGGCCTTGCATAATAAATTCTACATCATTTCAGTTTGCAAAAATAATAATAGGAACTACAGGCGGAGCCTACGCGCAAATAACAAAGAAAGATGCGCCGACTGTAAACTTACGATACTGCTTTTTAGAGCAAGACAACACGCCTCTTCACTTTTTTGTATCTTGCCATGTAACTGAAGTCACACCTTACATGAATTCAAAAGACTTAGCGGTAGTTACACTAACATTTACGCAGCGCCCGCCTGATGATTTGATTTTAAAACTAGGTTCATTAATAGACGCAAACTACAGTTTTACTAGAAGACGCGAAGAACGCATCATTCTAAACAAGGACTCTTTAAGAAAATTAGGTTTGGATAAAAAAGAAACCATAATATTCATTCAAGAAGTGCCTAGGCGTTGTATTTTAGTAAACATTTCGTTTTCTGGCGCGAGAGTTGTTTTTATTGGTCGCCCTCAGTTTTTAAAAGGAAAAAACGTTGTAATCAGACTCATGTTTTCTGATCCTAACGAAACAATCGACGTAAAAGGAACAATTATGTCGCTAGAAGAGTTGCCAGACAGAAAGGAACTTGTTCAAGCTGGTATTCAATTCGACGAAAGTCAAGTTCCTCTTGCTTACAAAATGCGAATAAACGACTATTTAGCTTCAAACCGAAAGCTTTTCCTTGAAAGAAACGAAAAAAAATTGCCGACCGATGAAACGGGTTCAGGTTTGGAAGCGACAGAAACCACTTTGGAAGATACAAAAAATCAAGAATAATAAAAAGGGCTAAATATGAACCAAAAAAATCCTTTAGACTCAATTTACTTTATAAATCTGCCTGAAAATTTCAAATTTTCACAGGCAGCAATGCAGATAGATTCTACAATTCCGTTGCCTGTTCAAAAGAAAATCGACGGCGATCCAGACAGTTTTAATATGAACGACATTTCAAGCGAGCAAGTTCTTGCAGGAATTCTTACTGTCCTTGCCTACGACTTGCACAATCCGCACCTTGAATACTACCGTTCAATTATAAAAAAAGCCCGCCCAAATCTTTTTAAGGAACTTACAGAGGCCGCAGTCCTTAAAACAAAAAATGAGGACTGGGATTTAGCGGAAGAGCTTTTTATGAGCGTAAAAGGCTTGGATTCTGAAAATCCTGCAACAATCTTAAATCTAGCTTTGTTTTTGGATCAAAGAGCAGAAAACTACAGGCATTTAGGTCTAAACGAAGATGCCGATGCCTACGACAGCGACGCTTTGCAATATTACAAAGAAGCTATGGATGCAGAGCCTCCGATTCCAGACGCATTTTTTAATGCAGGCTTTTTTTTCCTAAAGCAGCACAATTACCAGGAAGCAAAAGGCACTTTTGAAACATTTCTTGCGCTAACTTGCGACACAAAGGATGAAGAGCTTGACGAAAATTTGCAATACAAACAGCAAAGAGCTCAGGAAATTGTTGACCACATAACAAATGATAACATGGACGATGAAATTTTCTCTGCCGCATACAAATTGATTTCTTCTGGACAGGAAGAAAAAGGCTTGGAGGAAATACGAAAATTTATCGCAAACAATCCTAAAGTCTGGAATGCCTGGTTCCTGCTAGGCTGGGGACTTAGAAAACTTGGTCGCTACAAAGATGCTCAAACAGCTTTTAACCAGGCGCTTGAATGTGGAGGAGATTCCAATTCGGACACGTACAACGAGCTTGCGATTTGCTGCCTGGAACTTGGAGACCTTAAAGAAGCAGAGAAAAACCTTTTAAAAGCATTCGCGCTTTCGCCAGAAGATACAAAAATTATTTCAAATCTTGGATACTTAAAACTTAAGCAAGGCGACAAAGAGCAGGCTCAAAAGTATTTTTCTACAGTCTTGGAATTCGCTCCTAACGACGCAATTGCCGCCAGCGAACTTGCAAAACTTGAAATTTAAAAGCAGGTTTTAATTCTCTCAGAAGACGGTTTAATCTTTTGCCCTGATAAGAGTTATTTTAGCTGCAAAAAATCTCCGCAATCAATTGAATTGCGGACAAACCACCCTTGCGGAACTTCAAGCGCATAGCGTACATATCCTGTGCTGACAATAGATTCCAAGCTAAAAGGCTTCATATCAAAAATGTCTTTTATCCGGCCGTCAGAAGTTATATACGCAATAGACAAAGGATGCGGCGTGTTTTTCATCCAAAAAGAAAGAATTTGGTCGCTTTCAAATACAAAAAGCATTCCTGTGCCTTCTGGAATAATCTTTCTGCCCATATATC
Source organism: uncultured Treponema sp. (assembly GCA_934667505.1). Lineage (GTDB taxonomy): Bacteria > Spirochaetota > Spirochaetia > Treponematales > Treponemataceae > Treponema_D. The sequence goes on along the minus strand of CAKULY010000006.1, from coordinate 22,515 downwards.
CATGCATGCGCTGCTCTTCAGTCTGAGCAAGCTCCACCTTTATGGGAACAAGAATACCGTCATGCGTTTTTATAGAAATTTCGGTTTTCTTTAATAAACTTTTACAAGAAAAACACATAAAAGCAAACAAAGCAAGAAAGAAATATATGAAAAATCCACCTTTTTTAAGCGCACTTCTAATCATAAACTAAAGCCCTTCCAAAAACATTTCTCTAGTCATTTCTGTGGCAGAAGGTCCGACTCTAGAATTTCCTTGCAATTCATTAAATGTCTTTTTATCAACATATTTTAATGTCAACGGACGCTCTAAACTCATTGTTACAGAATCATTTTCCCAAACAGATTTTTCTGGAGAAACAGACTTTGGATTTCCATACTTTTTGCAAAGCTCAGTAAACACACTGTAGTGATCCATTTTTTCTTGATTTATGTTTATTGTAATTGTGTAGAGCTTGTCATTGTAGAACTGAAACCAGCATCTTTCCAAAAAAGAAAAATCTTTTCCCGCATCGGTTTCTATTAAAACTCTATTTTCGCCAGGCAAAAGGGAAACATCTCTATCTCCATGATAGCCAAAATCAATATTATTTTTTAAAGCTTTTTTGGTTTGCTCAAGATTCATTCCCAGTTTTATTCCACCGTAACCTTCTGGAATTTGGGAGCTAGAATTTTGAGAAAAAATCTTGTGTGGAAAAAAGACTAATAGAAAAAGACAAAAAATTTCTACAAGCAAATTCTTTTTCATTACACACCCTTTCCACATTTTTTTCTATAAAATGCTGCCTGCTTAATCAGCTCATTGCAATCCGGAATAAAAATTTTTCCTTCCACAAATTTTAAGGAAGGCTCTGATTGCAATTGATATTTTACAAACGGCTGCTGATTTTCAGGAATCGCGCACATATTTATGACATCTTGAACCGTAAGCTCAGTTTGAAACGAGCCTGTATACTTGTGGTTTTTTTCAATTTGAAGAGCAAGCATATCGATGATTTTATGCATTGGATCAGAAAGGCAGGCATTGTCCAGCTGGCGGTACATTGACCAAAGCCGTTCTGCCAAAGTTGTTGTAAGCCTTGAAATAAGCTGAGGCTGAGTTCCTACCATTTGATCAAAGTTCTGCCTATTTATAACCATAAGCTTGCAGTCAGAACGCGCAATTGCGCTCGCAGAACGAGGCTTGTTCTCTAGCAAAGCCATTTCGCCAAACATATCGCCTTTTCCTAGCACGGCAAGAACAACTTCCGCTCCGTTTACAACTTTTGAAATTTCAACTTTTCCATCCTGAATTACAAACATATCAGAACCTTTTTGGCTTTCAGAAAAAATCATCGTTCCTTCAGGATAAGAGCGAAAAAGCTCTGCAGTAGGCTCAAAATAAATCGCCTTTGAACTAGGCTTGTATTTTAAAAAGCGTTGTTTTGCAATCTGAGCGTCCTCTCCAGAAGGACATTCCTTTAAATATTGGTAGTAAGCAAAAGTCGCAATAGAGTATTCCATTTTGCTGTCATAAAATTTCGCGACATTAAAAATCTGCTCTGGAGAATCTGAAGAAACCTTGCTCAAAGTCAGTTTTGTCAGCTCTTCATTCATCGTTCTCATGCGATTTGCAAAAGTTCTGATTATTTTTAACGCTATTGGAGTATTCTTTCTTATAAGCTCTGGATACTGATCCTTCATAACAGAAATCACGCGGACATCCGTCACGGCAATTGCATTTTCAATCTGGCTGTGTCCAGACATACAAGGAATTACGCCAATAAAATCGCCAGGTCCTAAAAATTTTACAGAAGAACCATTCGTATCGTTGTTTTTATGACAACGAACTTTTCCGCTTTGGATAATAAAAAAACGGTCGTTCAGTTCTTTTTCTTCCACAAGAATATATGAATTTGGAGTGAAATTTATTATTGATAACTGTAACACGCCCCACCGCCTTTTTTGTTGTTTTAAAGTATAGATTTTCAGTTATTATTTGTCAACGAAGATAATTTCCGTTTCCAACTCAAAACCGGTTTTATTTCTTACTTCATTAACGACAGATTCAACAAGAGATTTTACATCTTTTTGAGTTGCAGCACCTAGATTTATAATAAAATTTCCATGAAAAGGAGCAACTTGAGCATCTCCGCGCCTCATGCCGCGCAAACCGCAATCATCAATTATTTTTCCGCTAGGAAGACCAAAATTTCTGTTGTTTTTAAAAACGCTTCCCGCGCTGGGATAGTCAAAATGACCTTTTTGCTTGCGCTGATTTATAAAATCACGGCATAGTTCTTTTAGCTGCTCGTGTTCATCTAAGCCATGTTTTTCTAATCGAAATTGAGCAGAAAGCACTAACTTGTTTTTATTACAAAAAGGAGAACTTTTATATCCCCAGTCAGACTGATTAAAAAAATACTCTTCAACAGACTTTTTATTTAAATCAATGCAGACGGCGCTTACAAGCAAATCGCTTATAGATTTTTCAAAGCACCGGGCGTTCATAAACAAAGCTCCGCCGACTGTTCCTGGAAGACCTGAAAATTCTTGAATTCCCCACAAATCATTAGAAATGCAAAAACGGACTAACGAAGAAATCGGCACGCCGCATTCACATTTTACATAGGCAATAGAATCCTCGCCTTCCGCCATCGAGATTGAATTTAATTTTGAAGTTGAAATTACAAGCCCGTTATAAGTTGAATCTGTAAAAACGATATTGCTTCCCCCGCCCAAAATAAAAAACGGAACAGAATATTTTTTAGTCCAAAGCAACAGGTCTAAAATCTGAGAGACATCTTCTGGCTCTACAAAAACAAGCGCATTTCCACCAATTTTAAACGTCGTTTTGCTTGCCATAGGTTCATTAAAGCTAAACTTAGCGCAAAACCCCGTTTTTAAAGCAAATTCTTTGAACTTAGAAACAATATCCATAACATTATGATTATACAGCAAGATGCTGCAAGGCTCAATCATGTGCATCATGCGAATTGAAATGAATAAAAAATTGATGTAAAATCTTATCGAATGAGTTAAAACTTACTAATCAAATTTTATCTTTAAAATTTGTATTTAGCCAAAACTTCGAGTTTTTTATAACAGTTAGAAAAAAGGCTTTCAGCGAATTTTCAATTTGTTCAGACGGTTGTGTTCGCACTTCGTTTGAATGGAGCTGGGTTGCTACGAAACTTTAATCGTTCTAATCGCACAAAGTCTTCACAAATTGCAACTTCGCTTACGCTTTTTGTTTATTTTTCTGAAAACGCTAAGTTTAGGCTATTTAAAACTTGTTTATCTATTTGGAGGACTTATGCCGTTAAAATTTTTTAATACGATGGGACACAAAATTGAGGAATTTAAGCCGGTTCATGAAGGTTTTGTCGGTTTTTACGGCTGCGGCCCGACTGTTTATAATTATGCGCACATAGGAAACCTTCGCGCTTACGTTTTTCTGGATATTCTTGATAAAACTTTGACTTTTTTGGGTTACGACATAAAGCACGTTATGAACATCACAGATGTTGGACACTTGACCGGAGACAACGACGATGGTGATGACAAGATGGTAAAAACAGCGGAGGAACGCCATCAGTCAGTCCTTGAAGTTGCAAAATTTTACACGGACGCCTTTATGCAGGACATTGACGATTTGAATATCCGTCATCCAGACGTAATCTGCAAGGCGACTGAACACATTCCAGAAATGATTGAACTTATAAAAAAGATTGAAGCGAACGGGCACACTTACATGGCGGGCGGAAATCTTTACTACGACATTTCAACTTATCCAGATTACGGAAAACTTGCGAACCTGAATCTTGACGAATTGAAAGAAGGAGCTGGTCGCCGTAAAGAAGTTGTAATCGACGGAAACAAGCGAAATCCAGGGGACTTTGTTCTTTGGTTCACAAAATCAAAGTTTGAAAACCAGGCGATGACTTGGGATTCCCCTTGGGGACGCGGTTATCCTGGCTGGCACATTGAATGTTCTGCCATGAGCATGAAATATCTTGGAAAACACATTGACATCCACACCGGCGGAATTGACCATGTTCCGGTTCATCACACAAACGAAATCGCACAGTCAGAAGGTTCGTTCACGCCGGAAGAAAAAGCGGAAGGTCCGTGGGTAAGATATTGGCTTCACAATGAATTTTTAGTTGTTGAAGGCGGAAATAAAATGTCCAAGTCAAAAGGAAACTTTTTGCGGCTTCAGACTTTAAAGGATAAAGGCTACAGCGCGCTTGACTACAGATTTTTCCTTTTGGGCGGACATTACCGCAAGCAGATTTTCTTTAGCTGGGACGCAATGGATTCCGCTAAGAACGGAAGGGCAAGCCTTGTTCAAAAAATCGCAAAACTGGCGCAGAAAGCCGGCGTAAAACTTGAAAAAGGAAAATCATATAAAAAAGGCGAAGCTTGCAGCCGCGAAGGGCTTTCTGAAAAAGCGGTTCAATATCTTGACGCATTCAAGGCGGCTCTGGAAAACGACCTTTTGGTTCCAGTCGCGCTCAGCCAGGTTAATAAAGTTTTAAAAGACAGTTCGCTGGACGCAAAAGAGGCTCTGAATCTTATTGACAGGATGGACAGCGTTCTTGGTCTTAAAATGATTGAAACCGCAGGAATTGCGCAAAAAGAAGCGGAAAAGAGCGCGGCGGCAAATGCAGTCGACCATTCAGGCGACCCGGAAGCCGCAGAAATCGACGCGCTTGTCGCAGAAAGAACGGCTGCCAAGAAAAACAAGGATTTTGCAAAAGCCGACGAAATCCGCGACACGCTCGCAAAACGCAAAATCACAATAATCGACACACCGGCAGGTCCGACCTGGAAAAGGAATTAATTGTTATTTTTCGGCTGCAATAGGCGGCTTGCCCCGCCGTACATTCCACCGTCTAGAGCAATGGCGGTTCCTGGCTAAAGCGTTCATCCAAAACTTATAAAATTCAAAATTAAAATTGTAACCAATCAAAAGGAGTGTTGTTTGCTAAATATGGACGGTCAGACAGAACAAATTAAGCCTCTTAATGCAGCAGATTCTGTTGACTTTAAAACGATTTATAGCGCAACAATGCAAATGCTGTTCAAAATCTCCTACAGAATTGTAAACGATGAAGAAGCAGCAGAAGATTTAGCACATGACTCGCTTATTAAAGCCAACGAAAAACAACTGTCTTTTCCTACAATGAACGACGCAAAATTCTGGTTGATTCGAGTTGTAAAGAACGCATCGCTGAATTACGTTAAACGAAAAAATCGCGAGAAAAAAGCTTTTCAAAAAGCTCTTTACGAAGATTATCGAACTGCTCAATCAGGAGAAACAGAATACCTTGCAGCGGAGTCTATAAAAAATGCCCAAAAAGCATTGGATATGTTGCCGGCCAAACTAAAAGAAGCCCTTGTGCTTGCAGAATACGCAGATTTAAATTACAAGGAAATAGGAAGGGTGCTTGGAATATCCGAAGGAAACGTAAAAGTCCGTATTTTCCGAGCGCGTAAGCAATTGGAACAAATTTTAGGAGTTGAAAATGTATTCTTGCCCAACTGATGATATTCATTCAATCTATTTAGATAAGGAACTACCTTCAACATATCTAGCTGAATACGAACAGCATTTAAAAAACTGTCCAAAGTGCCAAAAGAAGTTAGATTCCTTAAAAAAAATTCATGAACTCTTGCAAAAAGATAAAATCCAAATAACTCCAGATTCTATTTACTTAGAGCAAAGCTTTGAAAGGATTCAGACTAAACTAAAATATTCTAAAAATGTAAAGCAGTCTGAAAATTTCATGCTTTCAGCATTTTCAAATCCTCAAAATCAAAAAGTTTATGGATTTGCAAAATACGCACTAGTCGCAGCGGCTGCCGTAGCATTGGTTATTGTTCCTGTAAAACTTTTAAATATTCAGCCGAATTCTGCACAGGCAGTAAATTTTTCTGAAGTTGCAATGACGCAGGATTTACCTGTAGTTAATGAAAACGTTGTCATAAATGGAAATATATCTCAACCATTTGCAGTTTCTATGAATAATGGTAGAATGACTATTCCAGAGCGAGATGTTTTCCGTCCAAATTTTAGAAATATAAATAAAATTTCTATAGAAATGACCGTTCCTGGATTAGACAAACAAAATTACAGCGAAGTTCAAATCAGGCTTCCTGTAAATTCAAATACTGGGATTTTACCGTGAACGAATCAAATTCAACTATTTATACTCTTAGAAAGTCGCCAATAATTCGAACACTTATTTGGATAGCGATTGGAATTATTACTGTGGGACTTTCTGTCGCTTTTACTTTGCGCATTGCTAACAAACCTGAAATAATATCGCTAAATCCTCCTGTGGGATCTCCAGGAGATTTGGTCGTAATTAAAGGAAAATATTTTGGGCTAGAAAAAGGCGACAGCTATGTGGAATTCGGAGGAAGCAGGCTTACTTCAAGCTCTTATATTTCTTGGACAGACACTGAAATAAAAGTTGTTCTTCCTGCGAACGTTCAAGAAGGCCTCGTTTTTGTTGGAACAAAAAAAGCCAAGTCCAAACCATCTTTTTTTGCGAACAAGATTGCAGCTCCTATTGCAGTTTCTACAAATCCGATAGACCTAATTCCTGTAATAACAGTGATTTCCCCTTCAAAAGTTTATACAGGAACATTGCTTACAATTTCTGGAAACAATTTTGGCACGGCCAGAGACCGTTCGCAAATATTCTTTTCCGTTAACCGCGAAAAGAACGCGAACGTTGACGAATCTACAAGAAAATTAAACAGCGGCGAGGATTTTTCGTTCATCGAAGCAAGCGAATCAGACTTTGACTACGAATACTGGAGCGACAACGAAATTAGAGTCAGAGTTCCAGACGGAGCTTCTTCTGGAAATATTTTTATTAAAACTTCAAAAGGCTCTTCTCCTGCAAGAAATTTAAACATAGACACAAAGGCTGGCAAGAAAAGCTATATTTCGCCAAAAACGTATGTAGTTCAAGTTTCAGTTGACGTAGAAGAAGCCTCTGGCGACAAAGACTCTTCTATTATTCTAAGATGTCCTCGTCCTGTGCTGTCCTCTAGCCAGCCGTCTGTTCAATTGACAGAATATTCTCCTGAGCCTGTAATCGCAGATTTTCAGAATACAGTAATTCACCAAATGCAAGGCGCAAAAAACTCTTTTGGAAAAAGACGTTTTATTCAAAACTACGCCGTAACTGTCTATGAAACTAGAACAAATGTTTCTGTAGCAAGGCTTAATCCAAAGGCCGAAAGCAGTTCTATGCTCAAATTAAAAACTACGCAACCAGATAACTGCGTTCCTTCAAACGACAAAACCGTTATCGACCTTGCAAAAAAAATCATAAAAGATGAAAAAAATGTTTATAATATCGCAGCTTTAATTTACAATTATATGGTAAAAGAATTTGTTGTTCTAAAAGATGTAAGAAAGGGCAATATAAGTCCGGTTGATTTAATAAGAACCAAAAAAGGCGATGCCTATGATTTTGCAATTATTTACACAGCCTTGCTCCGCTCTTGCGGAATTTCTGCATTGCCAGACAGTGGAATTATTGTAGGCTCTGATTTGAAAGCTCTAAACCATTGGTGGAGCGAATTTTACTTACCAGGATTTGGATGGATTCCTGTGGACCCGGCTTTAGGAGCAGGACTTGAATATCACTCTTGGCAAAAGGGAATTGAACCAGAAATCTACTATTTTGGCAATTTAGATTCGCAGCACATTTTGTTTAGCAGAGGCTGGAACGAAATAAAACCTACTGCCCCGAACAATAAGTCGGTACAAAGACCTAGAAGTTATTCTTTACAGTCAATCTGGGAAGAAGCTTCCGGTGAAAAAATAAAATACAGTTCATATTGGGCTGATCCAATAATCATAGGAGTATATTAGTATGACAAAAGTTCTTTCCGTAGGTGGCTCAATCGTAGTTCCAGAAAAACCTGACACAGAATTTTTAGGAAAATTTATTAATCTTGTAAAAGAATGGCTTGAAGAGGACGCAAGCCGAAAACTAATTCTTGTTGTTGGCGGCGGAGCACCTGCTCGCATTTATCAAAACGCATATTCTGAAGTTTCTAAATGCGTAAACACAAACTCCGCAAGCGATGCTGCCGACTGGATTGGAATTATGGCAACAAGGCTTAATGCCCAGCTCGTAAAAGCTTGCTTCGGAGAGCTTTGCCAAAATGACGTAGTCTATAATCCTACAGAACCAATAGATTTCAAAGGAAGAGTTCTTCTTGCCGCTGGTTGGCATCCAGGATTTTCTACAGACAATGATGCGGTTCTTCTTGCAGAACAGCACGGCGCAAAAACAGTTGTAAATCTTTCAAATATCGAAAAAGTTTACACTGATGATCCAAGAAAGAATCCTGATGCAAAACCTATTGACAGCATCAGCTGGGCTGATTTCCGCAAAATGGTCGGCGACAGCTGGGTTCCTGGCAAAAACTGCCCGTTCGATCCGATTGCTTCAAAAAAGGCAGACGAATGTGGAATGACCGTTATTTGCGCCGGCGGGAAAAACATTGAAAACATCCGCGCAATCCTGAACGACCAGGATTTTGTAGGAACGAAAATAGGCTAACATTAGTTATCTAGCCAAAACTTCGAGTTTTTATAAAGAGAATAAAAGCGTAAACGAATTTATAATTTGTGAAGATTTTGTGCGATAAGACCAGTTAAGGGGATGTCCCAAAAGTATCTTTTCTGTCATTTTCGGGCTTGACCCGAAAATCTAAATGCATATATTGCAATCATTTAGAGATTGTTGTATCAAGTACGACAATGACATTTAGAACTTATTAGACATCCCCCAAATCAACCCAAACGAAGTGCGAGCACAACCATCGGTAACAAATTGTAAATTCGTTGAGAGCGTTTTTTTCACAATTTATAAAAAACTCGAAGCTCGGGCTATCTGTTTTTATATTTAGACGCAACCGACTGTTCCATGAACAAAAGTATTGCGTCTATTTTTTTGCCATAAAGTTTATCGGTAGCCCAAACTCCTGCAAGAGCATAAATATCTTTTGCAAACTTAGCCTTATGGACCCAATTATAGCGCGGATCAACTAGCGGAAGATTTAATTTTTCGTTTTCGTTTGTAGCGTACGCCTGAAGATGTTGAATATGGGCTCGGACTCCAATCTGCTCTGTCTCAAACCATTCACCTGGATGCTGGGCATCAATTGCCCCTAGCCCACAATAATTGTGCATTTCTGGAACGACTAAATTTCCGAATTTTAAGTAACCTGTTTCAAGACACATCTGCGCAAAAGCCACATCAGAATTTATCCCCTCTACGCCAGCCTCTTCTATATAGAATTTTGCAAGCCTTTGAACCAAAGATTTATCTGCATTGGGATTTTTTTGCATAAAACAATAAACAAGCTCATCTGAAGAAAAAACAGGTTTTCCTTTTAGCTCTCTTGATGCCTCAATTCTTTTTTGCGGTACAGAAACACAAGAAAAAAATAAAAAACTAAAAACAAAAGCAAAAAGTACAAAATGTAAAGTCGTTTTTTTCATAAAATCCCCTAAAATAGTTTTGTCTTATTATTTTCGGCACTTATAAAAAAAACTCGATACTGTGACTTGCTCAAAAGTGTAAAAAAAATGCCGATTCTGCCATAGCTTGAACTATATAATATATGTGAAACAGTACAAAAATTACAAACCGGAAATACGAGAACTTACAATAAAACATGGTCTTTCATATCCTACAGATGAAGAACTTGTTATGATGATACTTGGTTCAGGAACAAGAAATATTCCTGTTGCAAAACTTTCTGAAAAAATCGTGGAGATTTTAGATTCGGTTTCTCAAGAAGACTTGCCTCAAAAACTTACCGAAATAAAAGGAATAGGCATAAGCAAATCGCTTGCAGTCCTTGCAGGACTTGAACTTGGGCGCAGACGTTTCTGCCATAAAAATGCCGTTATAAAAAGCCCTTCCGATTTGATTCCTTTTATTAGAAACTATTCGATTCAGCCAAAAGAACATTTTTTATGTATAACGCTAAACGGAAGCCATGAAATTATCCAAATACGGGTCGCTGCAATAGGAACTGTTGACAGAGCGATTATTCATCCGCGAGAAATATTTTCGGAAGCATTAAAAGAAAACGCAAATTCAATAATCGTTTGCCACAATCATCCTTCGGGAAATTGCACTCCTTCTGAAGAAGATATTCAAACAACAAAAATTTTAATAAAAGCTTCGATGATTATTGGAATTCAGCTATTAGACCACATCATATTTGGGACGGAAAACTATTTTAGTTTTTTAGAAAACAAACTTCTATTTGAAGAACAATAGTTTATGCAATATAATCTAAATATGAAAAAAACTTATATTTTTATTTCTGTTTTTTTTATTTCTCTTTTTGCAGGATTTTCGCAGGATTTATCAGAATCAAAAGATTCTGATTTTAATTATTTGCCTGTATATCCTCTAAACCAAATTACGACTTCTGGAACAGGAATTGCAAACATTCCTACCGCGCAAAGCGTTCCAAAAGCTACAATGATTTTATCTCTTTTTACAGCGCAAACACTTTCGTTGCAAAATTATTATTCAAAAAATCAGACCAGAGCGGAAATCTGCATTGCCATAATACCTTTATTAGAACTTTCTGGAACGTTCGGTTTTGAAACAGGAGCGGAATCTTTAGCAACTGCGTTTTCAGTCGCAGCAAAATCAACCGTAGCGCTTTCTCTTTCTGAAAAAGCAAGCCTATGCCTGGGGGCAAGTCTTAGATATTCTGGATTGGCAAAAAAAGATAAAAATCAAATATATGTGCCATCAAACAACGAGAACGGACTTGGAATCGCCCTTCTTGCTGGAATACAAACAAAAAATACGTTTTCAGGATTTACATCGCAGTGCATTTTTAGTCCTAAGGGAACAGATTCCTATTCAGATTCTGTTCTTCTAAAAAATTCGCTAGCGTTTGCTTTTACGCCTAAGGAAACCTCTTCTGTCAATATTTTCGGAACTTTGAACAGTTTGCTAAAACCCAATTCAAAATGGCTAAAAAGCGCAGAAACCGGAATTGAAACTTCATTTTTAACTTCTAAAAAAACTTTAAGAACTACACTAGGACTTGCCGCCATCTATTTTATAGAAGAAAACACTATGAATCTTGAAGGACATATCAGCGTTGCATACCTTTTTTAATTTCATTAATATAAAGATATGAAACTTTATTCACGTTCACAAGTAATTTTTTCAGTTGTAATAACAATGGCTCTGACAGTTGGAATTACATCAACTGTTTATGGAATAAAATCAAGCAAAATAAAAAAACAGGATACAGAACAAACAAGCACAAAAGTTCAATATCCTTCTGAAGAAGAAAATTCGACTGCTGTTTCAGCTGCAGAAGATTTTGGAAAAACTGATTACAGCGATTACAAGCCTGTAAACCTTTCTTCCGAAAATTCATACACACAGGAAGAATTGCAAAATATCAATGTCTACAAAAAATGCAGTCCTGCGGTAGTTAACATAAACACCCAGATAACTGGCGTAAACTGGTTTTTGGAACCTGTAGTTCAAGACGGCGGAAGCGGTTCTGGTTCAATAATCGACAAGAGAGGATACGTTTTAACAAATGTTCACGTAATCAAAGGCGCTTCAAGAATTTACGTTTCTCTTTCAGATGGAACTCAGTATGAAGCTACAGTTGTTGGGCAAGATGCAGACAGCGACCTTGCCGTAATAAAATTTGACCCACCAGAAGGAACTGTTTTGCAGACAATTTCATTTGGAGACTCTTCAAAACTTTGCGTAGGTCAAAAAGTTATTGCAATTGGAAACCCATTTGGATTTGAACGAACTATGACAACAGGAATTGTAAGCGCGCTCGGTCGTCCTATAAAAGATTCCAGCACAAATCGAATAATACGAAACATGATTCAAACTGACACAGCGATAAATCCTGGCAACAGCGGAGGACCTTTGCTTGATACGGCAGGAAGAATGGTCGGAATCAATACAATGATTTATTCTTCTAGCGGAAGCAGTGCTGGAATTGGATTTTCAGTGCCTTCAGAAACTGCAATTCGCGTGGCTTCTGACCTTATAAATTACGGAAAAGTCCGCAGAGGAACGCTCGAACTGGAACTTGTGCAACTCACAAATCTAATTGCAAACTATGCAAACCTTGACATTTCAAAAGGACTTCTTGTTTCTAGAACAAAAAAAGGTGGCAACGCCGAAAAAGCAGGCGTTATTCAAGGAACACAAGCCGTTCGATATTACAATTCGAAAATCTTTCTTGGCGGAGATATAATTACAAAAATCGACAATATTCAAGTAAACACAATCGCCGATTATTATTCAGCACTCGAAGCCAAGCGACCTGGAGATACAATCCAGCTTACACTCCACAGAAACAAAAGGGACAGAACGGTTTCTATAGTCCTTGCAGACCCGGAGTTAAAATGAGAAAGTTCAAAGTTGTTTCTCCATTTCAGCCGGCAGGCGACCAGGAACAGGCAATTGAAAAATTAAGCGAAGGTTTTCTTAGGGGCGACAAATACCAAACCTTAAAAGGCGTAACTGGCTCTGGAAAAACCTTTACGATGGCTAAAATCATAGAAAAAATCCAACGCCCAACCCTGATAATAAGCCACAACAAAACACTTTCCGCCCAATTGTATAGAGAGTTTAAGTCATTCTTCCCTGAAAATGCGGTCGAATATTTTGTTTCGTATTACGACTACTATCAGCCAGAAGCCTACGTTCCAGCACGCGACCTTTACATTGAAAAAGACTGCGATGTAAATGAAGAAATCGACAAACTTCGCCTTGCAGCAACGTACAGCCTGATGGAAAGACGCGATGTTATTGTGGTGGCAACAGTTTCTTGTATCTACGGCTTGGGAATGCCAGACTTGTACAAAGAAATGCGAATTCACATCGAAAAAGGCCAAACTCTAGAAATTCATAAGTTTGCTTTAGCTTTAACAAGCCTCCAATACAGCCGAAATGACATGGTTTTAGACAGAGGTCATTTTAGAATTCGCGGAGACATAATCGAAGTTTTTCCACCATACATGGAAATCGACGAAGCCTACAGAATCGAACTGGATTGGGACGAAGTTGTAAGAATCCGAAGGTTCAACACAATCACAGGAGCAACAGTTGAAGAATTAGACGAAACCGTTTTTTACCCAGCAAAACACTTTGTTGTTCCTAAAGATATTTTGATTAATGCAACCCAAAGAATCCAAGAAGAGCTAGACTTCCGCGTTGAACAGTTAAGAAGCCAAGGAAAAATGCTTGAAGCAGAACGCTTAAAAACAAGAACCACTTACGACATCGAAATGATGAAAGAAATGGGCTACTGCACAGGCATTGAAAACTATTCAGGGCCAATCAGCGGACGCGCGCCTGGTCAGCCGCCAGCAACTTTATTGCACTACTTTCCAGATGACTTTTTGTGCATGATAGACGAAGCTCACGTTTCTGTGCCCCAAATAGGCGCAATGTACGAAGGCGACCGAAGCCGAAAACAAAACTTAATTGACTTTGGATTTAGACTGCCAAGCGCTCTTGATAACCGTCCATTAAAGTTTGAAGAATTTTCAAAGAAAATGAACCAGGTGATTTACGTTACGGCAACGCCTCGCAAAGAAGAAATAAAACAGTCAACTCAAGTTGTAGAGCAGCTCATTCGTCCAACAGGACTTCTAGATCCAATTGTAGAAGTCAGACCGACCGAAGGTCAAATGGAAGACATTTACAAAGAAATCAAAGACCGCATTGCAAAACACGAACGAAGCCTTGTCCTTACGCTAACAAAAAAAATGGCAGAAGACTTAACAGACTACCTTACAGAACTTGACCTAAAAGTAAAGTATATTCATTCCGAAATTGACACTTTTGAACGTGTAGAAATTTTAAAATCGCTGCGTTCTGGCGAAACCGACGTCCTAATCGGAATTAATCTTTTGCGGGAAGGAATCGACTTGCCAGAAGTTTCGTTCATTGCCCTGCTCGACGCAGATAAAATCGGTTTTTTGCGCTCAACAACTTCACTCATCCAGATTATTGGACGAGCCGCACGCAACGCGGAAGGAAAAGTTGTTATGTATGCAGACCGCATGAGCGACGCCATGAAAGAAGCGATTGACGAAACAAAGCACCGCCGCCAGATTCAAGAAGCGTACAACAAAGAGCACGGAATTACTCCGCAGACAATTCAGAAAAAAGTTCAAGACATTCTAGAACACCAGGAAAAAGAAGCAGCCGAAAATGCAGAAATAGAAATTGAAATTCTAAAGAAAAACACAAACCTTTTTGACAAAAAACAAAGAGCAAAACTGATAAAAGCCTTGAAAAAAGAAATGGAAGACTGCGCCGAACGCCTAGAATATGAGCAAGCAGCCGCGCTTCGCGACCAAATAAAAGAACTAGAAGAAGGCTCTTTTAATACTAAACAAGCATAAATAGTTGAAACAATGCAGATTGTGCTATAGACTTAAATTCTTGCTAACAGGTCAAAAGTTGAGTTTTTAGAAAAATAACAAAAGCGTAAGCGAATTTACAATTTGTGAAGATTTTGTGCGATAAGAACAACTAAGGTTGCATAGCAACCCAAACCAATTCAAACAAAGTTTGAGCACAACCGTCTGAACAAAGTGTAAATTCGCTGAAAGCGTTTTTTTTGCAATTATAAAAAACTCGACTTTTAACCCAACAAATACTTTCGGAGGTTTTATGAAAAAGAAAGTTTTAAGCCTATTTATGGCAACTGCGTTTATTCTGTTTGGAATAATGATTTTTGGCTGTGCAATAGACAGCGATTCGGACAATCCTAGGTCGGGGGGGGGCGGCTCTTTAACCTATTCAGCTGTTAGAAATGTAAAATCTGCGGCGACAAATGAAAAAGTTATTCTGGCATGGCAGAACCCGGAGCAAAATTATTACGGCGTAAAAATTTCAATGACGCCACCAGCCAGCAATCTAGCAGCGCCACAAATTTGCAAAAAAGAAACAAACACTTTTACCGTAACAGGTTTAGACGCAAACACAGAATACACGTTCACCTTTACAAGTCTTGATTCAGATCAACAGGAAACATCAGAAAAAACTGAAATTAAAATAAAAACTGCACAAAAAGCATCAGAAGATTCGGGCGACACAACACCGCCGGAAGATGTTACAGAATTCAATGTCGAACTTGAAGATTTGGTTGCAACATTAAAATGGAAGGTTTCTAAGTCAGAAGATGTCTTTGGCTATTTTATTTCTTATGAAGAAGAAAAACTGAAATCTGGCACAATTGACACTTCCCGCTCTGTTTTGACAGAAGCAATGGCAAAAAATACAGTCTTTGTAAGCCCGGAAACTAAAAAATATTCAATCAGCGTAAAATCTGGACGTTCCTATATATTTACAGTAAAAACGGTAGACACAAGCGGAAACGAAAGCGACGGCGTAAAATCAGAAAAAATAACGATTGCGGAAAATGTAGGACCGGCGCTAGGCAGCCGCACAGAAAGCCTGAACTACATTTTTGGAACAGATTCAGTTGCAGAAATAACTCTTACAATCAGCCGCGAGCAATGGGATGAACTCTGCGCAAACTATGACAAAAATCCTAAAAACGAAGACTGCGTTCATGCCGACTTTGAGATGAAAAAAGGCAACAACACTTGGCAAATCAGCGATATTGGAATGCGACTGCGTGGAAACACAAGCCGCCGCCGACCGCAACTTGGCGAGCAATATTATCAGGCGCATTTTAAGCTCGACTTTGAAGAATGGCTCGACGATTCAGGCGAAGAGAGAAAACTTGCTGGCTGCATGAAAGGCTTGAACCTTAAACGCTTTAAGGAAGACCCGACTTACGTGCGCGAAGTTTTTGGCTACAACTATTTCCGCAAAAACGGAATATGGACAGCTCCACGCGCAGGCTATGCTCATCTTTTTATCAACATTAAGGAAAGTGACGGCACTGAAAAAACGTTGAACTACGGCGTTTACGCAATGATTGAAGAAATCAACAAGCAGTTCTTAAAGGAACGCTCAGAAACTTTGCAGACAACTGGAACTTTAGGCGGCGGAAACTTTTCCGACAACAAAGGCGACCTTTGGAAATGCTGCTGGCAGTCTAGCAATGGTCCTTCTATGGCAACAGATTACGACGGCTACCGCTCTTTTGGCGTGGAAGAAATCTACCTTGATGAGTCAAAAAGCCTTCGTTACGACTACGACCTAAAAACAAACAAGGATGAGCTAAGCGATGCCCGAAACAATTTTATCGATTTTATAGAAGAATTGAACAGTCTTGATTCAGAAGAAAAGATAAAGCAGTTTTACGAAAGCAAGATGGACGTGGACTTGTTCATAAAAACTTACGCCTGCAATGTTCTTTTAGGAATGGACGACGACTACTGGCGAAATCACAACAACTATTACTTCTATTTTGACAAAAATGGCAAATCATATTTTATTCCATACGATTACGACAACATCCTGGGAACAAACTGTTTTACCGACACAGCCACAAAAAATCCTCTTGACTGGGGCGAAGGCGTTCATGAGGCTCCGCTGATAGAAAAACTCCTTTCCGTTCCAGAATTTAAGCAGAAGTACGTGGATTATCTTCTTGCGTTGAGTGAATCATCCGATTTTGTTGATGGAAGCCAGACTGAAATCACAAGATTGCAAAATCTGGTAACAGAGCTGATTGCAAGCGATGATATTGAATATGAAGATACATTTAAAGAAATTAAAGATGATGTGGCCTATTGGTGTTCAAATCGCGGAAAATATCAGCTTTTGAGTGGAGATGAAACTGATAATTATTTTAAGGCGAAGGCAAAATCTGTTCAAGTTTACTGCAAACCAAAATATGTAGATATTACGCTTAATTTTAATTCTCCAGATGGATGTACAGCTTATTTATATGATACTAAAGGTAAGAGCTATAATTCTTCATATTCTATAGAGAATGCCTTGGTGGGAACTCTTTTAGTTAGCTATTACGATTCTATTGATTTATATGGATATGATTTTTTAGGTTGGTTCGATGCTAAAGAAAATGGAAATCTTATTACAGAAATTCCTTCTGAAAGTACAACATTGTATGCCCATTGGAAAGAACTTCCTTTATATAATATTACGTATGATTTGAATGGAGGTTCATATAATGATGGTTCTTGGTCTAATGAAAATTCTATTTATGGTGGTTATTGGATTCCTTGGTCTGATTCAATTTCAAATGGAGAAAAGTTCTTTTGTGGTTGGTATACTGAACCTGATGGTGGACAATTAGTCGAATATGCAACTGGTAAAATGACCGTTTATGCACATTACAAAGAACTTCCATATAAATATTGGTCTGAAACAGTAGAGTCTGGAGAGTCCATGGAATATTTGGAATTTACTTTTGTTCCAGAAGATTTTAATCTGTCAGCAGATGAAATAAGTTTTGTTGTTCCTGCTTGCAACCTTAATAATTGGAAAGGAAACTCTAAAGATACCAGAATGACAAAAAATGAAGATGAAACATACAAGTTCACATTTTCAAGTTCTGAATATAACATTGCAGGAATGTGGTATGGCTATAAATTTGTTGTTAATGGTAGCAACTGGTTGGGTTATAAGGAGTACAAATACGGAGAATATCTTCCAGAAGAATATAAACAGATAAATAATGAGGATGCTAACTTTTTGATTCCTGAACTAAAAAAATAAAATTCAAGTTTGGCTTATTTTCCCCCACCGCAAAAATCAAAATTCTTGCCGCGGGGGATTTTTTTATTGCTGTTTTGAATTTAAAAAATGTAGAATACAACACGCATAAACACGCATAAACACCTTGACACAATCAAAACAAAAAGATATATTTTTAGAACTTATTTAGAAATTAATTAAGGTAGGTATAGATATGTCTAGAGAATGTGATATTTGTGGCAAAGGCGTAATGCACGGAAACAAAGTTTCAAAGTCTTTCAATCATACAAAACGCACTTGGCGTCCTAATTTGATGACTGTCAAAGCTGACCTTGGTAACGGCGAAGTAAGAACAATAAAAGTATGCACTCGTTGCTTCCGCAGCGACTTCCTTGTTAAGAAAGTTCGCGTTCCAAAGACAGCAGAAACAAAATAGTTTATTCTACTTGTTTAAGAAGGGCTGATTTTGGAAATCTATTTTCTACATCAGCCTTTTTTTATGCATTTTTCATTTACCTGATTTTTAAATAAAGCGAACAAAGCTTTACGCTTCTAAAATCAATCCATCAAAAGCAGGTCCAACAGAACCTCCTTTTTTTACAATTTCACTAAGATTCGGATAATCCGCAAGCTGCTCTTTTGCATATTCTTGAATTTCTACATGGCTCATCAAATGGCAAATATGAATAAACCAGGTGTGGACAGGCTTTATTTGCTCTGCAACATCCATCGCTTGCCTAAAACCAAAATGCGTTGAATGAGGTTTTACTCTAAGTCCGTCAATAACGCAGTGTTCAATAACGCCGCCTTTATCTTTTAAAATTTGAATGCTTTCTTCAGGAATAAAATTAGTATCTGTAAGATATGCAATAGAATGAACTTTTCCATCATCTTTATTCTTGCAAGAAATAAGCCAGCCAGTGTCATCCAGTTCGCCGTGTTTCAAAGGAATCGGGGTAACCGTCAAGTCTCCAAACTCTTTTGGCGGATTTTTTTCAATTTCAGCGCAGTCAACCATAGTCAATTTTGGTTTTCCGCCGCCAATTTGCGTATTTTCTTTAAAAATATAGTCGAAACGATTTTTTACATCTTTTATAGTTTGATTATTTGCGTAGAGGCAAATTCCTTTTCCGTTCAAAGCAGATTCCAACATCTCTGTAGAAAAAGCTGCATTTTCAGGTCTATTTTTCAATTCTTCAATTTTGTCGCTTCCAAAAGTGTGGCTAAAAATACGAATATCGTCCAAGCCATGCAAGTGATCCGCATGGGAATGAGTCAAAAGCACGGCATCTATAGCTTTTATTCCATATTTTATGCACTGCAATCTAAACTCAGGGCCAGTATCAATCTGCAGATGACTAACCGTTCCATTGCTGTTTTGATTCGTTACATAAGAGCTGCATCTAAAACGTTTATCGCGAGAATCTTCTGAAGTGCAAACACGGCAATTGCAAGCGATACAAGGAATTCCGTGGCTTGTACCTGTTCCCAAAAGAACCATTTTCATTAGATTATGCCTTCGTAAACAAGTCCTTGTTCTCCGTCCATTGTAACGGAAAGATCGTTTTCAAGAATTTTCAAGGCATCCCTGACGTTCTGAATCCAAACCAAGTCAGGATTTAAAAGTGCTAATTGCTCCACAGGAATATCGCTGCCAGATTCTGAAATAACGCCATTAACTACGCGCAGCGCAGGAACCAAGTCTTCAGTTATTCGCCAGCAGACTAAAATCGCCTTGCTATTCAGCCTGACTTGATTGCGGATTTCGTTCAAATCGTTTTCGTGAACAATTCTTCCAGAAGTCCTTGGATTTTCCTTATCAGCAAAACCAAAAACAGTTCCACGAGCAAGAATGTTTCCTACAACTAGAACTTTTATGGTATTTATCATCATCGGACTTGAAATAGGAATTCCCGCGCACATCAAAACTTTATCGCCCTGCTTTACAGCCCCGCAACGCACACATTGAGTGATTGCGCTTTGAATCATCATTTCAGAATCATCTGCAACTTGGCATAAGACTGGCAGAACACCCCATTGAATCATAAGCTGCTGAGCAACTTTTTTATCCGGCGTTACTGCAAGAACCACTTGTTCTGGACGGTAGCTGCCAATAATGCGAGCAGTATTCCCGTGAAGAGTTGGAACAAGAATCGCCTTTACATTAATATTTCTTGCAAGTTTGTATGCGCTATGGGCAACCATGTGGCCGACTTCAATGCCAGGCTTATATTCAGAATCGAACTTCCGCATCTGAAAAAGATATTCCTGGCTTTGTTCTGTAGTTCTAGTTATTAAAACCATTGCTTTTACAGATTCTACAGGATATTTTCCGCCGGCAGTCTCTCCGCTTAGCATAACCGCATCAGTTCCGTCAAAAACTGCGTTGGAAACATCTGTAAGCTCAGCGCGCGTAGGTCGAGGATTTACAATCATTGAATCGAGCATTTGAGTCGCCGTAATAACGGGTTTTCCAGCAGCACGACAAACGCGGATAATCGCTTTTTGCGCCAATGGAATCCGCTCCGGCGGAATCTGAACGCCCAAATCTCCACGCGCAATCATAATTCCGTCCGCTTCTTTAACAATTTCTTCTATATTATTGAGTCCTTCTTCGTTTTCGATTTTTGCGATAACGCGGGCGTTCGCTCCGACTTCTTTCAAGAAGGTTTTTATTTGGACAACTTCTTCTGGAAAACTAACAAAACTTGCCGCAACAAAATCAATATCCTGCGTAGCACCAAAACGCAAGTCTTCCTTGTCTTTTTCAGACATTATCGGAAGTCCGGCGTGAAGTCCAATCAGATTTACATTTTTTTTGCTTCCAAAAGAACCAGAATTCTTCGCCTCGCAGATTATTTTCTTGCCTTGAATTTCAACAACATCAATTTCAATAAGACCGTCGGCAATTAAAACGCGGATTCCAGGCTTCATTTTTTCAGGAGCATCTTTCCAAGATATGCTTATGTGGCAAGGAGTTTCAGCCGTTGCCGCAGTACAAAAACTGTCATCAGCAACAAGTTCAACCTTGTCACCAGTATTTATAGATATTTTCCCGTCATTTTCAACAATTCCTGTGCGGATTTCCGGGCCTTTTGTATCAAGAAGAATTGCCACAGGAATTCTTAAAGCGCTAGCAACTCTTTTTACACGCTCCATAGCTTGCTTATGCCATTCATAAGTTCCATGACTAAAATTAAAGCGAGCAATATTCATGCCTGCAAGAATCATTTTCTTTATAGTTTCATCGTTATCGCAAGCAGGTCCAATCGAACATACAATCTTTGTTTTTCTTGAATACATATTTCTATTATACAGAAATTAGTCAGATTTGTGAATTTTTTTCTTTTATTTTTCTTTTAGGATTTTTATTTTTTATGCGTTCAGACTAAAATCAGTTTTATAAAAAAACGTAAATAGCCCGAACTTCGAGTTTTTAGAAAAAGAATAAATTCGTTGAGAGCGTTTTTTTCACAATTTATAAAAAACTCGAAGTTCGGGCTAAATATTTTTTCAAAATAAAAACTATCAAACAGTTATTTTCTTTTTAATTGAACTTAAACTAAAAAGATAGTATATTTAAAGGCAAATGATTTTTTGGGGAAACCCAGATTTCACAATGAAGTTTTTATAGGAGTTATAAATGACAGTTGATGAAATTAAAAATTCCAAGATAAAAAATTGGATTGAAGAATGTGTTAAGATGTGTGAACCTGACAATGTAGTTGTATGCGATGGTTCTAAAGCTGAATACGACCGTCTTATGCAGAAATGCGTTGATGCCGGCTTGGCTACAAAACTCGCAAAGAAAGAGAATTCTTTCTTGTTCCGTTCGCTTCCAAGTGATGTTGCACGTGTTGAATCGCGTACATTTATTTCTTCTGTAAAAGAAGAAGATGCTGGTCCTACAAACCACTGGATTGCACCAGCTGAACTTAAAGCCACAATGAAAGGTCTTTACAAAGGCTGTATGCACGGAAGAACAATGTATGTAATTCCATTCTGCATGGGACCGCTCGGCTCACCAATCGCAAAATACGGAATTGAACTTACAGACTCTGAATACGTAGTTCTCAACATGGACATCATGACTCGTGCCGGAGAAAAAGTCTGGGCTTACCTTGGAGACGACTTTGTTCCATGTCTTCACTCAGTTGGTAAACCGCTCAACAACGGCGAAAAAGACAACGGTGTTTGGCCTTGTGCAGATGTTGAACACAAATACATCAGCCAGTTCCCAGAAGAACGCCTTATCTGGTCTTATGGTTCTGGATACGGTGGAAACGCTCTTCTTGGAAAGAAATGTTTCGCTCTCCGCATTGCAACTGTAATTGCACGCGAAGAAGGCTGGCTTGCTGAACACATGCTTATCCTTAAGCTTACAAATCCTGAAGGAGAAGTAAAATACGTTACTGGCGCATTCCCTTCTGCCTGCGGAAAAACAAACCTTGCAATGCTTATTCCTACAATCCCTGGCTGGAAAGTTGAAACAGTCGGCGATGACATTGCCTGGATGAAATTCGGAAAAGACGGTCGTCTTTACGCTATCAACCCAGAAGCAGGATTCTTCGGTGTTGCTCCGGGAACATCTGCTGAATCTAACAAAAATGCTCTTGAAGCTGCTTCAAAGAACACAATCTTCACAAACTGTGCTCTTACAGAAGACGGAGACGTTTGGTGGGAAGGAATCGGTTACCCTGCAAAGGGCAAGCTTGTTGACTGGAAAGGCAACGTACGCGATGCTCTTCCAAAAGACAAATCTCCTAAGGGTGAAGAATTCGCTCATCCGAACGCACGCTTTACAGCACCTGCAAAACAGTGCCCTTGTATCGCT
>CAKULY010000005.1 GCA_934667505.1 uncultured Treponema sp. | reverse complement strand
ATATATTGCAATCATTTAGAGATTGTTGTATCAAGTACGACAATGACATTTAGAACTTATTAGACATCCCCTTTTAAAGATAAAAACTGACTGTATTTTTGGCAGTTTTTATCTTGCCTCCAAAAACTCGGCATTTGCCACGTTTTGTTTTTATTCAGCTGCTTCAAACAATTCAATTACTTGAGGATTGTAGACTGCAACCATTTCTTTGTCGTCTGCAGTGATTGTAATCTTTGTTCCGTCGTCGCTTATTGTGTAAGGTATTTCAGAGCCGTCTTTAGTATTGATGAATTTGTTTTTAGTTTTAGAATAGGCAATATTAATAGAATCTCCTTTAGATGTTTCATAACAACCAATTAATCCGTCCATTGCAGTAGATAAATAAAAATCATAATCTTCATCGCTTTCACTATCATAAGAGCCGCTCATTGTCATGAATTTTGAAAGTTCATTTTTCCAAGTTATAACTTCTGTTAAAGTGCCTTTTGGGGAATCTGCTGTTTTTAGCGTAAAAGTATATGTTGATGAAAATGTTTTTTTGTAGTTATTTATTTGAGCTTCAATAATTTCATTATCAGAAGAAGTTTTTGGAATGTCTAATCCATAGCAAACTGAATCTATAGCTGCAGGTTTCTCTTCACGAAGTTTTTTAAGTTGACTTGCTAACATTTGTTTAGCATATGTAATAAACTCTTCTTCAGATAGTAGTCTTGGGTCTGCCTCTGGGGTTGGTGCTTTTAAAACTTTCATATAAACATTTTCGCCATCATCGCTGATAGAATACTTTAATTCTGTCACAGGTGTAAAATCTTCCGAACTCATTTTTGCTTTTACAGTAACAGTTCCTTCTTCTGAAAATTCATAGCAAGTGTATGCGCTGTTTTTGTCAGCCTTGTCATAGAATGTCTTTCCATAAAAGGTGTCGTTTTTGTTGCCTTTTCCACCAATTGTTCCCGGAAGTTCGTTAGAAGAAGTCGAACCTGAATCTTGCTTACAAGAAATGAATCCAAGTGTAAGCGCGGCTGCCACTAAAAGTGTTGTTTTTTTTAGTAGTTTCATAATAAATCCCCCTGAAAGTGCTTATAGATTTTTTTGCTAGTTCAAGCACTCTCCAGTGGATTCAGTGTACCGTCCCCCCCCCCCGACCTTGTCAAGCCAAAAGCAGGGGAAATTGAAGATTTTTTATTTTTTTATTGATTTTCTTTTAGGTTGAAAGATTATTAGCAGCAGCGCGGCTAAATAGGGTAGAATTATTAAGACTGCATTTGGAATGGACGGAATTACATTTTGAACATTTGAAGCAAGGTATTCAGTTGTGCTAAAAATCAAAACGGCAGGAATCATTTTTATTAAATCTTTTTTGCCAAGAAAGACTATTACTAAGGCTAGCCAGCCGCGTCCGCTTGAAATATTTGGAACAAAGCTTGAAATTCGTGCGGCATAAGCGCAGCCTGCACAGCTTGCACAGAATGCGCTTATCATCCAGGCATTTATTCGGTAAAAGGAAGAAGAAATCCCCTTTGATTCTAGAACGTCAGGGTTAGTGCCAGTGATTCTAAAGCAAAGACCTTGCTTTGTGCATTTTAAAAATATCGACAAGGCTAAACAAATTATTAAAAAAACAGCGCAATATATTAAAGTCGCTTTTGCTCTTGAAAAATTGAATAATTCAGAAGTAAGAACGCCTCTTGTTCCAAAAAGTTTTACAGAAACAAAAGTTATAAGTCCTTCTGTAAAAAGACCAGCGGCAAGTCCCGCTATAAATGGATTCGCTTTTAATTTTTCGCAAGCGAACGCAAAAAGTCCTATAAAAATTGTGCAAATTGTTAGAGCCGCAAAAATTCCCAAGATTGCATTTGAGGAAAGTTCTGTTACTGCAAAAAAAGTAAAGGCGGAAGCGTTTATTGCAGAGTCCAAAAAAAGAGCCATTTGACCTGCATATTCACTAAAAAGAGCGCCTACAGAAATAAGATACAGTGGAATAATGTTTTGAATTATGTTGGCAATCATTTTTTTAACCTTTTAATTGAAATACAAAAAAGCATGATTCCTTGAACTAGCGCGCTGAAGTTGAATCCAAAGTTTCCTGTCAGTGTGACTTTGTCTGCGCTCGTAAAAATCCATGAAAGTGTGAGCGCGCTTGGTATTATTGCAATAGGATTTGAGGATGCTGTAAGTGCCGTTGTCAGCGCGTTCCAGCCCATGCCAGCGTAAAATCCTGAATGGCAGGTGAAGTATGTTCCAAACACCGCAAGAAATCCGGTTAGTCCGTGCAATGCTCCTGATATAGCCATGGAAGAAAACAGCATTGCTTTTTGATTGTAGCCGCAGTATTTTCCAAACTCTGGGGCAATTCCGTTTATTACGATTTTTCTTCCAAAGGCAGTTTTATTTATTATGTACCAGCTGCAAGCGCATAGCATAGGAACTAGAATAATAGCCGCGTTCAACGGGGAAGGCGGCATGATTTGTGCAATTCTCATGCTCTGAGGAATAAATTCCGTTGCTAAAAGATTTCCTGAATTTTTGAAAGGTCCTGCAATCAAAGAATTTATTACTGGAATTATCGCGCTGGAAATAAGAAATGAAGTTAAAAGAATGCTTGTGTTTTTGTAATACTTTAAAAGTGCAGAGAACAAGGCTATCAAGGCTGAAATTCCCATTGCGCAGATTGCAGCTGTTGCTACGGCAAAAAAAGTAATGCAATTTTTCATCGAACAAGCCACAATCGCGCAAACAAAGCCGCCTGCGTAGATTTGACCTTCTCCTCCAAGATTAAATTCTCCGTTTATCAAGGATGCCCCTGCGCCAAGACCAGAAACCGTTAAAAGAAGAGCTGTGTTTAAGATTGCTCCTATATAATATTTCGAGGAAAATACGCCTGTAAAAAAAGAAACAGGCGTTATACTAGTTTTTTTTGCCATTAAAGTTGCAAAAATTGCGCTTATAACAGAACCTATAATAACCGTTGCAGAAGAAAACAGCAGAGTTTTCAGACCTTTTTTAAGATTCATAGCAAAGACCTCCTTGCAAAAAGTAAACTTTGTTGCACAGTTCTTTTGGAAAATCCGAAACTGTTAGAATTATTACAACATTTCCCTTTTGAGCATATTCCTTTATCATACTGCACATTTGAGGGGCAGCTTTTGAATCTAGCCCTTGAAGCGGTTCGCACATTATAAAAAATTCCGGCTTGGAATCTAATTCTCTGTGCAAAATCAATTGCTGCAACATTCCGCCCGAAAGATTAGAAACAGATTCGTTTACGGTTATGTTGATTCCTGCCTTATCTATTAATTTTTGAGCGTATTTGTCGCAGTCTTTTCCGTTGTACATTGCGCAAAGAAGCTGTTTTACACTTAAATTAGGATTAGATGCCCTGTAATTTCTGTCAGAACTGATTATTGCTGTTTTTTGCTTAAAGCGCAGGACTTTTGTTGAAAAATGTGAAGAGTCTATTTTAGTAGAAAATGTCTTTCCTTTTTTGTGTACGCAAAATGTTCCGCTACATTCCTGCGTTTCCATTCCTGTAATAATATTTTCCAAGGTAACAATTCCGCTGCCTTTTTGCCCTTGAATTAAAGTAATGCTTCCGTATTCCGCTTTTATGTTCACATTAAAAAGAGCGGGGCGGTTTTCCGGATGCGCATTTATGTTCTTGAACTCTATAAAATCCGGTTTTTCTTCAACTTTTTTTTCAGAAATTGCAGGCGTTGTTTCGTGATTTGCGCTCGTTTTGCTTACAATCTGACCTTCTTGCATAAAAATAATTTTATCTGCATAAGTTTTTGCGTCCGCAAGATTGTGCGTAATCATTAAAACAGTTTTTCCAGGATTTTCTAAAACGAATTTTTTAAGATTTTTAAAAAGTTCATTTCTTTCTTCCTTTGAAAGAAGAGCAGCCGGCTCGTCAAGAATTAAAAAACTTGGATTTAGAATTATTGCCGAAATAAATGATGTGTAAAAACGGATAGCCCCGCTGCATTGCCAAATTTTCGCATTTAAATTTAGTTTTATGTTCCAAGTTTTGCAAATTTCGTTGATTTTTGCTTCTATTTTTTTGTTTGAATGAAAAAGGATTGGAAAATCCGTTCTTAAAAGAATATTTTCCTTTATCGACAATTCTTCTGCAAGCAAAGGTCGTTGCTTTACGCAGACTATTCCGTGTTTTAAGCTTTCTTTTTGATTCTTAAAAAAAACTTCTTTTCCATTTATAAGAATTTTTCCAGCGGAATACTGCTTTGCGCCGCAAATTATATCCGCAAGCGTGGATTTGCCAGCCCCGTTTTCTCCTAATAAAGCATAAACTTTGCCTGAAATAAAATCCATATTCACGTCTTTAAGAACGGTCTTTAATGGATATATTTTTTTTATATTTTTAAGTAAAAGTTCCATTTTTTTACTTTCTTTTGAATTATCCTATTTATTCCAAAACTAAAGTGCCTGTTTTAAGTTGATTTATAATGTTTTCCATCTTTTTTTGAATTGATTCAGGAACATTCTTTTTGTAAATAGGGTCATCTTGCAAAAATTCTATAAAACCTTCCTTTAGACCAACCATCTTTGCCGTTCCCCATTCAGTTTTTCCTTCAAGAAATTGAATAGTCAGCTGTTTTGCCATAAGCTTTTGATTTATAACTGTGCACGCAATAACATTGTCAGGAGCTCTTGAAAATTCATTGCTATCGAACCACGCAAGCATTGTGCCATTCGCTTTTGCGCTGGAAACAACTCCTTGAGCGGCGCCTCCGCAAATTGGAAGAATTATGTCAACCAGGTTTTTGCTCATTGCATCTGCAAGCTCTTCCCCTTTTGCGGCGCTGTACCAGTTTCCTACGATTCTAAAATCTATTGTAATGCCGGTATCAACCGTTTTTGCGCCTTCAATGTAGGCTGGAAGAATAGTGTTGTTCATTACAGGGTACTCTTGCGCTGCAATCAAGCCTATTTTTTTCGTTTTTGTCATAAGTCCTGCGATGTAGCCTGTTAAAAATCCTTGTTCATGCTGATTGTAGCAAACGGTTGCAATATTTTTGTTTCCTTCGCTTTTTGCATCGAGGATTATAAATTTCTGATTTGGAAAATTTTTTGCAAGTGGTTCTGCAAGTTCAGGCATAGAAGGATTAGAAGTGATAATTACTTCATATTTGCCTTCTGCGCATAAGGCGGTAAGTTTCGCTCCCCATTCAGCCTGGTTTGTGCCAGCTTCAATGATTTCAATACATTTAGGCTCTGTTGTGGTTGGAAGAGCGTTGTATTCATCAACTGCTTCTTTTGCGCCATTTGCGAGCATTTCGTAAATAGGACTGTCGGCAAGAATTCCTGGCGCAAAAACCGCTATTGTGTTTGATTTTATATTTTTTGAACTGCAAGACGCTAGGATAAGAATTCCCAGTGAAATTATAGAGCTAATAATTTTTTTCATATCTATTTTGCCTCTTATAAAAAATCTGTTAGCAGTGTATCATAAAAAAAAAAAAATTGATATTATATGCTTATGTTAGGATTCTTTTTTAAGAAAAATGGATACGACGGTTGGGATAATGTTATGTTTATCATAATTCCAAACCTTATTTTAGATGTTGTTCTGCTAGCTGGCGGAACAGTTATGTACTTTCTTAGAGACTATCTTTCTGTTTGGATTGCCGTTTCTATAGTCTTTGTCGCAGTATACAGCTTGTTTAGTCTAGCCTGGGCAGAAAATTGCCGTCAGATTGCAGATGGCGAGCTTATGGAACTTAAAGAATTTTTCAAGCGTTTAAAAAGTTGTGTATTAGACGCTCTGTGCTATACAGCCGTTCTGGTTTGCTGGGGATTTTTTACTGCTTTTGGAATAATTTTCTTTTTGTTTCCTGGTTCAACAGGAATCAGCTTTGCCGGTATGCTGGCAGCGTCCGTCTGGTGCTGGGTTGCCTTTACAATTTTTCAGGCAATCGCTTGGTATCCTGCTATAAGGGCGATGCTGCATAATCCTTTTTCAAAGGCTCTAAAAAAATGCTTCGTTTTATTTTTTGACAATATTCGGGTTTCTTTGGTAGTTAGTTTTTACAACCTGTTTTTATTTATTATTTCAGTGATTATGCTTGGCGTTGCTCCCGGAATGGCAGGAATTACGCTTGCAAGGGTTAATGCGTTTAGGTTGCTTTTAAAAAAGTACGACTATATAGAAGAGCTTGACAAAAAAGGTGAGCCGAAAAATAGCCGCTCAAGAAGAAAGATTCCTTGGAATGAAATTCTTGCAGACGACATTGAAGCAACTCCTACCCGTTCTTTAAAATCAATCCTTATGCCTTGGAAAGAATAGTTTTTAATAAATTGAAAGGGATGTCAATAAGTTCTAAAAGATACTTACGTGACATCCCCATTTTTTTTTAACTTGACTTTTGACCTTTTAGATAATTCGTTCCGCCTATTATTTAGTCATAAGAAGAGTTTTTGTATCCAGACTGATATTTGTATCTGAAACCTCTTTTCCATTTGATTTTAGAACAGAAAGCGCAAGCGCAGAGCCTGTGGATGCAATGTGCGCAACTGTATCAAAAAGCGGCAAAATGTCTTTGTTCAATGTTTCAGAAAGTTTTGCGCTTTCGTTTGTTTCACTGAACCAGGCTGTCATTTTTTCAGATTTTACATAGTCAGCAACAGATTTTACATCGTCAAAACTTATTTTTGACATATCAGCGCCGTCTATTACTATAGCTCCTACTGTTATTCCTCCGTCTTTTAGAGCTTTAAGAGTACTTACAATTTTAGGAAGAGAGAATGTTTCCTGATTGAAATTCAAAATAATTCTGTTTCTTACAATAGAATTATTTAGTTCCGAATTTTCACCGATATTTCTTTTTTTGCAAATTTCTGCAAGAATGCTGTCGTACCAAGCAATTACATTAGAAGAGTGCTGATCGAAAGAAATGTGAACGAGATGTTTGTCTTGGATAAGGGCATCAATACCAAATTGTACAAGAATTGATGTTTTTCCCAATCCTTTTTTTGAGGTAATCAACCCCATTTGTCCAGCTTTTAGACCACCATCAGTCGCATTATCAAATAAGCGAACTGGGCTGCTCGAAATTAAATCCTGTTTTATCATAATGATCCTCCGTTAAAACAAAAGTGGGCTTATTTAATAATAAGCCCACTTTGCAGAAAAGTCCAATTGATTTTTAAGACTTTACTTATTTATTTCCTGCTTTTTTAGCTTCTTCGTGCTTTTTGATAAGTTCTTCTGCAACAGCATTAGGAACTTTTCCGTACTTAAGGAATTCCATTGTGAATTCACCTTTTCCCTGTGTTGAAGAGCGAAGAATTGTTGAAAATCCGAACATTTCAGAAAGAGGAACTTCTGCGTTTACAACAGATGTGTTGTTTTCTTCTGTTGTTTCTCCGATAATTCCACGTCTCTGGTTTATAAGACCAAATACGTTTCCTTGGAATTCGTTTGGAGCAGAAATTTGAACTTTCATTATAGGTTCAAGGATTACAGGTTTTGCCTTTGCATAGCCTTCTCGGAAAGCTCCAATTGCAGCAGTCTGGAATGCGTTGTCGTTAGAGTCTACTGGGTGGTACTGACCATCATTGATTGTAATTTTTACACCAACAATAGGAGCTCCAATCAAAGAACCTTCTTTCATTGCTCTTTGGAAACCTTTGTCACAAGATGGAATGTATTCGTTAGGAATTGCGCCACCTTTGATAGAATCTATGAATTCGTAGTCCTTTTCGGCATCTGGTTCCATAAATCCTGCAACGCGACCGTACTGACCAGAACCACCAGTCTGCTTTTTGTGAGTATAGTTGAAGTCTCCGCGTGAAGTAATTGATTCACGGTAAGCAACTTGTGGAGCGCCTGTAACAACTTCGCAGTTGTATTCGCGCTTCATTCGTTCTACGTATACAGCAAGGTGAAGCTCACCCATTCCTTTGATAATTGTTTCATTAGATTCTGGATCTGTGTAAACCTGGAATGTAGGGTCTTCTTTTGTAAAGCGGTTCAAAGCCTTAGACATCTGCATTGCAGCCTGTTTGTCCTTTGGTGTGATTGAAAGAGAAATTACAGGTTCTGGAACGTACATTGAAGCCATTGAGTAGTTTACACCGCCGTTTGTGAATGTATCGCCAGAAGCGCAGTCTACACCGAACAATGCAACGATGTCGCCAGGTCCGCCTTCACTGATGTCTTCCATAGCAGCGGCGTTCATACGAACAAGTCGTCCAACCTTGAAGCGTTTCTTAGAACGTGTGTTGTAAAGTTCTTCACCTTTTTTGATTTTTCCCTGATATACGCGAGTATATGTAAGCTGTCCGTACTGTCCGTCGTCAAGCTTAAATGCGAGCGCTACACAAGGTTTGTTTTCTACAGATTCAAGCTTTACTTCAGCTTCGTTGTTGTCCAAATCAAGAGCAACGTTTTCAACTTCGTTAGGAGCTGGAAGATAGCGTGCAACACCGTCAAGCAAAGGCTGAATACCTTTGTTCATGTGCGCAGAACCGCAGAATACACCAACGAACTGTTCTGCGATAGTTCCTTTTCGGATTGCTGCAATGATTTTAGCTTCGTCAACGCCATCGTAGCCTTTTTCCATGATGTCTTCCATAAGGGAATCATCAAACATCGAAGCTGCGTCAAGGAGCTCCTCGCGGTATTTTTCAGCGTCATCTTTCATGTGCGCAGGAATTTCAGCATAGCGAAGCTCTGTTCCTGAATCGCCTTCAAAATAAATGGCTTTCATTGAAATAAGGTCTACAACACCTTCGAGTTTGTCTTCAAGACCAATTGGAAGTTCCATCATGTATGCGTTAAGACCAAGTTTTTCGCGCAGCTGCATGCGAACGCGCAGAGGATTTGCACCCTGTCTGTCACATTTGTTTACAAATGCGAGTCGTGGAACGTGATAGCGTTTGAGCTGGCGGTCTACAGTAATTGACTGAGACTGAACACCGGCAACTGCGCAAAGTACAAGAATAGCACCGTCAAGAACACGGAGTGAACGTTCTACTTCTACAGTGAAGTCAACGTGACCCGGAGTATCAATCAAGTTGATTGTGTAATCTTTCCACTGAACCTGTGTTGCGGCTGACTGAATAGTAATACCGCGTTCTCGTTCCAAGTCCATTGAATCCATAACAGCACCGACACCATCTTTGCCACGTACTTCGTGGATTTGGTGGATCTTGTTACAGTAGAACAAGATACGTTCAGACAAAGTTGTTTTACCTGAGTCAATGTGGGCACTGATACCGATATTTCTCATTTTGGAAATATCCATAGCCATATTGTTACCTCTTTAAAAAAAATTACAAAATAGTTTTACTATTTTACTGAATTGCGTTTGTTTATTCAAGATAAAACTTTATGTTTGCAGAATAGTTGACCTTTACAAATTTGCTGTTTGACTTTGCTGAAAAGCCGACTAAAACAATCGCTTTTTTTAAAAGATTTTCTTTTAAGGTTGATTCAAAACTTGCTTTTAGCCTTGCGCTTGCGTTTCCCGGCAGTTTTATGGAATTTGAAAATTTAGAGGAAAGCTCGCTTTCACTTGGAGTGTATGAAAATTTTAACGCTAAAGAAGCTGAAAGGTGATTTTTCATTTGTTTTGAATAAGCAAGCTTGTATGAAGATTTTTCTAAAGATTTTAAAGGCGGAAAAATACTTTGTTCCAATAATAAATCTTTTAATGATGGAGATAATAAAAAGTTTTCTATTGAAAAGGAAAGTTTTTGAATGCAGCTTTCTTTTTTTAGTTGAAAATATATGCCCTGTTTTAATAGTAGAGGTGTTGAATAGTCAGATTGAATTTTTTCTTCGCTTAAAAAAATGATTCCAGCCGTTAGAAGCGAAGTTTTTGAGAAATTTACAAAAACTGCCTGCGGGTTTATTTTAAACTGAAAAAGATTTTTAAGATGGTTTGCAGAACTTGTAAAAATGTCTTTAGAGCTTGCATAAAAACAGGCATAGTTTAGTGAAAACAAAGGAAGAAAAAAGTTGTGCTCAAATTTAGTCGTAAAGTCTAAAATTCTATAAGGACTTTGAAAAAAACTTGCGGAAAGTTTTAATTTGTTTTTAGGAACCGTAAGCAAGATTTGCAAATTGTTTGCCCAAAAATTAGAGTTTGCAAAAAATCTTGTTTGGCTAAAGTAGCTGGAAGATGTGTTTTGCGCAGAATATCTTGCAACTGTATCTGAAACGCATAAACTGCCCTTTTTGTTGAGTTTAAAATTAGTGAGCATTGAAGCGGCAAAAAAATCGTTTGCATTTACGGCGGCATTAATCTGGAGTTTTTGAATTGCAATAGGAAAGACTTGCGCGAATTGCATTTCAAATCCTAAAGGTTCTGGATTTGAAGGCGATGCTTTTTTTACATTTAAGCTTGCATTTGTTTTAGAAATCTTTGAAAACTGAATCGCCGAAGAAGAAAACGCTGGATTTTTTAATTCTTTAAGACTGCCGGAAAAAGATAAGGTTCCAATCTTAAATGATACGGGAATATTTCTTTCTTTAAAAGATAAGTCTGCAAGCCAGACAGGATTTTTCATTTTTGGGATTTCGCTAATTTCTGTGGATTCAGATTTCCAGCTAGCTTGAAGCGAAATGTCCTTAAAGATTAAAGAAAAATTTTGAAGGGAAAAGGCGTACTTTGATTCTTGAAAGTTTTGTGTTTTAAAATTTGCGTCTGCCCCAACCGAAAGCAAAAGTTTTTCAAACAGCAAAGGTTTAGAGTCCGCGTATATATAGGATTTTTTGCAAAAAACAAAGGATGTTATTGCTAGGGATAAATAAAAAATGCACTTTTTCATACATATTTAAACGCATGAAATGTGCATTTTTAGGAACTTTTTTTTAGTCTACAAACTTTCAACGCTGGTGCTTGTTACGTAAGCCTCGCTGTTTTTAAAGTTTTCAATTGCAGAAATTTTTGAACGCCAGTATTCAGCTTCGCTCTTTGTTGTGTAAGGACCTACACGAACGCGGTAGAAAAGCTTGTTTTTGTTGTTTTTGTATGTAAAAACATCTGCCGCGATTTGATTCTTTTCAAGTATTTCGCGAGCTTCGTCAGCGCTTTTTCTGCTTGTAAGAGCTGTTACTTGAATCCAAAAAACAGTTTTTTGTTCTTTTTTCGAAGCATTTGCCTGTGCTTTTTGGCTCTTGTCTGTTGCTTTTGCAACACTGTTTTCAATCTTTTTTGAAGGCTCTTTTATATCTTTTTTAGAAACTGAATTTCTTGCTGCAGCAGGGCTGTTTTCTTTTGCAAAAGTTTTTTCCGCTTCTTTTGCCAGTTCCGCAGGTTTTGCTTTTTTTTCTGTAGAAGCTGTCTTTGCAGAAGGATTCAAATCTATTGTAGTTGTGTTGTAAATGTTTGTTACTGGAGCTGGTTGAGTTTCTTTGTTTTCTGTTGAATTGCTGTAAATTGTCGCATTGTTTGCATAAATTGTCATATCTTCAACATTTTTTGAATTTTCATCCGAGTAAGAATTTTCAGCACCGTTAGGCTCTTCTGCGCTTTCTGAATAATCTTGCGGTTTTTCTTCGTCTATCTGCGCTGAAGTTGGCGCAAGTGAAATCCAGCCATTAGAAGAAGTTGTTTTGTCCGAATACGAAGAACTTGCGTTTGCCACATCTTGCTGGCCTCGTAATGTTGGCGAGTAAAGTATAACTGCAGCTCCAAGAACTACAAGAAGAAAAACTCCTACGGCTGCGATAATCCATAATGTTCTTTTTTGTTCCATATCCTGTTTCCTTGCCGGATATTCCCGACCCCTTATACTGAATATCGGATTTTAATAAAAAGAGTTTAGAAAAAATATCGTCGAATTAGTAGTTTTTGTAGATTTCGATTGGGATTCCAACATCTTCGTATTTTGAAAGCAAGTTTTTTTGAGCGTGAAATCTTTTTAAAATTTCCATTGCAGAAAGTTTGTCTCGTTTTAAGGCTCTAAAAAGCCGTGTAAGAATTGGCGCTGTTACAAATATGATTTTTTCGCACATTGAAAGCAATTCTGGAGTTTTGTAAAGAACTGTTGCGTTTAAAATGATGTCAGAATCCCTGTGTGTTTGTATAAAAGTTTTAGTTTCTTCTATTATAGTGGGGTAGATTATGGATTCTTGCCGTGCCAATAATTTGGGGGAACTAAAGACAAGTTTTCCTAGCGCTTTGCGGTTTAATTTGCCGTCCGCTTTTTTTAAGTCTATCTTAGATTGGCTCGCTTCTTTTGAAAATGCCGTTAAAATTTGCTCTTCGTTTTTGTCTATCGCCTTGTGCGCAAGCTTGTCGGCATCGAGAGAAATCCAGCCTTTTTCTTCAAACTGAGAGCAAACGTAATTTTTTCCAGCAGCCATTGGACCTGTAACGCAGATTATCAATGAAATTCTCCCCAGTTTTTGCCGAATTCAATTGAAACTCTCAAAGGAACTGAAAGTTTTACGGCGTTTTCCATTTTTTCACGAAGGATTTTGATTGTTTCTTCAATTGTTTGTTCTTCGTCTGGACATTCAAGAATAAGTTCGTCGTGAACTTGAAGCAGAAGTTTTGCTCCGTTTGCTTTTTTGAAAAGAGCTTCTTCTACGTCAATCATCGCTTTTTTTACAATGTCGGCGGCGCTCCCCTGGACTGGCGTGTTTACGGCTATTCGTTCTGCTCCAGCTTTTTCAAGTTTATTGCGGCTGTTTATGTTTGTTATTGGTCTTTTTCTGCCGAATATTGTTTCTACATAACCGTTTTGTTCTGCGAATTGAATCGTGTTTTTTATAAAATCGTTTATTGAAGAATAAGTTTCAAAGTAGTTTTGTATAAACTGAGCTGCCTGTGTTCTTGGAATTTCCAAGTCGTTTGCTAGTCTAAACGCGCTCATTCCGTAAATTACGCCGAAATTTATAGTTTTTGCCGTGCGGCGCATTTGCGGCGTAACTTGTTCTTCTGGAACGCCAAAGATTAATGCGGCCGTTGCTTTGTGAACGTCGTTTCCGTTTATAAAAGCGTTGCGCATATTTTTGTCTTTGGAAAGATGCGCCAAAACTACAAGTTCAATTTGAGCGTAATCGGCAGAAATTAGAATTTTTCCTTTTGGAGCGGTGAATGCGCTTCTGATTCTTCTGCCGGCTTCATTTTTTACGGGAATGTTTTGCAAATTTGGATCTCGGCACGAAAGTCTTCCTGTTGCGGTTCCAGTTTGAATAAAGTTTGTGTGGATTCTGCCTTCTTTGTCAGTCATGGCTGGCAAAGTTTCCACATAAGTAGACTGCAATTTTGACAATTCGCGGTATTCCAAAATCATTTTTGGCAACGAATCTTGATGTGCAAGTTCTTCCAGAACGCTTGTGTCTGTTGAATAGCCGGTCTTTGTTTTCTTGCCAGGCTTTAATCCTCTTTTTTCAAAAAGAACTGCTTGAAGTTGCTTTGGACTTGCAATGTTGAAAACTTCTCCTGCTTCAAGGTAGATGTCTTTTTCTGCCTTTTCAATTCCGTATGTGAGCTCTTTGTTGTATTCTTCAAGGACTTCGCTGTCTAAATGAATTCCTGTGAGTTCCATTTCTGCAAGAATTGGAACAAGCTTCATTTCCACATCTGTAAAAAGGTCAGTTAGTTTGTTTTGTTCAAGTTCCAATTCCAATTTTTGCCAAAGCTGGAATGTAAAGTCTGCATCTTCGGCTGCGTAATCTACGGCTTTTTCTAAGGAAACGTCTGAAAAGGTCTGACCTTTTTTTACAAGGGAATCGAATTCAATTCCTTTTAAGTGAAGTTTTGTTTCGGCAAGGTATTCTAATCCGTAGGAATTTTTGCCATTGTGTTCGGGGCTTAAAAGCCACTGTGCAATCATCGTGTCTGCAATTTTGCATTCTGGTTTTCCGTTTTTGAAAATTAGCCCCGAAGAACGAAGCGTTTTGTAGTCGAATTTTGCATTGTGGAAAATTAAAGTAAGCTCTGGAGTTTCAAAAAGGGCGGAAATCTCGCATATTGCTTGCGGAAGGGTAATATTTTCGTCTTCAAAGAGAGAAACTTCTTGTGAAAGCGGAACATAAACGGCATTGCCTTTTTCGTAGCACAAACTGAATCCGACCATCTTTCCATTTATTGTGTCTAACGAAGTTGTTTCGCAATCAAATGCGACTTTTTTTGCTGAAATCGCTTTTTCTATAAAAGAATGAAGTTCATTCGCGTTTACAATTGCTTTGTAGTTTCCGTGATTTTGCACAGGTTCTTGGATTTGAACGCTGTTTTCGTTTTTAGAAGATTCTTGGTTCGTGGCAGATGTTGCAGAAATGTTTTTTTCTGAAAAATTTGTTTCTATCTTTTGGCCGTTTTCAATAGCAAGCTCGGCATATTGCTTGGAAACTTGCATTGCTCCGTAAGAAATCAATTTTTCTGCCGCGTCGGCGTAATTGAAACTGTATTCAGGCGCGTTTAGCGCTTCGTCAATCTGAGAACAGGGAACTTCTGTGCACAGCTTTACAAGTTTTTGTGAAAAATATGCACTTTCTTTTCCGTCTATCAATTTTTTTTGCATTGCGCCTTTTATGTTTTCAATGTTGTTGTAAATTCCGTCAAGATTTTTGTATTCTAAAAGGAGTTTTGAAGCCGTTTTTACTCCGATTCCGCTTACTCCAGGAATGTTGTCTGCGGAATCTCCAAAAAGAGAAAGCAAATCAAGAATTTGAGAAGGTTCAACGCCCCATTCTGCCTTTACTCCTTCTGTTCCAGTAAGTTTCCAGCCAGCGGATTCCGGTTTTAAAATCATTGTTGTTTCGTTTACAAGCTGCATAAGGTCTTTGTCGCCAGAAAGAATACGGCATTGTCGCCCTTGTTGTGTACATTTTGAAGCGACAGTTGCAATCACATCGTCGGCTTCGTAGCCATCGCAGCGAAGGACAGGAATTCCCAAGGCGCAAAGAATGTCTTCTATCCATGGGATTTGAGCGTGCAGGTCTTCTGGTGTTTTGTTGCGAGTTGCCTTGTACTGTTCGTAAAGCTCGTGCCTGAACGTTTTTGTTTTTGAATCCATTGCGGCAAAAATGTATTTTGGGTTGTAGTGTTTTAATATGTAGTGAAAATTTCTAAAAAAGCCGAACAATGCGCTTATGTTTTTGCCGTTTGCGTTTGTAAGCGGTCGATTTATAAAGGCAAAATAGCATCTAAAGATTAAGCCGTAAGAATCAAGAATGTATACAGTTTTGTTATCGTTTTCATTATTTTCGCTCATGAATTAATTTTATGTGGAATTGTGATTTTTTACAATAGAATCTGAAAGTAGAGTTTTTTGAAAATGAAGAAATTGGAAATTCTCTGGGTGCGTTTTTTTCACAATTATAAAAACTGGGCTAAAGCTTGCGGTTCAAAATACTTGCCTTTAACATCTGTAATTTCAAGCGTTGAAACATTTGATAATTCTCAAAACAAAATGATTCCTCTTGGCGAGCTGCAGAAAAAGTAATTTTCTAAAAAACAATTTGAAAATTTTTCGCTATTTTTTTGACGAAGGGGTAGCGGACAAGACCGCAGCATAGCGAGGACTTGGGAGCGAGGGGAAGGCTTTCCCCTCCTGATTCCTATAAACATTTTTCTGTCATAATATTGAATCCTGCTAAAAAAAAATGTAATATAAATCCATCATTCGGGGGTGGAGGCTTTTGCCTTCTGAGAATATACCCAAAACTACAGATGTAGTTTCAACCTGATCCAGATAATGCTGGCGGAGGTAGGAAGATGAAAAAAGTATTCATTTCCACTTTAACATTATGTTCTATTTTGGGCTTTACAGTTTTTTCTTGTAAAGCAAAATCTTCTGAAAAAAATGCTGCAAGGCAAAAAGAAGTTATTGTTTACGCGTACAGTTCTTTTGTAAGCGACTGGGGACCTGGCCCTGAACTTTCAAAGCTTTTTGAAGAAAAAACCGGTCAAAAGCTAACTCTTATAGATTCCGAAGATGTAACACAAATTGTCTCAAGGGCAGTGGCGGAAAAGAAAAATCCTGTTGCGGACATTTATCTAGGCATTGATAACAATTTTTATAAATCTGCCTTGAAGAAAGATATTTTTACTGCTTATAAGCCTAAAAATATAGAAGAAATTGATTCTTCCCTGCTGATAGATGACTCATACCGTTTAATTCCCTATGATTGGAGCTACTTTGCAATAGTTTACGACACAGAATCTGACTTGAAAGCTCCTGCTAGCCTAAAAGATTTAACCGACCCGCAATATGCAAAAAAACTGATTCTAATGGATCCTAGAACTTCAACTCCGGGGCTTGGTTTTCTTACCTGGACAATTGCAATTTTTGGCGATGATGTTCAAAACTACTGGAAAAACTTAAAGCCATCTATTTTGACTTTTGCTCCTGGCTGGTCAAGCGGATACGGTCTTTTTACAAAGGGAGAGGCTCCTCTTGTAATCAGTTATACAACAAGTCCCGCTTATCATTTGGAATATGAAAATACAGACCGCTATAAAGCCTTGATTTTTGAAGAAGGCCATGTAAAGCAGATAGAAATGGCCGGCATTGCAAAAAACGCGCCTAACTTAAAAGGCGCCCAAATGTTTATGGATTTTCTTATAAGCAAGGAAGCTCAAAGCACGCTGCCTTTAACGCAATGGATGTACCCTGTAAATAATACAGTGGAATTGCCCGCAAGTTATTCAATCGCGCCAAAGGCTACTAAAACGCTTTCTGTTCCAGAAGAAAAGGTTGCGGAAAATCTTGAAAAAATTGCAGATTTTTTACAGTAACTAAAAAATAAAATTTTCAAGATGAATTGGATTTATTTCCTAAGAACTTGCTCGTTTACTGTAAAGACGGCTTTGTATTCTACCTTGCTTGCTTTTTTAATTGGACTTCCAATGGCTTTTTTTACAGCAAACAGAAAGTTTTTCGCAAAGAAATTTATTCTTTCGCTTTCTGCCATACCTTTGTGTGTTCCTGCCTTGCTTGCTGTTTTAGGTTACGTTGGCGCTTTCGGGGTAAACGGAATTTTTAATAGGATTATAAGAAGTCTGTTCGGATTTAATAGTTCTGCCTCCTTTTTGTACGGTTTTTGGGGAATAATTTTCGTTCAAGGCTTTTATAATTTTCCTATCATAATGAAGACTGTAAACGATTCTTGGAAGAACATTCCTCAAACCCAAGCTTTTGCGGCAAGGCTTTTAGGGGCAAGCGAGCTTCGTATATTTTTTTCAATAACGTTGATTCAACTTCTGCCAGCAATAGTTTCTTCTTGCATCTTAGTGTTCTTAATGTGTTTCTTCAGTTTTTTTGTGGTTCTTATGCTAGGACCTGTAGGCTGTTCAACTTTGGAAATCTCTCTTTATCAAAGTTTTAAGGTTGCCCAGAATTTTAGGCTTGCAGGTTTTATCGCCGTTGCGGAAACCTTTATAGCAGTTTTATTTTTGCTCGTTCATTCTCTTATAGAAAACAAAGGAAAATCTTTGCGAGAAGTAAGTTTTGTTTCTGAAGAAAAAAAATTAAAAGATTGCAAAATTGCCGAACGATTATGTTTCTTCGCGCTTATGATGGTTGTCTGCGTTTGTTTTATACTTCCATTCGCAATGATTGCAATTAGCGCCTTTGCCTCAAAAAATAATAGTTTTACGCTTAAAAATTTTGCTTTCCTTTTTGGCAAGAATACTTTTTTAAAGGCTTTTTTAAATACCGTTTTTTACGGCTGTCTTGCAGCTTTTTTTTCAACTGTGATTGCTTTTTTTGCTTCATTTTTTTTGCATAAACAAAAAATGGATGCCAGCATTTTTGCAAAAGTTTTAATGCTTTTGCCGCTTTCAGTTTCTTCTGTTGTTTTGTGCTTTGTTTTTACACGGCTCTTTCCTATTGGAAAGCCATTGTACATTGTCGTTATTCAAGTAATTATGTATTTTCCGTACGCATTTAAGCAAATTTCTGCGCAGATGCAAAAAATTCCTTTAATCATTGAAGATGCGGAAAGAATTCTTTCAGGAGGTTTTTCTTGCATATACACTTTGCATCTTCCAATGTGCAAAAAATCTATTTTAAGAAGCTTTTGTTTTTGTTTCGCTTTAAGCGCAGGCGATGCGACTGTTCCCTTGGTGCTGGCTGTTCCTAGATATACTTCGCTTGCGCTGGAAACTTACAGGCTTGCAGGTTCTTACAGATTTGGCCAGGCTTGCGCCTGTGGAACAATTCTTTCTATTTTGATAATTGGCATTACAGCATTTTCTAACGCATCTGAAACTTTAAGATTAAAGATTTGCAAGCCTAAAACTAGAACAGTGTAAGGCTAGGCTGAAAGTTTTTTTTATGCGAACAATTTTGCGGGGGCTTGAATATGAATGGTCTTGAAATAAGGAATTTAAATAAAACTTGGGATTTTCCATTTGATTTTTCGCTCAGTTTTACCGCCAGCGTTCAGTTCGGAAAAACTTTAGGAATTGCAGGCCGTTCTGGCAGCGGAAAGTCCACAGTTTTAAAACTGATTAGCGGACTTTGGAAATGCACATCAAATGATTTTCAACTCTTGCTCGATGGAAAAGATATTTCTTCCTTGCCGCCTGCTCGCCGAGAAATTGGAATGGTCTTTCAAGAGGCGGCGCTGTTTCCGCATTTGACTGTCGCTCAAAATGTCGCTTACGGCTTAAGATTCGGGAACTGGCACGATGGAAAAAGAGTTGTTTTTTCAAAAAAAGACGCGCTTGAAAAGGCTAAGGATTTTTTATCTGTTTTTGAAATGCAGGATTTTTGCGACCGCTATCCGCAAACTTTAAGCGGAGGTCAGGCTCAACGAGTTAGCCTTGCACGAACTCTTATAACGAGTCCAAAAGTTGTGCTTTTTGACGAGCCTTTTTCGTCTTTAGATTTGCCTATGAAAAAAAAACTCGCCTTTGACATAAAAAAAATGCAGGCTGAAAAAGGTTTTTGCGCAGTCTTTGTTACTCACGATATAGAAGAAGCAAAAACTTTGTGCGATGAAATTACTGTGATAAAAAAAGGTTCCCAGCTTTGGACTGGAAACCCTTTGGATTTTAATGAATCACTTTTAGATTATTAGAAGCTGTCGTTTCCCGGAAAGCGCGGAATCAAGTCAATTGACTTTTTGATTTCCTCGTCGGTCGGAATATAGTCGCTCATCGTGCCGTTGTTGAACGCTTCGTAGGCTTTCATGTCGAAGTAGCCTGTTCCTGTAAGTCCGAAAAGAATTGTCTTTTCTTCGCCAGTTTCCTTGCATTTGAGGGCTTCGTCGATTGCGACCT
Organism: uncultured Treponema sp.; assembly: GCA_934667505.1. Lineage (GTDB taxonomy): Bacteria > Spirochaetota > Spirochaetia > Treponematales > Treponemataceae > Treponema_D. Next base: position 87,225 of record CAKULY010000005.1, on the reverse strand, counting down.
TGATTGCGTGGCTTGATTCAGGGGCTGGCAGAGTTCCTTCCGACCGGCAGAAAAGCTCAGCCGCCTTGAAAACCTCTGTCTGCTCAACGCTTCGTGCCTCGATGTAGCCGTCGTGGTAGAGCTGGCTTACGATTGCGCTCATTCCGTGGTAGCGAAGTCCACCAGCATGGTTTGCGCTTGGCATGAACTGCGAGCCGAGCGTGTACATCTTCTGCATAGGGCAGACCTCGCCTGTGTCGCAGAAGTCGTAGGCGAACACTCCTCGCGTAAGGCTTGGGCATGATGCAGGCTCAACCGCGATGAACTGGTAGTCCTTTTCGCCGCGCAATTTTTCTCCCATGAACGGGCTTATAAGTCCGCCCAGGTTCGAGCCGCCGCCTGCGCATCCGATGATAACATCCGGCTTGATTCCAAACTTGTCCATGGCAGCCTTCGCTTCCATTCCGATTATCGACTGGTGGAGCAGAACCTGGCTCAATACCGAACCCAGAACGTATCTGTAGCCGTCATGCTTTGTGGCGTATTCAACCGCTTCCGAAATCGCGCAGCCCAAAGAGCCTGTGCAGCCCGGATATTCGGCGTTCAGCTTTTTTCCGATTTCAGTTTCCATGCTTGGGGAAGGAATCGCATGACCTCCGTAAGTTCTGATTACCTCGCGGCGCTGGGGCTTCTGTTCGTAGGAGCAGCGCACCTGATAAACACGGCAGTCCAAGCCAAGATATGCGCACGCCATGGACATCGCAGTTCCCCACTGGCCGGCGCCTGTTTCCGTTGTAACGCCCTTGAGCCCCTGCTCCTTTGCGTAGAATGCCTGGGCGATTGCCGAGTTCAGCTTGTGGCTTCCTGAAGTGTTGTTTCCCTCAAACTTGTAGTAGATTTTTGCCGGTGTTCCAAGCTTCTTTTCAAGGCAGTAAGCCCTTGTGAGCGGAGAAGGACGGTACATCTTGTAGAAGTCCAAAATTTCCTGCGGAATCGGAATGTAGCGGTCAGTTTCGTTCAATTCCTGCTTTACAAGTTCCTTGCAGAAAACGTGCTCAAGCTCTTCCGCCGTGCATGGCTTTAGCGTTCCCGGATTCAAAAGCGGCGCGGGCTTGTTCTTCATGTCGGCGCGCATATTGTACCACTGCTGCGGCATCTCTTCTTCGTTCAAGTAGATTTTGTAAGGGATTTTCTTTGTATCCATAAATGTTCCTCCTGTGAAAGACATTAATAATGTTTGCAACGCAGCAGTTCTGCGCTTGTTTTTGTTTCTATGGATAGTAATATATATCTTCTTTATGCTTCTGTCAATAGAAACGTAATTTTTTTTTATTTTTTTTTAGACCTTTTTTATTGTTGCATTCGCCTAATCATATTCTTTTTGCTATAATAAGTTAGTCCAAGCTTCGGGTCTTTCACAATTCATAAAGAATCGAAATTTTGGCTGCTTATCAACTGCAATTTCTCACTTTATCATTGGAGTATTTTATGGCTGTAAATAAAAAAAATAGCGCGAAAACTAAAACTAAATCAAAAACGAATTCAAAAAAGAAAAAATCTTCTGTAACGTGGATTTCTATTTTAGTAGCTTTGCTTGTTTTTGCAGGTTATGCAACCTATTTGTATTTTGCACGCCCTGCAGATTTTTCAGTTCTAAAGGAAAAAACTTTTACCTTTGTTTCAAACACAATCGATTCAGTTTTTAACACGGAAGAAAAATCTGAAACTGAAACAGTTGCTTCTGCTGAAAAGAATGCAAATAAATCTACAGAAAAAAAGCCTGCGCAGACAAAAAATGTTGCTGCGAATGCAAAAGCTTCCGCCCCAGATGTAAAAGGAAACTATCCAGAGAACAGCCATCTTTATTTTGGAAATCCATCAGGAGCCGCTGCCGATGTTTCTTATGTAGATAACTATCTTATGGAAAAAAAACAGTATGCGCTTTCGTATAACAGTTTGACTTGCAATCCAAACTGGGTAATGTGGCATTTAGGACTTTCAGATATAGGAGATGCGGACCGTTCAAACGATTTTCGTCCGGATGAAGAGCTCCCCTCTGAATTTTATGCGGTTGTAAAAGCTGACTATCAATACACAAAATACGGCTTTGACCGTGGGCACGTCTGTCCTTCTGCAGACAGGACTTCTTCTCAAACGGATAACAGCGCTACTTTTTATATGACAAACATGATTCCTCAAGCTCCAGACTGCAACCGTGTTGTCTGGAAAGACTTTGAAGCTTATGAGAGAAGCCTCGTTGTAGAAAAAGGCAAAGAGCTTTACGTCGTTGCAGGTCCTTACGGAAAAGGCGGTCAAAGCGCAATGGGCAAGTTCGATTCAATCGTCCTTGTGGGCAAAGGAACTGGGCACGAAATAACAGTTCCTGAATACTGCTGGAAAATTGTCGTTGTTATGGATGAAGGCGAAAACGATTTGAGCCGCGTTACAACGGATACAACTGTTATTTCGCTTTGGATGCCGAACGCGCAAGGAATAGGCAAAAACGGAGGCTGGGAGCAATACCTTACTAGCGTTGATTTTATAGAAGAAAAAACAGGTTATGATTTCCTTGCTTTTATTCCAAATGAAATTGAAGATGTTTTGGAAGCAAAAGTTTATTCTATAGAAAAAGGATTATAAGGTTTATTTATGTTTAGTTTGCTTGCTGCAATATTTATTAAGAACCGGGACGATGTAAAAAATCCTAAGGTCAGGGAATCTTATGGAGTTTTAAGCGGAATAGTTGGAATTGTTTTTAACTTTTTGCTTTTCGCTTCAAAACTTTTTGCCGGCTTGCTTTCAAAATCAGTTTCCGTTATCGCCGATGCTTTTAACAATCTTTCGGATGCGGCGGCGAGCATTGTTACCATAGTAGGGTTTAGATTAAGCGTAAAAAATCCTGATGACGAACATCCTTTTGGACACGGAAGAATGGAATATATTTCGGGGCTTATAGTTTCATTTCTTATTTTGTTTGTAGGTCTTGAACTTTTAAAATCTAGCATAAGCGCAATTTTTAATCCTGTAGATTTAGATTCTTCTGCGTTTACCATTGCCGCTCTGTGCGTTTCCATTTTGATTAAGTTTTATATGTTTCTATATAATAGAAGAATTGCAAAAAAAATCGAATCTGCCGCAATGGATGCAACTTCAAAAGACAGTTTGAATGACTGTGTTTCAACTTCAGCCGTTCTTTTAGTTATTATAGCAACAAAACTGTTCCCCCAGCTAAAACTTCCTTTGGACGGAATCGCAGGAATCCTTGTGGCTTTGTTTATAATAAAAGGCGGAATTGACTCTGTAAAAGAAACAGTTGATCCGTTGCTAGGCAAAAAAGCCAATCCTGAATTTGTTGCCGAAATTGAAAAAACCGTTATGGCACATTCAATGGTACACGGAATTCACGACCTTGTAGTTCACGATTACGGACCTGGCAGAACTATGGTCAGCCTTCACGTGGAAGTTCCTGGAAATCTTGATATTTTTTCAATCCACGATGAAGTTGACTGCATTGAAATAGAGCTTTCTAAAAAGTTTAAATGCGATGCTACAATTCACATGGATCCTGTGGATTTAAATAACGAAAAAATTGCAGAGCTAAAAGAATATCTTGCAAGAGTTTCAAAAGAAATTAATCCAGAGCTTACCGTTCACGATGTTCGGATGGTTCCTGGAAAAACTCATACAAATGTAATTTTTGATGCGGTAAAGCCTTTCGGCTGCAAATTAACTCCCTTGGAACTGCAAAAAGAGCTTTCAAAAAAAGTAAAAGAGTTCAATAAAAGTTACAATGCCGTAATTCATCTTGATATGCCGTTTAGTTGACCGATAGAAGAACCGTGTCTCCTAAAGAATGACCTGCGTCTGTGGTGGTTTGTGCGGGGAAGTGTAGGCAAAAAATCGTTCATTCAAAAATTTTTACGCAAAAATCATCGTACTGTTCTTCAGAGATTAGTTTCCATCTGTTTGAAAATTTAGGAAAAAAACTGTCTCCGCAGTAAGATGCGCCTTTGCTTTTTATTTCAGAAAGAATTAGGCGTCTGCATATATTTTTTTCAAGCGCGCTTTTATAAACGCCTTCCCCTCCGCAAATAAACAGTTTCTTAAAGCCAGATTTTTTTGCACAGAAAATTGCTTCTTCAAACGAACGGACCGTAATCACATCTTTAGTTTTTATTTTTAAGCTTGAAGAAAGAACAATGTTTAGCCTGTTTGGAAGAGCCTTGCCTATGGATTCAAAAGTTTTTCTTCCAAATAGGCAGGCATTTCCCGTTGTCTGATTTTTAAAGTGTTCTAATTCTTGCCGGATGTTCCAGGGAAGTTTTCCGCGCGACCCGATAACCATTCTGCCTTGAGAATCTGTTGAGTACGCGGCGATAATTGCGATTTCAAAATCTTCTTCCATGTCAGACATTTATTTCTATCATGGAAGCGTTCGCAACTTTTGAAGAATATACGCTCTTTATATTTTTATAAGGATTTCTAAAGCTGGCAATCTGGCTCTTAATCTGGCTAAGCTGATTTTTCAGCAGCTGCCTGTTTTTTTCATTCTGGGCAAGAATCTTTACTTGAAGCTGTGACAACTCCTTTTGAATATTTTCAACTTTTTCATCGCCTTTTGCATCGCTTCCCTTTGATTTTTCCGCATAAAGCTTAGACATTGGAACTATTACTTTCTGCAGGCTTCCTATGCTGGAAACAACTTGCTGCTCTAATTCTGCATGGCTAACAATGGCGTCGGTGTTTTCTGCGCAAATAGAATTTTGCTGTTTTTCAAGAACGTTTAAGTATTCTTGAAACTTTGCTCTTTGTTGCTCCAAAAGCGTTCTAAATCTTCTTAAAATGGCAACTCGTTCATTAAGTTCTTCTTGCGAAATTTCTTCCATAAAGCAGACTCCTGTAAAAGTTTTGTTGCAAGCTTGCATTACCCTTCAATCGATATTGAGCTTTGCTGCAAGGAAGTAGATGCCGGTGCGTTTGCAGTGCTGTTCGATGCAGTTCTCCAAGCGGAAAGCAGTTCGCTCATCATATCAATTATTGATTTTATTTTTTTTGAAGAATGTCTGAATGTTACATCTGTTAGTTCACTGTTGAAAAATAAATACAGCGACATTAAATTTTTGGCGATTTCTCCGCCGTTGTTCATGTCTAAAGAAACTTCTAGCTCTGTAATTATAGATTGCGCTTTTTGAATAAATTTTGAATAATTTTCTATATCGCCCGGGCGAATTTTATCTTCAGAATCTAAAAGCGCAAGAGCAGCTCTTAAATTTTTAATGCAAGCTTCATATAAAAGAACTACAAGTTTTCCTTGGCTGGCAGTAGTTATATTTGTTTTTTGGTAGGCAGAATATGCCTGGTTGTAGCCCATGTTTCACCTCTTATCAAAAAAAATTATTCCATTTGAATATCGGAAAAATTAAAAAAAAAATTAGCAAAAATTACGAATTGTTTACAACGATTGTTATCGACTTTTTATTGATTTACGCTTATATTAAAGTTGAGGTTATTTTGATGAGCGACAAAGAAAATAAAAAGCCTGAAGAAAAAGATGATTTTGATCCTTACAACTTCTTTAAGTTTGAAGTTCCAGAAAATAATAATAAAAATAAACGAAACAAAAAACCAAAAAAAAGTTTTCCTTTTTTAGCAGTTCTTTTAATAGTTTTTGCAGCCGTAGCGCTTACAAACCTGCTCTTTGTTGGAAAAACTGGAAGTTTGATTGATTTTTCTGATTTTAAGCAAAAAGTTGAAGACGGAACAATAGTATACGTAGAAATCGCCGATTCCTATTATCTAGGATACGGTCCAGAAATTATTACAGACGCTTCTGAAAAACAAAAGGGGCTTACTCTTTTTAAGGTTTCGGAAAAAACAAGGGCTATGTACAAGACTACAGGCTATCCTATGAATAGTTTTATAGAGCTTCTTGATAAGAAAGGCGTTCAGTATAAATTCATTGAAAAACAGAACAATTATATTCTTTCGTTGATTCTAAACATGGTAGTTCCGCTTGCAATAATAATGCTAGTCTATTCGCTTATTTTTAGAAAGATGGGCGGCGGTTCTGGCGGAATGGGAAGTATTTTTAATGTTGGAAGTTCCCGCGCAAAAACGGTGGAAGAGGGAAAAGTAAAGACTCGTTTTTCAGATGTTGCTGGCGTAGATGAAGCTAAGGAAGAGCTTGTTGAAGTTGTAGATTTTTTAAAAGAACCAAAGAAATATACAGATATCGGTGGAAAAATTCCAAAAGGTGTTCTTCTTGTAGGACCTCCAGGAACTGGTAAAACGCTTCTTGCCCGCGCTGTTGCCGGGGAGGCAGGAGTTCCTTTCTTTAGTATTTCTGGTTCAGACTTTGTAGAAATGTTTGTCGGAGTTGGAGCAAGCCGCGTCAGAGATTTGTTTAAGCAGGCCCGCGAAAAAGCACCTTGCATAGTTTTTATAGATGAAATCGATGCTCTGGGAAAAAGCCGTGTAAATGGTTTTGGCGGTGGAAACGATGAACGCGAGCAGACCTTAAATCAGCTTCTGGTTGAAATGGACGGTTTTGAAAATGACAAGGGGCTTATAATCCTTGCCGCGACAAACCGGGCAGATATTCTTGACCCTGCGCTTTTAAGACCGGGACGGTTTGACCGCCAGGTTCCAGTTGAACGGCCTGATGTAAAAGGGCGCGAGGCGATTTTAAGAATTCATGCAAAATCTGTAAAGCTAGATGATGATGTAGATTTTGACTCAATTGCGCATGGAACAACAGGTTTTGCCGGCGCCGACCTTGCGAACGTCGTAAACGAGGCCGCTCTTCTTGCTGTAAGAAACGGCCGCAAAAAAGTCACAATGGCTGATTTTAATGACGCAATCGACAAGGTAAGCATAGGTCTTAAAAAGAAGTCTAGAACGGAAAATGAAAAAGAGCGGAAAATTGTTGCGTTCCATGAAACAGGACATGCTCTTGTTGGAGCGTTTACACCAGATTATCCGCCAGTTAATAAGATTACAGTTGTTCCTCGCTCTCATGGTGTGGGCGGCTTTACGCAGTACCGCGAGCAGGAAGAAAAAAATCTTCAAACAAAGCAGGACTTGCTTAGCGAAGTTGATGTAATGCTTGGCGGTCGTGCGGCAGAGCAAGTTTGCTTCGGAGAAATTTCAACAGGAGCTTCAAACGATATAAGCCGGGCTACAGATATTCTTAAAAGCATGATAACAGACTACGGAATGAGCGAGCGCTTTAAGAATATGACTTTGGGCAAAGGCGTCCGCGGTTACGCAGGCGGAGAGCCTGAACTCATAAGGGAATTTAGCGAAGAAACTCAAAAATACATAGATGAAGAAATTGCCAGGATAATGGACGAGCGTTACAATCATGTAGTATCTTTGCTTTCGGGCCACAAGGATTTGTTAGATTATGTTGCAAAACGCCTTTTGGAAGTGGAAACCTTGGACGGTAAAGAATTTTACGAAATCGTAAACGGTGCGGAACATTGCCGTGAACTTGCAGACAAATCTTCTGCAAATACAGAAAATTAAGATTTTCACTTGACCGTATTTATCTTCTTTAATAGAATAACTCTATGACAAAAATAAAGAAGATTTTTTTGACTGGATTAGCCATTTTTTATTTTTGTGGCGCGGCTTTTTCCCAGACAATTACTACGGCAAGTGAATATTTTAAGTCAATTTCGGACTTCTATGCTACATTAAAAGACTACGAAGCAGATATAGAAATAAATGCAGAAAAACAGGAAATGTCTGCAAAAGTTTCATACAAAAAGCCGGACTTAATGCGAATTGATTTTTCTTCTCCAGAAAACCAAGTTATTGTTTACAATGGGGATATGCTTACAATTTATCTTCCGGAGTATTCTGCCGTTCTTCAGCAGGCTGTGCAATCTGAAAAGTCTGGTGCGAACATGGCAACCGCGCAGGGTCTTTCTTTAATGAGCCGTTACTATTCTGTTGGTTACGAAGTTGGTCAAAGTCCTGTAGCTCTTGATAAAGATTCTTCTGAAAAAGTTATAAAGTTAGTGCTGTATCCGCGCAACCGTGCTGCGGAGGCATTTACTTCCATAAAAATTGCAATAAATCCTCAGACAAAACTTATCCGCCGTATTCAAGCTTTTCAGAAAAAAGGCGAATCCATAACCTTTAATTTTACAGATTACAAGTTGAATCAGGATATTACAGATCAACGCTTTATCTACGACCCTCCTAGCGATGCTAACGATTACAATAATTTCCTATTTTCGGAGTAAACTTTAATGGAAAACTATGGAGAAATTCTAAAGCGTGCTAGAGAAAGTAAGCAACTTGACTATGAAACAATCTCAAGAGAGACAACAATTTCTGTTCCTTTTTTAAAGGGGCTGGAAGAAGAAGATACAGATGCTTTTCCAGGCGAAGCGTATATGCTTGGATTTATGCGAAACTATGCAGAGTATCTTGGGGTAAATCCTGAAAAAGTTCTTTCCTCTTATAGGTCTAAAAAACTTCAAGAATCTCCTGTGCCAGAAGGTCTTACGGTTCGTGAAAAACCTAAATACTTTTGGCCGTTGATTTTTACAGGAATTTCTCTGTTTCTTATTGCAGTCTGTGTTGTAATAGGCATTTTTGCGTTCAAGAAAAAGGCTTCAAATGGTGAAGAAGTTGTTCTTGATAAAAAATCTGTTGTAAAAAAATACGAAGTTACAAATAAAGCCCTTTCGCAGCGATTTTATGTCGGCGACCAGTTGGTTTATCATACTTCTGAAGGCGACATAATTCTAACTGTTAGCGACACGCTTTCTTCTTTTGGTCTTCAAACTCCTGTGGGCACATTGTACACAGACCTTTCAGAAGAATCTGAGCTTGATGTCGATGGAGATACAAGACCTGATATTATCGTCTACGTTTCTGACATTTCTGCTTCTGATTCTTCAAGAGGTGCTGAAGTTAGGATTTTAAAACGCAGCGGCGAAAATTATATTGCTTCTGTAAGCGCGGAAGATATTCCAAATGCCGCAGAATTAGATTCAAAGCATAAAAAGCTGGTAATCCTTGAAGATAACCGGGCTTATCCGTTTACAATTAATGGTTCTTTCCGCGGTAGTTGCGATTTTAGATATAAAGTAGATAGACATGAATCTGTTGAAGGTTACTTTACAAGCGGCGAAGTGTTCACTCAAACAGCAAACAATGGCATTCGTCTTTGGATGTCTAATTGTAATACCGTAAAGTTCAGCATTATTGCAGATACAAAAAGCTATGATCTTGAAATTGGAAAACCAGGCCAGGTTCTTGTAGAAGATATAAAATGGATAAGAGATACTGACGGTCGTTACAAATTGGTGGTTATTGAACTTGACTAAATTTTTTATTGATCAGCACGGATGTGCAAAAAACCAGGTTGATGGCGAACTTTTAATAGGATATTTACTGGACGCTGGCTACGAGCAAACTTTTGCTCCAGAACAAGCTGATGTTATAATTATAAATTCTTGTGGATTTATTGAAAGCGCAAAAAAAGAATCTATCGATGCTCTTTGCGCTGCAAAAAAATCTTATCCAAATGCAAAAATTGTTCTTGCGGGTTGCCTTGCAGAACGCTATGCGCAAACTTTTAAAGATGCTTTGCCAGAAGCTGACGGAATATTTGGAAACGGAAATCTTGAAAAAATAAATGAAACCGTGCAGGCTGTTCTTGAAGGAAATCGGTCTGTTAATGTTTACAAACAAGAAGGCATTTGCACTGGCGAAAGGCGTGTAATGTTGAGCTACCGCGGAAGCGCTTTTGTAAAAATAACAGAAGGCTGTTCAAATCATTGCTCTTTTTGCGCAATTCCTGTAATTCGCGGAGAACTTAGAAGCCGTCCTGCAAAATCTATAGTCAGCGAAATAGAAAGTCTTTTGGCTCAGGGGATTGTTGAATTCAACCTTATAGGGCAAGATTTAGCTGCCTATGGAACTGGCGAAAACGACAATGTCTTTGGAAACGGGCGGGCGGAACTTCCTCTGTGGATTGACGGAAAAAATTGCGGCACTAAAAACAAGTCTGCGCTGGCGCTTTTGCTAGAAAAAATCTTAAAAATAAAAAAGAATTTTATTGTCAGGCTGCTTTACATTCATCCAGATCATTTTAATCGCGATATTTTGCCAATTATGCAAAAAGATGCTCGCATTGTGCCTTATTTTGATATTCCTTTTCAAAGCGGAGATGAAGAAATAATCCGCAAAATGAATCGAAAGGGCAGCGCGGAAGAGTATTTAAAGCTTGCTAGCGATATAAGGGGAGCTTTGCCTAATGCGGTTTTAAGAACTACTTTTCTTGCAGGCTTTCCAGGCGAAACGGAACAGAATGCTGAAAACACTTTGGACTTTTTAAAAAAACTTCAAAGCGACTGGTCAGGGTGCTTTCCTTATAGCCGAGAAGAAGATACTCCTGCGTATTCAATGAAAAATCGAGTTTCTGCAAAAGTTTCTAAAGCTAGGGCAGAAAAGCTCACGAGTGAACAAGAAAAAATAACCGAGCAGCACTTAAAAAAATATATTGGAAAAGAATTTGATGTATTGATTGAAGAAATTGTAGAAGGCGAAGAGGGGCTTGCAATCGGAAGAGCATGGTTTCAAGCTCCTGATGTGGACGGAAGCGTTGTTGTCCGCTACCAAAAAGATAGCAAAACCGAAAACGATTTGGTAAAGCTAGGGCGTTTTGTCCGCGTAAAAATTTGTTCGTCTAGCGCAGTTGATTTAGATGGAATTCTAGTAAGCGATTCTAATTTTAGCAACGATTTTATAAATAATAGCGAGCTAGTTTTTGCTCCGGAGGTTCAGTAATTTTTATGGCTTATGAATATCTTAAGTCTTTGAATCCTGAGCAGACAGAAGCTGTAATTCATTCGGGCTCGCCTCTTTTGATTTTAGCAGGAGCAGGTTCTGGAAAAACTCGTGTGATTACAACAAAAATTGCATACCTTATTCAGCATGAAAAAGTGCTTCCATACTCGATTCTTGCGGTTACTTTTACAAAGAAGGCTGCAAATGAAATGAAAGAAAGAGCGATTGCACTGGAAGAAGAAAGTTCTAAATCGATGATAAAAACTTTTCATTCTTTTGGAGCATGGTTTTTGCGTCGTTATGCGCAGAAAGCCGGTCTTGATTCCGCTTTTACAGTTTGCGATGACGATGATGCTTCTTCCTTAGTGCGGGCTGCTTTTCCTTCTTTAACAAAAAAAGTTGCTGGCGAATATGCTAAAAAAATTGCTCTTTGCAAGGATTATTGCCTTGGTCCGAACGACGATTTAGCCCAATTTGACGAAGACGGAAAGTTAAAAGAGGTTTACAGCGGTTATCAAAACAGGCTCCGAGCTTCTGGAAACTGTGATTTTGGTGATCTTATAATGCTTCCTGTAAAAATTCTAGAATCTGATCCGGAATTGCGTCTTAATATGCAATCAAGGTTTAAAGTCATCATGGTTGATGAGTACCAGGATTCAAATATCGCCCAATTCAGGCTTTTGCAAGCTTTAAGTGGGGTTGAAGAAAATTCTGGAACTTACGTCTGTGTGGTTGGCGATGATGACCAGTCCATATACAAATTTCGCGGGGCGGAAGTAAAAAACATACTCGATTTTTCGGAGCATTTTAAAGGAACAAAAATAATTCGCCTCGAAAGAAATTATCGGTCTACGGGAAACATTCTTGCGGCTGCGGATGCCGTTGTTAGTCATAATTCTCAGCGGCTTGGAAAAACTCTTGTTTCTGTAAAAGAGAATGGCGCAAAGCCGGTTTTAGTCTTTTTGGAAAATCAGGATAAAGAATCTGAATTTTGTGCAAGCCTTATAAAAAAATCAGTTGAAGCAGGCGGAAATTACAGCGATTTTGCTGTCCTTTACAGAACAAATGCGCAATCCCTTGGTTTTGAAAAAGAATTTTTGCATCGTAAAATTCCATATAAAATTGTTGGCTCATTAAAGTTCTATGAGCGCGAAGAAATAAAAGACGCTTTGGCATATCTTCTGCTTTTTTCCAATGGAAGAAACGAACTTGCTTTTGAAAGAATTGTGAATAAGCCCGTCCGTGGAATTGGTCCTGCAACACGAAAAAATATTATAGAAACTTTTGTAGAATCAAAAGATTCCTTGCTAGAAAGCGAAAGTTTGTTTTTAACGGCGGAAAGCCTTCTTTCGTCTTTGCCAAAAAAAGCGGCATCAGGGTTAAAGGATTTTATTAATCTTTTTAAAGATATGAAGTTTTTTTTAGAAAGCCGCGAATCAGAGAATTCAAAAAAACTTGAAATTAAAGAAGCTGTAATAAAAATAGAAAAAGATAAAAGCCTTGATACCATGAAAACCGCAGAAAAATTAACGCAGCTTGGCTATGTTAGAGTTCCAAAAGTTTCTGGCAGCGGGGAATTTAGCCTGAAAGGGGAAGTTTTAGATATTGTCCTGCCAAAAGCAAATTCTGCTTATAGAATTGTTTTTGACTTTGAAAAAGTTGAAGATATAAAAGAGCTTGATTTAAAAGACTTTTCAGCTTTAAAAGACTTTGAATCTATATCTGTTTGTCCTGTTGAAGAAGAAAAGACTGAAGTTGTAGAAAGTCTCTCTGTTTTCTTGCAAAAATTTCTTGAAGATTCAGGAGTTGTTGATTACTACAAAACTCAAGACGATTCTGATGGTACGAACCGCGTCAATAACCTGCAAGAACTTATAAATGCAGCTGTTCCTTACAACCTGTCAAAACAGGGATTGCTTGATTTTCTGGACTCGATTGAACTTGACAGGAGTTTAATAAGCGATGATGAATCTGCGAAAGACGCAGTTACTCTTATAACGTTGCACAATACAAAAGGTTTGGAATTTTCAAAGGTTATTATAACGGGTCTTGAAGAAGGAATATTCCCTAGACCGGACAAATTTGCAGAAGAACTTGAAGAAGAAAGACGCCTGTTTTATGTTGGAATAACCCGTGCAAAGGATGAACTGTACATAACTAGCTGTTCAATGCGGCGTCTTTACGGCAGAGTGCAACCTTCTGCCCCTAGCCGCTTTCTTTTTGAAGCGGGAGATACTTTTGAGCCGGTAGGAAATGTTCCGTTCTCATTTAGAAAGAACAATAAAATTTCTAATAGCGATGAAAATAGCAGTTGCTTTGGCGAAAAAGCCGAATTGCTTGCAAGGTGGAAAAAGGGTGTAAACATTTACAATGACGACTATGGCTATGGGCAAATAGTAAAATCAAACCTTGAAGGAGGAGAACTTGTAATCTTAGTCAAGTTTGAAAATGGTCAGGAAAAAAAGTTTATGCCTGAATACCAATCTTCCAAACTTGATATAATTAATTTAGACTAATAAGAAAAGAGCTTTTTGAAGGCACCTTTATAAGTAAAGTTCCTTTTTTTATCTTGCAGTTGATTTTTTGCCCTAGGGCATCAAATTTTGGCGGTTTTATTTGCTTAAAGCAAGAGCCAAAAATTCCAAGCGGAATGTTTATTGTTTGTTTTTTTGTGTCGTTTGAGCAGACCGTTATAAAAACTTGAGATGGCGTAAATCTTGCGAATGCGATTACATAGCCTTCGTCCCAAAGGATTTTAAATCCGCCTTCCTTAAAAGCTTCGTTGCCTGTTTTTATGCTTGCAAGTTTAGAGTACAGTTTAAAAGAGTCGGTTTGTTCAATGTCTTTGCTCCATGGCATAGGGTAGCGGCAGCCTTCAACCTCTGTAATGGTTCCGTCAATTTCTGCTTCGTCGCCATAGTAGACATTTGCGCAGCCTGGCAGTGTAAACAAGATTATTACTGCTCCTTGCACGTCTTGTTTTGTTACGGCAGAATCGTTGTGAAATCTTGCAACATCATGGCTATCTAAAAGATTGAACTGAAGCTGAGTTATTGCGTATGGAAGCCGGCTTAAAAATCCTGTTATTTGGGCGGACAGTTCTTTTGCCGTCATTTTATGGATTTTGTTTTTTAGTTCATCAATTCTTCCTACGTTTACGTCTTGTTGTCCGTAAAAACAGCGGATTGGACGGCAAGAAGCGTAGTAATTCATGCTGGAATCCCATTCGTTTCCATTTAAAAACTCTGAGCAATCTGTCCAGTCTTCTGCAATTATGTATGCATCTGGATTTTCTTCCTTGATGCTTTTTCTGATTTCCGGCCACAATTTGTGATGCAGCTGAATGTAATTGTTTCTTGCGACTGTGTCGCCTACGTCGAATCTCCATCCGTCAATGTTATAAGGAGCTTTTAGCCATTTTTTTATAAGAGAGTCTGGCGCTTTGTAGATTTTTTGGCAAAGCTTTTCAGACGTGTAGTTTAATGTCGGCAAAGTCGGTACATCGAACCATGCCTTGTAAGTGTTGTCTTTGTTAAAAAAGTAATATTCGCGTTCCTCTGAATTAGGGTTGTTGTATGCGCCTTCTGTTTTCGGAAAGAAAATGCCTTCTTTATTAAACCATCTATTTGCAGTTCCTGTGTGATTTATGGAAACATCCAAAATTATTTTTATTCCATTCTTGTGAAGCTCTTTTGTAAGGTCTTCTAAAGCTTTATCTCCTCCAAAGTGCGGATCTACTTGAAAGTAATCCAAGCAGTCGTATTTGTGAACCGTCGCCGCATAAAAAATTGGATTTAAATAAAGCGCAGTTATTCCAAGTTTTTTTAGGTAAGGAATTTTTTGCTTTATGCCTTCAAGGTCTCCGCCGTAAAAGTCTAAGCAGTGCGCTTTGTTATAGGATTCCGGCTTTTTGTTCCAATTCTTAATCTGCTGGGAAGGAAATCCGTCAAAAGTATATTCTCCGTCTTTAACATCATTTTCTGGATTTCCATTAAAAAATCTTTCTGGAAAAATTTGATAAAAAACGGCATTTTTTACCCATTGCGCGCACTGAAAATCCGTAATAATCCTAAAGCATCTTGCCTCGTCTGGAATGTAGTTCGTAATTCCTTCTTGGGTGTAGTAATATATTTGCTTTGGAGTAACAATAAAAAAATAGTATGAAAACTGGTCTTCATAAATAGTAACTTGTTTTTTAAATCTTTTTAGTCCGTTTTTTGAAGGGCATGGCTCCATCTTTTGAGGATGAGAAACTCCGTTGACTTTTCCCATCAAATATGCTTCTGTTACAGGAGAATTTTCCTGAACCTGTAAAAAAATATCTGTAGATTCGCCTTTTTTAGGATATGGATTGGATAGAAAAAAAGAAGAACCATCGCTATAAACGCTATTTAGCCATTTTTCTGAACTTGTCATAGCGGAAGTATAGCGCTGTAGTTTTTTCAAGTCAAATTTATTGATTGCTAGAAAAGTATGCAAAAATTTTAAGGTTCTGCACAGCCTTTGGCGCAATCCTGAATTGTGTTTACAAGCTCTTCTAGTTTTTGTTCTGTCATAAGAGGGTTTAGGAGCGTGAATTTTAAGCATACATGAGAATTTGAAACCGTTTGCCCGATTACAATTCCATGCTTGTGCAAAAGTGTCCGCCTGATTTTTCTGTTTGCCTCATCTCCTGCTTTATGCCTAAAAACCACGCTTGAAATTTCGGGCTCGTTTACAGTTTCAAAATCCGGATTTGCCGAAATTATTTTGTATAGGTAGTTTGCATTTTCCATATTTTTTGTAATTAAGGCAGACCACCCGTCTTTTCCGCGTATTTGAAAAGACATCCATACTTTTAAAGCATCAAACCTTCTGGTCGTCTGGAGCGATTTGTCTACGAGGTTCGTATATCCGTCTTCTTCATCTTCTTGGCGATTTAAGTAGTCCGCATGGATTGTAAGAATATCAAAATTTTCTGCATTCTTTAAAAGCACTGCGCTGCAGCTTATTGGCAATAAGAACATTTTATGAAAATCTACAGTTATAGAATCGCACAAATTAAGACCATCTACACGATTTTTGTATTTTTCGCTCAAAATAACGCCGCTTCCATACGCCGCATCTGCGTGAAGCCAAATACCATGCCTTTTGCAAATTTCACTTATCGGTTTCAGCGGATCTATTGAACCAAAATCAGTTGTGCCTATGGTTGCAACTACCAAGAAAGGAAGATTTCCTTCTTTTATGTCATTTTCAATCAACTGCTCCAACTTGCATGCGTCCATTTTCTTTTTAGAATCAACAGGAACTTTTACAACAGATTCGTAACCCAAGCCTAAAATGTGTGCAGATTTTTCCATAGAAAAATGGCTTATTTCGCTTGTGTACATTTTTAGCTTTGAAAAGTTTGGCGGAAGTCCGTATTTTTTTACATCATAATTTAACTTGCTGTTTATAAACCAATCCCGCGCAAGGATAATTGCTGTTTGATTTGACTGGCTTCCTCCGCTTGTAAAAACACCATCGCTTTTTTTGTCATAGCCGTAAAGATTGCACAAGTGCCTGATTACTTCGACTTCAATTTCTGTTGCCACCGGAGACTGGTCCCAGCTGTCCATAGACTGATTAAATGCAGAAATGATGAGTTCTGAAGCAAGGCTTTCTATTACTGCGGGACTGTGCAAGTGCGGCATATAGTCTGTGCTTGATGTTCTTAGCAAGTTTGGAAGAATTTTTTCTTTTGTAAGATTGAAAACATTTTTCCAGCCCAGACCTTTTTCCGGAAGAATTGTGCTTTGCTCAATAACTTGTTTCAATTCTTGCGGAGTCGGTCCCGAATACGCTTTTTTATCGCAAATAGAATCTGTTATAGCTTTTGCCGTTTGCGAAATAATTTCAAGGTATTCGTTTTTTGAGTCAATTGAGTCAGTTAAAAAAATGTTTTTCATCTTTGCGTTTTATTTTGCGTATTCAGAATTAAGTTTAAGGACAGCTTTTTCAAATATGTCTAAACCTTTGTTCAAATCTTCGTCAGAAATATTTAGCGCGCAAAGGCAGCGCATTACACTGCCGTTTCTGCCGCCCTTTTCCATTACAAGACCGTTTTTAAAACATTCTTGCTGAACTTTTGCGCTTATTTCGCCGTCGCAAGGAAAACTTCCTAAGCAGTCTTTCTGACCTTTTGGATTTACAATTTCAATTCCAATCATAAGACCTTTTCCACGGACGTCGCCAATGATTTCTGCTTTTGATTTTAGATTTTCCAGTCTTTCTAGAGCGATTTTTCCTTTTCTTTGGACTTCGCTCAAAAAAGAAGGTTCGGAAACTCTGTTTAAAACTATTGTTCCGGCTTTCATTGCCAACTGGTTTCCTCTGAAAGTTCCCGCGTGGGCTCCTTGAGTCCATTTATCTAATTTGCTGTTGTACACAACAATCGAAAGCGGTTGGCTTCCGCCAATCGCCTTGCTCATAAGAATAACATCTGGAACAATATCTGCATATTCAAAGGCGAAAAGTTTTCCGCTCCTGCCCATTCCGCATTGAATTTCGTCGCAAATCATAGGAATGTCGAGTTCTTGTGTTACTCGCCTGATTGTTTTAAGAAATTCTATAGGCGCTGGAATTACGCCGCCTTCGCCCTGTATGGGTTCTATTATTACTG
Organism: uncultured Treponema sp.; assembly: GCA_934667505.1. Classification (GTDB taxonomy): domain Bacteria; phylum Spirochaetota; class Spirochaetia; order Treponematales; family Treponemataceae; genus Treponema_D. The sequence goes on along the minus strand of CAKULY010000005.1, from coordinate 69,794 downwards.
CGGCTGGCTTTGTAATTCCGCTTTCAGGATCTTTTAAGGTTCTTTCAAAAAAGTTGCAGCAGGCTTTTATTCCTTCTTCACCGCCAAGCCCAAATGGACATCGGTACGAATTTGGAAAAGGAAAAAAGTGAACTTCCGGCATTAGAGCGTTTACTTTTGATTTTGCGCCAAGATTTCCTGTGCAAGAAAGCGAGCCGCTGCTCATTCCGTGATATGCTCCGCTAAAAGCGATTATGCTTGAGCGACCTGTTGCTGTCTTGCAAAGTTTTAACGCTGCTTCTGTAGCATCTGTTCCACTTGGAGAACAAAACTGAATTTTTACGTTTTCCTTAAGCTCTTCAGGCAGTTTTGAAATCACCGTATGAACAAATTCATCTTTTACCGGTGTTGTCAAATCAAGGGTATGAAGAGGTGACCCATTTGTAAGCATTTCAACCATGGCCTGATTTACTTCAGTGTCATTGTGACCAAGTGCAAGAGTTCCTGCTCCGCACAAAAAATCCAGATATTTGTTTCCTTCAATGTCCTCAACCCAAGAACCACTTGCTTTTGCCAATGCAAAAGGAAATTTGCGTGGATAACTACGGGCATTAGATTCTGTGGAATCTTGTCTGGTAATGTAATACTGATTGGTGCCTTTTGTTGACATCGACGTTCTCCCATTACTGCGGCTAGCCGCAAAACATAAGATGATCCTACAGGGATTTAGTTTCCTAAATCTCAGTAACGGCTTTAAAAATAAAACCGTGAGTTTCAAACTTACTACAAAACGGAGATTTGTTCAACAATAAAAACTAGGTTTGTAAAATCAGTTTTTTGTAAATTGCGCCTTTAATTTCATTTAACCTCGTTTGCAAGCGCAGAGCCTTCCATAAACGCTTTTACATTTCCTAAAGTTACATCTGCGATGTTTGAAAGCGCTGTCGTTGTAAGAAAGGCTTGGTGGCCAGTTACAATTACGTTTGGAAATGTCAAAAGCCGGGCCAGAATATCATCAGTTATAACTTCAGCAGAACAATCCTTAAAGAAGAATGCGCTTTCCTCTTCGTAAACGTCAAGGGCTGCTCCTCCAATGTATTTGTGCTTAAGCGAATGAACCAGCGCCTTTGTGTCAATCAAAGCGCCTCGCCCTGTGTTTATGATTACGGCGTCGTTTTTCATTGATTTCAAGTTGTCGTGGTTCACAATGTGGTAAGTTTCGTCTGTAAGAGGGCAGTGCAAGCTAAGAACATCGCTTTCCTTAAAGATTGTCGCTGTGTCAACGTATTTGAATCCTTTTTCTTGCGCCCACTGATTGTTCGGGTAAGGGTCGCAAAGGAGAATTTTCATTCCAAGCCCTGAAAGAAGTTCCGCCATAATGCGGCCGATTTTTCCGGTTCCATATATTCCTGCGGTAAGACCATAAAGTTCGCGACCGGTCAGTCCTTCAAGGTTGAAATTTGCAGTTTTTGTGCGAACATAAGCCTGTGGAATGTGCCTTGTAAGCGAAAGAAGAAGCGAAAGCGCGTGCTCGGCAACCGCGTGCGGCGAATAGGCTGGAACGCGAACTACTTTTATTCCGTATTTTGCGGCGGCTTTTAAATCTACATTGTTGAATCCTGCGCATCTAAGGGCAATAAGCTTGACTTTTTCTTCTGCCAAAGCCTTGATTACAGCTTCGTTTGCTATGTCGTTTACAAAAATGCAAACTGCATCAAAACCTTTCGCCGAAAAAACAGTTTTTTCCGTCAGCTTAAAATCAAAAAAATCAAATTCAAATCCAAAATTTTCATTTGACTTCAAAAGCGCGTTTTTATCATAAGTTCGTGTGTCGTAAACTGCGATTTTCGCATTCATTTTTGTGCCTCCTATAAGAAAGTCGAGCTTTTAGAAAAATAAATAAATTTGCTGAAAGCATATTTTTTACAGTTATAAAGAACTCGAAGTTCGGACTATATAAAAGATACTTATAAAAATGATTAAAAGCAATTTTATTAGTTTGCTAAATTGTACAAATGAAAAAAATCTTCTATAATAAATACATGAGTACTCACAAAAAAATTGATGAACAGGTTCTTGAAAACCTTTTGTATCTTTCACGGCTTTCGCCAGAAAGCACAGATATTGACACGCTAAAAAAACAGGTGGATGAAATCATCGGATATTTTGATATTCTTTCTAAGTATGATGATAGTGAAAATCCTTACGATGCTTACCCATCTACAGAAGTTGAAAAACTTCGAGACGATTCTGTTGTGCCAGGTTTGGATATTCCAGAAGTAAAAGCTATTTCAAAGAATTTTATGGACGGCTACTTTCAAGTTCCAAAAGTTCTTGGAGAAATGTAAAATTCGCACTTTTTATGGGAAACTAATATGAATTGTACAATTAAAGATGTCCGCAATGCTCTTATTGCGGGAAACACAACTAGTACCGAACTTGTAAAAAAATCTATTGAAACATTTGAAGCTGATAAATCATCAGAACTTGCATTGAATGCTTTTTTGGAAATGTATTCTGACTCTTTAAAAAAAGCAGAAGATGCTGATTCTGAAATAAAAAAAGCCAGAGAAGCTGGCTGCCTTGAAAATCTTTTTAAGGAAAAACCGCTCTTGGGAATTCCTTTCGCTAATAAAGATAATATTAGTTCAAAAGGACACAAACTTACCTGCGGCTCTAAAATTCTGGAAGGCTATGTTGCTCCTTACAATGCGACTGTAATTAATCGCCTTGAAGCAGCTGGCGCAATTCCTTTGGGCCGTTGCAATCAGGACGAATTTGCAATGGGTTCTTCAACTGAATATTCTTCTTACGGAGCGACAAGAAATCCTATTAACCGCCAATATGTTTCTGGCGGTTCTTCAGGCGGTTCCGCCGCCGCAGTAGCTGCAAACCAAGCTCTGTTCAGCATCGGTACTGAAACAGGCGGTTCTGTTAGACTTCCAGCTTCCTATTGCGGAATTTATGGACTAAAGCCGACTTACGGCGTTCTTTCCAGGTGGGGCGTCGTTGCCTACGGTTCTTCGCTCGACCAGGTAGGAATAATGGGACATACGCCTTCTGATATTGCAATTCCTTTGGCTGCCATGGTTGGCGAAGATTTTTATGACGACACTTCTGTGGATTTTCCAAACAAAGAGCTGCTCTTTGATTTAAAGCCATATAAAGATATGTCTTCGCTGAAAATCGCAATTCCAAAGCAGTTCCTTGAAACAAAAGGACTTGATTCTGATGTGAAAAATACTTTTGATCAGACTAGAAATTGGTTTTTGTCAAAAGGAGCTAGCATAACTGAGGTTGACTTGCCTGTTTTAGACGCTTCAATCGCTTCTTATTACGTTATTGCTCTTTCTGAAGCCGCATCCAATTTAAGCCGCTATGACGGAATAAGATACGGACGGCGTGTTGACCACGAAAAAGGCTACGACGAGCTTTATATTGATTCTCGTTCAGAAGGATTTGGACCGGAAGTAAAGCGTAGAATCGTAATCGGAAATTACGTTCTTTCAGAGCAGTTTTCTGGGGACACTTACAAAAAAGGCATGACTGTTCGCGCAAGAATTCAGCGTGAAATGGCAAAGCTTTTTGAAAGCTATGATATTGTGCTTTGTCCTACTTGTCCAACTCCAGCTTTTAAGCTCGGACAAAAAGTTGACAATCCCCTTGAAATGTATTTAAGCGATATGTATACAACGTTTGTAAATCTGGCAAGAATTCCTTCTGTAAACGTGCCTGCAGGATTTGCTAAAAATACAGACAATATGCCTATTGGAATGCAGTTTGTAGGTCCTATGTTCAGCGAGGCGAAGTTGCTGCAGATAGCTCAGGTTTGGGAAGATGAACACAAGAATTGCGGGATTCCGTGTAAAAATTAGTTGCGGTTTTTTGCAAAAATAGTTTAAGGATATAATTATGGCTATAGATAAATGGGAAATTGTAATAGGATGCGAAATCCACACTCAGTTGCTTACAAAAACAAAAGCTTTTTGCGCGTGCGAAAATAGATACGGAGGAATGCCAGATACAAGAGTTTGTCCTGTCTGTTTGGGACTTCCTGGCGCTATGCCTCGAGTAAGCAAAGGATATGTTGAGCTTGGGGCAGTTGCAGGACTTGCATTGAATTGCGATATTGCAACTTACACAAAATTTGACCGCAAGCATTATTTTTATCCAGACCTTGCAAAAGGCTATCAGATTACGCAGTACGATTTGCCTCTTTGTACGGATGGGTTCGTAGACCTTCCGCTTGTTCACTATCCAAAAGATGAGCAGATTGGCGGCGAAAAGTTTAGGCCAAAGAATTTTATTGGCGAAGATTGCATTATTGACGAAAAATACCGCCGTGTTCGTATTGAACGTATTCATCTTGAAGAAGACGTAGGTAAATCGCTCCATTTAGAAGGCAAACATTCTTATATCGATTACAATCGATGCGGAACGCCTCTTATAGAAATTGTTACAAAACCTGATATGACCAGTCCTGAAGAAGCGGCTTTGTTCATGCAGACCGTGCAAGAAATTTTGCGCTACGTAAAAGTCACAAAAGGAAACCTTGAAGAAGGAAACATGCGCTGCGATGCAAATATAAACCTGAATGTCTGGGAAGATGGCAAACTTTGGCATACACCGATTTCTGAAATCAAGAACTTGAACTCTTTTAAGGCTATAAAAGATGCTTGTACTTACGAAGCTGCTCGCCAGTTAAAGGAATTCCAGGAAGACAGGCAAGAATTTAATCCAGGTTTTAAAGTTACAATGGGCTGGGACGAAGTCCGGGGCGAAACTGTTGTTCAGCGTACAAAAAATTCATTTGTTGACTATAGATTTGTTGTGGAACCAGACATTAAGCCTTTTACTGTAAGCGCAGAGCTTGTTGAATCTGCGGCAGAAAAAGTAGGCGAGCTTCCAGAGCAAAAACGCATTCGCTTTCAAAATGAGTTTGGTCTTACTCAGTACGATTCTGAAGTTCTTACTTCTACTCGCGAGCTTTCGCTTTGGTTTGAAGAAGCCGCCGCTAGTTCAAAAAGTCCTAAACGGGTCGCAAATTTGATTATTACGGAATTGAACGCTGTTCTTAACGAAAAACGGCTTACAATTCTCGATGTGGAAATAACTCCTGCGCATATCGCGCAGCTGGCAGACGCTCTTGAAGATAAAAAAATAACTTCAAAGCAAGGAAAAGAAGTTTTTGCAGAAATGCTAGCTACAAACAAAATGCCTCTTGAAATAATAAAAGAGAAGGGAATGGAAGTAGTAAGCGACTGCGCTGAAATCGAAAAGATTGTGGACCAGGTTCTTGCAGCAAATCCAAAAGCTGTAAGCGATTTTAAAAACGGAAAGACAAATGTTGTAGGCTGGCTTATGGGGCAGGTAATGAAAGTTTCTGCCGGAAAAGCAAATCCTAAGCAGGCTACAGAATTTATAACTGAAAAATTGAAGACATTATGATGAAAGAAACGCTGTTCGATTCTGAATTTGAAAAAAGATTTGGTTTTGTAAAAAGGGCAAAAGGTTGTTTTCTCTATACTTCCTCTGGAATCCGTGTTACAGATTTGTTTCAAGATTCCGGAAGGGCAATTCTAGGTTGGGGAGGCGGTTCTGCCTATACAGTTTTTAAGAATACATTGAACAGAGGGCTTACAGGAACTTTTTCAACAGGTTTTCCTTATAGAACGCAAAAAGCTGTTTCTGAGCTTTTTGATTCAAAAAGGAAGCTGTTTTTCTTTTATTCCTATGAAAACGCTGTAAAAACTGCTGTTCTGTTTTCTGCTTCTGGCACAGGATTTTGGCGGCCTTGGGATTTTTCTAGTCAAAATTGGAAAGAAATTGATTGCATAGTTTTTGTGCCTCCATTTTCCTGGGGCGAACAGCTTTATTTGCTTGCGGTAAAACCTGAGCTTGTTGAACTTGCAATGATTTCTGGCAAAAGCGATTTTGAATCAGTTAGTATTCCTGCCGCGCTTCACGCAGGAATTACGCGTTCCGTTTACGACCTTGTTGCCGCATTAAAAGAGCGGAAGGAAAAAGACTGGTTCTGCTACGATAGAATTATTTGCAAGTATTGGGAACGAAAAGGTCCTTATCTTTTCCCAAAAATCAAAGAAGAATTTTATAGAGATTTTGTGCTGCACTGTTTAGATTGCAACTTATTAATAAGTCCTTTTTACAATAAGCCTTCAATAGTTCCTTTCGGAGCGGATTTAGGTGTTTTTGCAAAGCTTAAAAGCAATCCATTTGAAGAAAAACTATAAGTCTAGAATTGGAGCTTTAATGAGTCAAAGTGAAGTTTTTGTTTTTATCTTAAAACTTGTGCTCGGAGGAATTTCAGCATTTCTTGGCATTATTTTGTGGTCAAAAACTAAAGATTCTGCTTGGATGAACATTATTGCAGGCATCGTTTTTTATTACATATCTTTGGTGTATGAGCTTATTGCATCTTTAGGATTTTCTATTCCTGGGAATGTGCTGTTATTTGGTGTTCCGATTTATACGCTGATAGCAACAGTGCTTCCTTATGTATTTTTTATAGCAGCGTTCTGCATTATTCTTATAAAAAAAAGGTGAACTATGGAACTTTCAAAAGCAGATTTGTTCTGGCAAAATTACATAGATTTTTCTGGAAGCGATAAAGAAGAAAAATGTTCTGGCGATATTAATTTTGAATCTAAAGGATTTCAAAATGACGGCCAGATTTCCGCAATCCTTGCTGGCAAAAAGCGGGCAATTTTTGCCTCTCTTTCTTCTTATCTTATTGATGGGGAGCCGTTGCCTGTAACAGGCGAGCTTTATATGGTTTTTAATCGCAACCAAGAGCCTTGCTGCATAATAGAAATTGAAAGTGTAGACATAGTTCCTTTTTCACAAGTTACTGAGCAAATGGCAGAAGAGGAAGGCGACGATGAAAACCTGTCAGTGTGGAAGGAATCTCATCGCGAGATTTTTGAAGAAGAAGGAAATATCGTGGGCTTTGAGTTTAGTCCAGATTTGAAACTTGTTTATCAGCGTTTTAAAGTTGTTTATAAATAATTTTGGTGATAATATTTATATAGCCTAAACTTAAAGTTTTAGAAAAATAAATAAAAGCGTAAGCGAAGTTGCAATTTGTGAAGACTTTGTGCGATTAGAATGATTAAAGTTGCGTAGCAACCCAGCTTCATTCAAACGAAGTGCGAGCGCAACCGTCTGAACAAATTGAGAATTCGCTGAAAGCCTTTTTTCTAACAGTTATAAAAAACTCGAAGTTTGGGATATATAAGGTTTACAATTAAAATTAGCCAAAGGAGGAAGGTATGGCGGATAGAAGACTTTCAATAGGAAGGATTATTCTTCAACTTGCAGTAGGAATTATGCTTGCAGTTGCAGGAATTTGGGCTTTGCAAGGTGGCGGAGATGCTGCTTCTGCTGCAATTAAAGGAATTTTTGCAGGCAACGTAAAAAATATTCTTGTAATTGTGTTTGCCGTTATTGAAATAATTTCAGGAATTTTATTGATAGTGGGACTTTTTGTTCCTAATTCAATGGCTTCTTTTAATAAGATTCTTCTCTTAATAATTATGATTGTATGGATTGTTGCAATTGTTCTTATAGATTTTCTTGGTAGCAGCGGAATTTTTAACGGTGGCGCAAAGAACTTCCTTTCTTGGTTGTATCAATTTGCAAATCATCTTATAGTTCTTGGTTCTCTTATAGTTCTTCAAAATAGTTAGTATTATGAAATACAGTATATTAAAAAAATACATTTTGTTGTGTTCCTTTGTTTTTGTTTTTCCTTTGGTTTTAAATGCTCAAACAAAAAGGACTTTTGGTGCCGATTTTGGAATTTCGTCTGGTTATCCAGCTTACGGAAGCAGTTCTGTTATTGACATGAACAATTCTGTAAATCCTGATGACAATCCAAACAGATTTATAATTGGCTTGAACGGAGATGTCTATTTTTCAGTAATAAGGCCGCTAAAGCTTTTAGTTGGCGCAGACGCTTTGGCGGATTTTATCTGGAACGGACAGGTTTACAATAATCATCTCGATTATTCATTTTGGACTGGCGTAAAAGTTTACGTTGGCGCAGGCGGATTGAATTTCGGCTTAGCCTATTTGCTTGGCTGCAGAACAGACTTTTCTAAAATCGACAGTTCCGAAGTCAATGTCTCTTCAGCTTCTTGGGGGAATGGATTTAGGTTAAGTCTTGAATACGATTTTTTGTATTGCTCTAGCTGGGACGCATTGCCTGCAATAGGAGCTTATTATAGATGTGTTCCTCGTGGTAACAACGAATGGGACAATATTATTGCCTGCTATCTAAATATTTCGTTCTAGCCTATAGGTCGAAAGTTTTTTCACAGCTATAAAAAGCTCGGCTTTCGACCTTATGTTAAAAAAAATCAGCCAATTTTAAGCTTTTGCTTAGAATTGGCTGAACCAAATAATAACATTTTTATCTTATCTTGCGTATTCTACGATTCTAGTTTCTCTAATCATCGTCAGCCTTATCCTTCCAGGATATTTAAGGTCAGTTTCAATCTGCTTTGCTATATCGCTAGCTAACTGCTTTACTTCGTTGTCCGCAATTTTTTCATTGTTTACAAGAATGCGCAACTCTCGGCCAGCTTGAATAGCATAGGCTTTTTCAACACCTTCGAATTTTTCTGCAATAGTTTCAAGATTTTCAAGGCGCTTTACATAGTTGTCTATAGTCTCGCGGCGGGCACCAGGTCTTGCAGCCGATATTGCATCTGCTATTTGAACAATGATTGCTTCCTGCGTCGTAGCTTCAATGTCATTGTGGTGGGCGGCAATTGCATTTATAACTTTTGCATCTTCTCCCATCTTGCGGGCCATTTCCGCTCCAACTTCTGCGTGATTCTGGTCGCTGTCATTTTCAGCGCCTTTTCCAATATCGTGCAAAATTGCAGCGCGCTTTGCAAGTTCTCTGTCTGCGCCGACTTCTGCTGCAATCAAGGAAGCTACCATCGCAACCTCTTTAGAGTGGGTAAGAACATTCTGACCGTAACTAGTGCGGAAATAGAGCCTTCCCAACGCTCTTACGCCTTCTGTAGGCATATTGTGAATGCCAAGATCAAACAAGGCTTTTTCGCCTTCCTCGTAAATCTTGTTTTGAACTTCTCTTGTGACTTTTTGAACGATTTCTTCAATTCTTGCAGGATGAATTCTTCCATCCGAAATAAGCCGTTCCAAAGATTCTTTTGCGATTTCTTTGCGCACTGGGTCAAAACAAGAAATTACAACGGCTTCTGGCGTGTCATCGATTATGATGTCTACTCCAGTAAGGGTTTCTAATGTTCTTATGTTTCTTCCTTCGCGTCCTATGATGCGGCCTTTCATTTCATCGCTTGGAAGAGAAACCGTAGTAACTGTTATGTCGCTAGTTGTTTCTGGAGCGATTCTTTGAATTGTAGAAACAAGAATTTCTCTTGCTTTTTTTTCTGCGGAAAGCTGAGCGTCTTGCTCAATCTTGTTTATAAGCGCTTGAGCGTCATGTTTTGCATCGTTTTCAAGGCTTTTAATTATAAGCTCCTTTGCTTCCTGCGCAGAAAGACCTGAAATTCGTTCAAGCTCCTTTCTTAATTCTTCTTCTTGTGCAGAAAGAGTTGCTTCTCTTTTTTTCATTGCGACTGCTTTTTCTGCAAATTCTTTTTCTTTCTTTTCACATTCAGCAGTTCGCTGGTCAACAATTTCTTCTTTCTTGTTTACTCTTGCTTCGTAGCGTTGTACTTCTGCACGGCGTTCTCTGTTTTCCCGTTCCTGCTGGTTTCGTTCGCGAATGAGTTCATCTTTTGCGTTTAGCAAAATTTCTTTTTTCTGAGCTTCAGCCTCTTTTATAGCGTCCTGTTTAACACGTTCTGCTTTTTGTTCTGATGCAGATAGTTGAAATCTGGCATAAAGCCAGCGAATAATCCATCCAAGAGCAATTCCAGCAACAGGGAGAACAATGAACAAGATTAAATAACTTTTGTTCATTTTATAAATTTCTCCTTTTTATTATTGCGTAGAATATTTCAAACTAATAATATCATGACAGAATAATATTGTCAAACCTGCTTATAATATAGTAGAAAATTGGAGTTTTACTGGAGAAAGCAATTTTTTTAATAAAGTTTAGGCTATCACATTGAAAAATCTTTTCCTAAGTATACATCGCGGGCGAGCTGGCTGTTTAAAATTTCTTCTTTTGAGCCTTGAATTGAAATCTGGCCGGAGCTAACGATTATTGCTCTGTCTGTTATTTCCAATGTGTCGCGAACATTGTGGTCAGTTATTAAAATACCGATTCCTCTTTTTGCTAAAAGTCCTATCATGTGCTTTATGTCTGCAACTGCGATTGGATCGATTCCGGCAAAAGGTTCGTCCAGCAAAAGAAACTTTGGCTCTATTGCCAATGAGCGCGCGATTTCAGTCCTTCTTCGCTCTCCGCCAGAAAGTGTGAATGCGTACTGTTTGCGTATCCGCCCGATTGCAAATTCTTCTATTAAGTCTTCAAGTTTTTGTTTTTTTTCTAGCTTTGAAAGGTCTTTTCTTGTTTCTAAAATCGACCAAATGTTTTCTTCCACTGTTAGTTTTTTGAACACGCTGGGCTCTTGCGGCAAGTAAGAGATTCCTTTTCTTGCTCTTTTGTACATTGGAAGAGGAGTTATTTTTTCTTCATTAAGGAAAATTTCGCCAGCGGTAGGTTTATAAAATCCTACAATCATGTAGAAAGTCGTGGTTTTTCCTGCTCCGTTTGGACCTAGCAGACCTAAAACCTCTCCAGTTTTTATTGAGAAATCTATTCCCTGCACAACTTTTTTGTGGCCGAAACTTTTAAAAAGGCTTGAGACTCTAAGTATGTGTTCCTGCATTATTTTCACCTTCTGTAGATTTTTGTTCTTCTTGCTGCGATATTTTAGAATCTTTTTGATTTTCCAAAGACTTTTCTTCTGTAGGCTGCGATTCATCTTCTTTAGTAGAAACCTCGCCTTCTAAACTGGAATTATTTTCAGCGTCCTCAGCAGTTTCTGAATCGGAAACTTTTTCTTCAGATTCGTTTTTGCGCTCATCTACAATAGTTCCTTTTACTCTTCCGTCCAAAGTGATTTCTTGGGTATCAAGGTTTAGCGTAATTTCTTGCGCCCTAAAAGTATCTGTCCCTTGTTTTATTTGGGAATTTCCGCTCAATTCCAGCATTTTGTTTGCCTTTCTGTAGATTGCATAAGCTCCGGTGCAAGTGTTGTCCTTTTGTTTTAATTCTACATCGAATTGCATTGTCGCAATGTCTGTGTTTTGATTGTATTCAATTATCTGGGCCTTTGCGGAAACTTCGTTTTTTGTATCTTCCATTGAGGCATCGTCAAAAAGTTGCGCGATTTTGCTTTCTCTGTCGTATTTCATTTTTCCGCATGAAAATTCCATTTGGGATTCCATGTTTTTTCCTTTTACGTTGCCGCTTGCTTCTATGTAGCGAAAATCGTTGCCAGACATGCTGATTGAATCTGCGGAAATTTCCATTGATTCTGTAAGGACATAGGCTTCTCCGATTAGATTTGTGCTGTCAGATTTTTCTCCAATTCTTCCAGACATGCTGTTTGCCGAAAATGTTATCTGTTCAGAAGACGCTGCTGCTATGTAAAAAAATGCAGCTAGAGTAAAAAGGCTAATCTTTTTGAGCATTAGGATTTTCTCCTTCTTGTGGGGTTGTGCTTGTTTGGCCAGTAACAACTCCTGTAAAAGCGTATTGGCGGCTTGCTGCGCTTGCTGAAAATCCGCTGCCATGAATGACCGTGTTTCCCTTCTGGATAGTGACAAAATCTGTGCGGCTTCCTGTGAGCTGTTCTGTTTTTCCGTTCCACCTTAGCGAATTCGCGCTTAATTTTATGTCGTCTTTTAGATTTTCTATTTCAATGCTGTCGAAAAGTGTGTATTTTTTTTCGTCGGAATTAGAGCCTAAAAGTCCGCACTTGCCTTTTGTGGTCAAAACGCCGTCTGAATCGTAAATTGTAAACTGCACATTTTTCGCATAAGTTGCGGAGCCGCCTTTGTACTGTTCCATTTTTTCTGTTTTTAGGTTCATGGTCTGCACGTTGTTTTCGTAAGTTGTGTAGTTCGCATTGCTAAATGTGAACTCTGGAGCAGAGTTTTCATCGTGAACGGCAGTTCCGTATTTTAGCGAGCATGAAGAAAGAATAATTATTGAAAATAGAAAAAAAAGATGCCTCATTGAATTGATTTTTTCATTATAAGTTGAAATAGTCAAGGCTGTAAAGTTGAAAGTAGTTATTTAGCCCGAATGTCGAGTTTTATATAAGTCGTGAAGGAATCGCTGTCAGCGACTTTCCAATTTGCTACAGATGGTTGTGCTCGCGCTTCGCTTAAGTTGGTTTGGGTTGCTACGCAACCTTAGTTGTTCTTATCGCACAAAATCTTCACAAATTGTAAATTCGTTTACGCTTTTATTCATTTTCATAAAAACTCGACATTTGGGCTATCGGTCTTTTTTGCTTTTTGCAGAAGAATCTGCGACTTGCAGCGCGAGTGTTGCTAAATCCGTTATATACTGGGCTTCGGCTGCTTTTTGCCAAGTGGTTCCTGCTTCTTTTAAAGATTTCATTTGTTCTTGCTTTTTGTCTTTTTGTTTTTTTAGCAGTTCTTTTGCGAAAGCAAGAATTTTCGCAGCTTCGGAAGTTTTTATATTCAAGGTTTGAGCGATTTGATTTTCTGAAGCTTCGGCAAGGTTTTCAAGCGTAGTAAATTTTTTTGCTAGAAGAAGAGCTCTTTTTTTCGCAATGCTAGGAATCTGTTCAAATATATTTTGAGTATTTTCCTTTGTTCTTAGACGCTGGTTTCTGCTGGTTGCAAAGCGGTGGGTTTCGTCGCGCACCCTCTGCAAAAGTCTTAGGGCGTCGCTTCTTTTTGGAAGGCAAATTGGTTTTTCGGCAAAGGGCAGCCAAATTTCTTCGTCCCTTTTTGCAAGACCTGCAATTGGAATATTTAAACCTAACGCAGAAATTACGCCTTGCACTGCGTTTACTTGACCAATTCCCCCATCTATCAAGATTAAGTCTGGCAGTTCCGCTTGCTCGTTTAAAAGCCTTGTGTACCTTCTGCTTGCAGCTTCCCTCATAGATTGAAAGTCATCGATGTAGCCGTCTGTTGTCTTTAGCCTAAAATATCTGTAGTTTTTTTTGTCCGGATTGCCGTTGTAAAAACTTATTAGCGAAGCGACTGGAAATTTTCCGCCGATATGAGCAATATCAAATCCTTCTATTCTTACCGGAAGATGGTTCAGGTTCAGTATTTCTTTTAATTCTTCCATTGCAGGCATGTCGCCTCGTTCACGAAGTCTTCTTATTATGTCTTCTTTTGCGTTTTCAAAAGCCATGTTCATTGCCGCTTTGTGTCTAGGCGCATTTTCTATATTGTCGTCAACAAGCACGACTTCTGATTCAAGCGAAAAAGTTTCTTTTATCCATCGGTTTAAGCTTTGCTGGCCGTTTTTTGTAGGAACATAAATGTGCGGCGGAATTTCTTCCGGCGAATTGTAGTAGACGCTTATAAATTCTTGTGTAAGCTCGTCATCTTCATTTAGGCTTACAACTCTGTAATTATCTCTTCCAAGAAGCTTGCCAGAACGGATTTTTAAAACTGTAAAGCTTACAAGCTCACCTTCTCGATAAAATGCAATGTAATCTCTGTCTGTATTGTCAAAACTTTCCACGATATTTTGATTCTGCATTACTGTAAGCGCTCTGATTCCATCCCTCATACGGGCGGCTTTTTCAAAATTTAATTTACTTGCAGCTTCCTTCATTTCTAAGTTCAGTTTTTTTAGAGTGCTTTTGTCCTTTCCCTCAAGAAGTTGTTTTATTTCTCCGATAAAAACATTGTAGGATTCTTTTGAAATTTTTGAGCTGCATGGAGCAGAACATTGATTCATGTGATAATATAGGCAAGGCGTTTCCCTGTTTTTTAAGGTTTTGCAATGTCTTAGCGGATAGATTTTATAAAGAGTTTCTATAAATGTGTCTAAAGCATTTGCATCTGGATAGGGACCAAAGTACATGGAACCATCATTTATTACGCGCCGTGTTTTAAGTATTCTAGGAAAGTCTTCTTTTGTTATGCGGAGCACTGGATACGACTTTCCGTCCTTGAGGCAAATGTTGTATTTTGGAGTATATTTTTTTATCAGGTTGTTTTCCAACAGGAACGCTTCGTATTCGTTTTCTGTTGTGATATATTCGATTGTCTGCGCATGGGAAATTAAAAGGCGTGTTTTTATGTCTTTGTTTCCTGAAAAATATGAGGAAAGGCGATTTTTAAGATTTTTCGCTTTTCCAACGTAAATAACGTCGCCTTTTGGATTTCTCCAAAGGTAAACGCCACTGGAAGAAGGAGCTTTTAATGCAGTCTGATGAAGTTGTTCCCTTGTAAGAACTGATTCTGATTTTGCGTTTGTATTGTTTGCCATGATTTATAACAGATTTTATTTTAGCAAAAAAAATATATTTTTTCCATTTTTGCATAAGTCTTTCGGTTTCGATTTTTTTTCAAGGTTTTTTGCAGTTCTTTTTTTCTTGGTATTTTTATTCCCGGTTTTTGCAGAAAAATATGTAATGGGCGCTTCTTCTGGCTGGAAAGATGTAAATGTCCGCAACGGAATTACAACAGGAACTGGTCGCTTTGGGTATGAATGTCTGCAGCTTGCTACTAAATCCAATTTATTACAGGATGATACAGATTTGCTATTGGATTTTGAAGATAAAAATTTTGCAGACAGAGCAGGAAATTATTCAGTTGTAGAAAATTCCTTGTTTGAGTCAAAAAAAGCCATACATGGAAAACAGTCTGCTTTAAGCAGGAAACGCGCTTCTGGCGGGCTTGTGCTCAGAGGGAATAAAAATAGTCTGTTCGGTGGAGAAAGTCCTGCCGGTTCATTTTTAATAGAATTTTGGATATGTCCTTACACAGTTGAAAATGGCGAAGTTATTATAAACTGGCGTTCAAGCAGAACTATTGAGGAGCAGGTTGTTTACCAGCTTGTAAACTTTTCTTTTTATCAGAATAAAATGCTTGCTACTTTTAGCAATATTTTTGACGGCTACACAAAAAACGGCGGAGATGTAAATCTTGTCACCAATCGAAGAATAATACCAGGCAAGTGGTCGCATCATTTTATTTCATTTCAGGAAGAAACCGGAATCCTTGAGTACAGAATTAACGGCGAGCTGGAATGTATAAAATTTATAACTGACACAGAGCATGAAAACGGAACTGTATTCCCTGCTGTTATAGGCGTCGCCGCAGATTTAGAGCTTTGCCCTTCATACACGGGTCTTATAGACGATGTAAAAATTTCAAGAAGTTTTTCTTCTTCTTTTGAATCGTACTTTTCAGAGGATGGAAAAAGTTTTTCGCAGTCGCTCTACCAAAATTCTGGCGGAAGATTTGAATCTGTTCCTATTCTTACAAAACCTGGAACGGTTGTAAATTCCATTGCGGTAGAAGCTGAAATCCCTGAGCAAACAGAAGTTCAGTTTTTTATGCGGGGCGGAGATAATCGCTTTAACTGGACTTCTGATTTTCCTGAGTGGAAGCCTGTTGTCCCTGGACAAAAAATTGACGGAGTTTCTGGAATGTATTTTCAAGTTGCCGCAAATCTTTTTCCAGACGGAGCAGGAAACAAAACGCCTGCGGTTACTTCAATCGAAGTTGACTACACTGTTTTGCCAGAGCCATTAGCGCCTTTTAATATTTCTGTTCAAAAAGGAAACCAGAGCGTAACTCTTTCCTGGTCTTATTCTGTAGACGATTCTGTCGGCGGCTATTTAATTTTTTATGGAACTCACCCAGGTGAATATCTTGGCAGAATAGCTGTTCAGGGCAGTTCCCCGATTGATGTTGGCAATGTAACGAATTATACTATAACTGGATTAGAAAACGGAACTATTTACTATTTTGCAATATCTGCCTATTCAAAAATAGATAGCAGAATTTGCGGTTCGCTTTCAACGGAAGTTTTTGCCCGGCCGTCTGCAAAGTAATTTTAATTTTAGAAGGAAAAATATGGAAGAAAAAGAACTTGTTCTAAAAAGAGCTAAAAATGCTGTAATCGCAAGAGATTTTGTTCTGGCGGCAAGATTGTATAAAGGACTTCTTAGCGAAGATGCTAAAAATATTGAATTGCTTTTTGATTTAGGCAATGTCTACATAAAATCCGGCGATGACGCAAAAGCTGTTCCTTATTTTGAGCAAATCCTTACTTTCTCTCCTAATAATTTTTCAGCGCTAAACAGTCTTGGCGGCTGTTACAGACGTTTAGGCAAATATGACAAAGCTATTGCTACTTTACAGAAGGCTATTGATACTGGAGAAAACAATGCTGAGGCAAACTACAATTTAGGCTTTGCTTATAAAGCTATGGGCAATACAGAAGCTGCAATAGACTGTTTTAATTCTGTTATAGAAGCTAATCCTGATGATGTTCTTGCATACAATCACTTAGGTTCGATTTATGCGCAAAAAAACGAGCAGCAAAAAGCAATTGCAATTTATAAAAAAGGATTGCAAGTTGATCCAAACCATCCGATTTTGCAGTACAACTTGGCAAGAAGCTATGAAGCTGTTCACGATGATGTTTCTGCAGTTGCTGCTTACGAAAATGCTCTAAAGTCGAAGCCAGGCTGGGTAGATGCTGTAGTTTCCTATGCAAAACTTTTGCTTTCCCATAGAAAGACTAGAAGTGCTGGCGAGATTGTAAAAAACACGCTTGGACTCCATCCAGAAGATTCAATGCTTAATATGCTGCTTGGCAAAGTTCTTCTTCTTCAAAATAATTACAATGAAGCTATAGCATCTTGCGAAAAGTCAAATAAGATTAATCCAAATTCCATAGAAATTTTAAGCCTTCTTGCGCAGGCATACGAAAAAGGCGGCAGGGCAATGGAAGCTCTTGAGTCAATTATGAAGGCGCAAGATTTAGATGAAGATAATATCCCTATAAAAAAGCAGGCTGTTCACGTCATGCTTTCTGCTGGAAAGGTTGAAGATGCGGGAAGAGCCTTGAAGAAGATTTCTAACAATTGGAAAAAAGACCCTGAGCTTTTAGATTTGGCAGGGCAGTATTACATTTTAAAGAAAAAAGATGAAAATGCGCAGGCCTGTCAAAAAAAGGCAAAGCAAGTGGACTCTTCGTACACAGATATTTATTCGAACTATGCTCTTAGATACAAGCAGATTAATGAGCTTGAAAAGGCAAGAAAGCAGATAAAACTGTTTATCGACGAAAATATGAAAGACGTCTCTGCCTGGATTTTGCTTGGTCAAATTGACGAATCTATGGGAAACTATGAAGAAGCTGCTGACGATTTTTCAACTGCAATTGCATTTGATCCAAACAATTATTTGGCTTCTTATCTTTCAAAGAGGCTTGAGGAAAAAACTTGCGGAACAAAAGTTCAAAAGACTGCAGAAGCAAAAGAATCTTCTTCAATCGGGGAAGAAATAAGTTTAGATGAATTTGGGCTTGAAGATTTAACTGGCGAAGAGCCTTCTTCCAATGCCGCAAAAATTACTGAAAATAAGGTCGAAGAATCTGAAAATTCAGGCGAAAAAGATTTTGAGGTGGAAGAAAATCCTGATATTTTAAAAATGGATGAAAAGAACGCATTGTTTTCTGATAAGGAAAAGTCAAGTTTGGAAGAGCCTGAAGATTTTGAAAGTCTTGAAGAGCTTGATGGCGCAGGCGTTCCTGAAGAGTTAGAAGCAACGCAAAAAGCAGAAGATTTTAATCACAAAGAAAATGAAAGCGCAGAGCCAATTTCAGAAAACAAAGAAGAAAATGAAAAAGATTCGTCCGGATTAGCAGAAGAAGCGCAGGACTTTAATTATTCCGATGTTTTGGAAGATGAGCCGGCAGAAGAGCAGAAAAGCGCTGAAAATATAGAGGGTTTTGAAATTTCTGACCCTTCTAGCCAAATTGTGGAAGAACTGCAGGAACCTGAAGATTTAACAGAAAAAGAAGAGCTGGAGCCAGAAGATAAAGTTGACGTTTCTAATGAGGAAAATGAAGCTGTTGATTCTGAAACTCAAGAAAACTCTGAAGATGCAGCTGAAGAAAGCGATGATTTTAACTTTGACGACCTTTTTGCAGATTCAGAAAATTCTTCGAGCGAACAATCTTCGAAAGATTCCGCAACGGTAACTGATTCTAATAAAATTCAATCTCCAGTTGTGCTGGCGGATTCAAGAGATTCGCACAGCGAGGAAAAAGCAGCAAAGCACGCAGGACTTGCGGCTTTAGCTGCGGAAAAAGCATGGAAAGCGGCGGAAAAAGCTGCGGATGCCGCCCAGGCTGCGGAAAATCTGACTAGCCATATTGAAGAGACTGCTGAAAAAGCGGTAAAAGAAGCTTCTGGAAAACAGGCATTAAATCAAATGGAGGCCTTGATTCCAGATATTGCTAAAATGATAGAAAATCCAGAGCATAAAAAACGTTTTGAAAAAGAAATTCAGCTTTTTGAAACGCTAAGAAAAATCGGGCAGTCGCTTCCAGAGCCTCAGCTTTCAGAATTCTTGAAAAGTAAAACCAGGGTTTTGCTTGAATATTTAATAGCAAGGCTTTCTGGCAGGCAGGGGCTTTACAAAATAATAAAAGACTATTATAGATGCGGTCTTATAGAAGAAAATGTAGAGCCATTGAACGAGTCTGAACTTTGCTCTCTTTCAGAAAAAGAACTTGCAAGCCGAAATTTAAAGTTTATTAAAAATTTTGTTTATGAACTCAACGATAAAGAGCTTGCGGAAGGGCTTTCAAATATGGCGGAAGAGCTTTACTCTAAGTTGAACTAAATTGAATTAAATTTTACAATTTTTAATTCTTAGTGTAAAATTCAGAGAGCATGAATATTGGGCATTCTAAGTTTGCGTTGCAAACTTGTGAATCAACTGCAATTTCTTACTTTTATAATGGAGGAGAGTAATGAAAAAATTATTGTTTTTATTGCTGACTATTTTTTCGGTTTCTATTGGATTTAGCCAGAACAGTTCTAACCTTCCTTTAGATATTTTAAAATCAAAAGATGCTGTGAATACTAGAAAGCTCATTGCTTTAGGATTAGAAAAAAACGAAGAGCTGGTTTCTAAACTGTCTTTAAGGCTTACAGAAGAACAAAGAAATGTCTTGTACAACTATTATAAGACGAGCTCAACGTCTGCAACACTTGGAAATGCTTTCTTAGGCTTTGGATTTGGTTCTGACCGGCAAGGCGATGTCTGGGGCGGAAAATTTGAGTTTGCAACAGAAGTTGTAGGTCTTTCTGTCGCTCTGCTAGGACCGGCGGCTTATTTTTGCACTGAAATCGCCAATTCCGATAGCAACTTAAAAAATCCGCTTCTTGTAGCAGGTCTTTCTATTGGTGCTGCTATTTGGCTGACCGGACGAATATTTGGAATAATCCGCCCTTCTTATTATGCAAAAAAATATAACACGGCTTTGGAAAAAGCTTTGCACATTGGAGAAAAATCTGCAAAATCCGAAGGGGATGGAAGCATAAGTCTTTTGCCGGTAATTGAGCCTGTTTCTGGAAGCTGCGGCTTTGTTGCTTCTTTGTATTTTTAATTCACTTTTACTAAGAGAGGTTTTGTTATGAAAAAAATTCTTTTTATAGCCTTCGCTTTTTTTGCTCTTTCTTCAAGCATGGTTTTTTCTGAAACTGCGGAAGAGGCTGCTGAGCTTGACGCTTTAGTAGAAGCCGCCTTGCAAGATACTTCTGTTTTAAAAGACAGGGTAGGCGCTTTGATTGAACACGACTTATTTAAAAATGAAAAATATATTCGAGACCTTTCGGAAGATTTGACCGATGACGACAAGATTGCCTTGTTCGATTTGCACAAAAGCAAGCCTAAAAAAGCAATGGTCCGCAATATTTGGCCGGGTTACGGCTTAGGTTCTCTTTCTCAAGGGAATATCGGGGCTTTTATTCCGCATATGATTGTTGATGGAGCGGGAACGGTTGCATTTTGTGGCGCAGGCGGATTAGCGGCAGCTTTGTTTTCTGCTGAGATTTGTATTAATTTTTTGCGGTTGATTTTTATAGCGCCGTTTGCTTCATCAAGTGGAAATGATGTTATTTTATGGAGAGGTCTTTTTTCTCCAGATTTGTACAAATACTGCGCGATAGTTGGAGGAATAGGGCTTGGCACAATTGTTGTTTCAAGGCTTGTAAGCCTTATTTGGCCAAATCAATTTGCAAAACGCTTTGATAAAACCTTAAGAGAATCGCTAAATTTGGACGGAATAGTAGAGAAGATTTCTGTAGAACCAATTATAGTTCCCGACGAATCTGCTACAGTTGGACTTATGCTAAATTTGCGTTTTAAGAATTACTAGGTAGCCCGATTTCAGAGTCTTTATAGCTGTTAGAAAATCGCTTACGCTTTTGTTTATTTAGCCCAAACTTCGAGCTTTTCATAACTGTAAACAAATGCTCTCAGCGAATTTACAATTTGCTCTGATGGTTGTGCTCGCACTTCGTTTGAATTGGTTTGGGTTGCTATGCAACCTAAATTGTTCTTATCGCACAAAATCTTCACAAATTGTAAATTCGCTTACGCTTTTGTTTGTTTTTCTGAAAACTCGAAGCTTAATCTATTCTGATTATTTTTGAGTGGGAAATAACTTCGTTCCCTTCTTCAGTAATCAGAATGTCGTTTTCAAGGCGAACGCCGCCTAGCTTTTCGTCGTAAAGGCCTGGCTCTAATGTTACAATCATTCCTGGCTTGAACACAACGTTTGCCGGCATTTTTGTGCTCACTCTTGGATATTCGTGAATTTCAAGCCCGATTCCATGTCCTAGCGTGTGCGGCATAGTCCTTTTAGCTTCTGCAAAAAGAATTTGAGCCTGCTGGCAAGCTTCTTTTACAGGAATGTCCTTTTTGTAAAGCCTTAAACAAGAATCTGCTGCTGACTGCACAAGCTCTAGAAGCTGCTCTTGCTCTTTTGTAAGCGGCGCTTTTGCAACTGTAAGCGTCGTGTCGCTGGTGTATCCGTTGTAAACTACGCCAAAATCTAAAATAGAAAGTCCTTGAGAAGGCCATGCGGATTGAGTGTATCCTGGAAACGCATGGATTGCCCAGCTGCGCTTTGGACCTGCTGCCAACGTATCAAAGCCTGTCCTTTCGCAGCCGTATTCGCGGCATTTCCGTTCAATTAAAAGCACAACATCTGTTTCGGTTTTTATGCTGCCGTCGTGTATGCCTTGCTCTATTTGTTCTATTATTAAATCCCCGATTCTTGCAGCCTCTTTTGTACATTCAATTTCGTATTCATCTTTAATCATTCTTTGTTCCACGGTGTATTGATGAACATCTTTTTCGCGGCAAAGAACGTCCCAGCCTGCAAGAGCATCTACAAATCTTAAAAAAGAAGGGTAGCTTGTTGAAGGCGGAAGCTCAACTTTTTTAGGTTCTATTTTTGTTGCTGCAGTTAGATTTTGCTGAACGGCAGTAATATCTTGATTTGAATACTTTGTGTAAGGAATAATTTTCTCGCAAAAAGCATTCTTTTTAGCAAGGATTTCGTCCCATGGAATTAAGACTGAAGTTTCATTGTTGTATACAATTAAAACAGCATCGCCTGCAAAACCTGTAAGGTATCTTATGGACGGTTCCCGGTGTTCTTCGCTGTCTATAAATACGGCTGCTCCAAGCTCGTTTTTTTTAAGATAGGCGGAAACGTTTTTTCGCCTTTTTAAGTACATTTTTTTTAGCTGTTCAGCAGAATATTCTTTCATTTGTTTTTCCTATTGGTTCTAGCTTTTTTTGCTTTTTATTTTTTTTATAAGCGCAGAAGCGACTTCATCTTTAGTTATGAATAAAAGTAAAATTCCTACAGCAAAATATACAATTGCTGTAATTAAAACAGGAAATCCATAGCTAAAAAATCTGTTGCGGCCTTCAAAAGCGGCTAAAAGAACTGGCCTCAAGTAGTATACGGGAACTGCGGCGACAATGCCAAATATAATCATTTTTATGATGTATAGAAACATTTTTTTTGCAATCTGCTTGTAATCCATGGAAGGCATTTTTTTCATAAAGATGAAAAGAAAAATTGTATTAAAAACGCTCGAAACTGAAAGGGCAAGAGCAATTCCGTTTCCTTTCATGAAGATAGAAAAAACTATCGCAAGGACTATATTTACGCCGAAACTTATAATTCCTGCAAGAGTCGGCAGCTTTGTGTTGGACTGAGAGTAGAATGCAGGCGTTATAATTCTGTTTACTGCAATAAAAAATAATCCTGCAATATGGAATCTAAACACGCCTAGCGTTTTTAAAACGGATTCTTCATCAAAGTTTCTTGTTTTGTACACAAGCGAAATCAGGTCTTTGCCGCACACAAGCGAATAAAAAGTTACAGGAATTGTTATAAGTGTGATTATTTTTATTGCTTGGATTAACATTGTGTTGAATTCTTCCCAAGAGTTGCGTTTTGCAAGGCTAGAAAGGTCTGGCAGAATTACAGTTCCTATTGAAACTGCGAAAATTCCTAAGATAAGTTCTTGAAGCCGCAGTGAATATTGCAAACTGGAAACTGTTCCTACAGCTACTTTTCCGGCTAGCGCGGTGGAAACAAGGTCGTTCAGTTGATATGCAGCCATTCCGACTATTGTTGGAACAATTAATGATACAACTTTTTTTGTTCCAGGATTTGTAAAAGCGTTTTTTAGTCCTGTCAGCGTTGTTTTCCATCCAGTTTTTTTTACAAAAGGCCACTGAAAAAGGACTTGAAAACAGCCGCCGGTTATAACGCCAAAACTCATTGCCCTGGCGGCAAGCGCTTCCTGTGGCAATTCGCTTCCCATTGGTGTTTGGGCAAGCTGAGGAGTAAGAATGTATGTTATTGCCACAACAATCGCATTGAACAAGACGGGTGTGAATCCGCTTGGAGCAAAAATTCCGCAGCCGTTTAGTATTCCTTGAAGAAATGCCGCAGCAGAAATTACAAACAGGTAAGGAAACATTATTCTTGTAAGAAGCGTTGTTTCTGCGGAGATTGAAGCGTCAAAATCTTTTCCATAAAAAAGAGGAACTATGAATCTTGCAAAAATAATTCCCAAAATACAAATGCAAGCCGTTAAGAAAGAAACAAGAGTTAATGTTGATGAAATAAAGTCCTGGGTATCTTTGTGCAGCTGTTTTTTTTGTTCTTTTCCCTTAGCTTGATTTTCTTCTTCTATATAGCCCCTGAAAGTTGGGATAAAAGCTACTGAAATGCTGTTTTCTGCAAAAAGCCTGCGGAACAAGTTTGGAATCATAAAGGCAATTCCAAAGGCGTCTGCATAAGCGGATGTTCCTAAAAAGGCGGCTTTTGTCATTTCCCGAACCAAGCCCATTATTCTGGAAGCTAAGGTCATTATGGAAAGTACAAATCCTGATTTTAATAAAGATTTTTTCATAGTGTAAGAATATCTAAGTTGTAAAAATGTTTCAATCAAATTATAATCTATTCATGTCTGAATTAAAAAAAAGAGTTCAAAGAGTCGGCTCTACAAAAATTAAACCTATTTCAAAAAAGATTCTTGTTGTTTTTGTTTTCCTTTTACTTTTTTCGAACTTTTCAACGAATCTTATTTCCACAATGCTTTCCCAAAGACAAATAACGTCTCTTTCAAATACAATTCTTGCCGAGCATCTAAAGCAGGTTTTTATGAGCGCGAACAATCAGTATGAATTGTTTAAGTACTCAGGCGATAAAGATTCTGCTGTAAATGCCATAAAGCAAGTTTCAAAATCCGGGCTTCCGTACAAGAACAGTATTTCGTGCGCATTTGATGCCGATGGAAAATTTTTATTCATAGTAAACGGAGATGACGGAAGCGGAAATCAAGAGCTTTTAAAATGGGATATATTTCCAGACGAAAAGGCTTTAAAATACTTGAACAACAAGCTTATGATTGGAACTAACGAAGGCGTAGTTCCTTTTTCTTCAGAAATTGGTGAATATATCGGCGTTTACAAGTATCAAAGCGATTGGAACTTGTACATGATGTGCGCGGAACGCCACCACGATACGATAAAATCGACTTATATGAACTTTGCAATAATTTCTTGCGTAATTTTGTTCATAACATTTTTATTTTTGTGGGTAGGGCTTATCTTGCTCAACAAAATTCTTAAAAATATAAGACAGTTTGCCTACGAAGTTTCTTTGATGCAGGAAACTAAAAAGCTTGGCACAATTGATATTTCAAAAGCCCCGAATGATGACGTTACTTATTTTGCAGCGTCTTTTAACTCTTTGTCTTCGTCCGTAAATAATTTGATAAGCACATTTCAGCGGTTTGCGCCAAAGGATATATCTGATAAGGCTTATGCGGGAAAACCTGTCGGTCTTGAAGGAACTCAGCGAGAACTTACGCTGCTTTTCAGCGATATAAAAAATTTCACCTATAGAACAGAAACTTTGGGCAGCGAGATAATAGACCTTTTAAACATCCACTACAACCGCATAATCCATATAATTCATGAAAACAGCGGAGTTATTGGCTCTATAATTGGGGACGCCGTGCTTGGAATTTACGGCACAGAAGATGAGTCTTTGAAATCACTTTGTTCTGTAAAGTCCGCCTGGCAAATGACTCGCGTTACAAGCGACTTTAGGCAAACCCTGCAGATTCGCAAGCAGGAAATTGAAAAGAAGCGGAAACTTTCAAGTGAAGAGGAATCGGTTTTTTCTGCCTGCCTGATTGACATCGGTGTGGGAATCGACGGCGGAACTGTTTTTTATGGAAATATAGGTTCCAAGGAACACATGGCAAATACAGTAATTGGCGACAACGTAAATTCTGCTAGCCGTCTGGAAGGACTTACGAGAGTTTACGGACTTCCTGTAATTGTTTCTAAATATATAAAGGAAGAAGTTGAAAAAGTTTCCGCGCAATATCACTTTTATGAAATAGATATGGTTCAGGTCAAGGGCAAAACTGAAGGGAAGAAAATTTATTTTCCTTTGGACTGCGCCCAAGAGCAAGCGGAAACTGACCAGGCGTTTTCGCACTACGAGCAAGCTTTGCAAGCCTATTACGAAGGCGACTGGATTGCAGCTAGAAAGAAGTTCAAGCTATTTATAAAAGCTGTCGAAGAAGTTCAACCTTCTTATGCAAGTGCTGCTGAAGTCTTTTTGAAAAGAATGGGGCTAAAATCGGCTCCTGAAAACTGGAGTGGAATATGGGCGATGACGACAAAATAACAAAAAAAAGCAAAAAAACTTCTAAAAAATCCTCAAAAACTTCCGCAAGAATTTTTATTGAAGATGAGCTTGTGCCATTAAAGTTGCAAGATAGCGTAAAACCTTATGATTTGGAATCGGAATATGGAAAAACCGTAAAAAATCGTTCATATTTTGTTACTGTAACTTTATTCATCTGCTTTTTAATGGTTGCCGCAATGGTTTTTGGAGCATATAAAATTATAAACTATCAGAATTACACAATGAGTTTGGATTCTGATTTATTTAAAAGCGCAGTGAATTCTAATATAAGTGACGAAATAGAGCGAACAAAAAATCTTTACGAAGCGTCTGTTTCTTATGTAAAAGAATTGCAGGAAGAGCAAAAAAAAGATTTAGAAGAAGCTCAGCGTCAGTACGATTATGATTTGTATGTCATTGACTCAATGAAAATTAGCGACTTAAAAGATATGCGGCGTAAGAAAGATGCAGCCAAAGATAACTACAAGAAGAAAACTGAGGAAATTCAGTCTACATACGAAGCAAAAATCGCTTCCGCCACAAACGAATCTGTTCAATACAAAGAAAAGTTGAATTCGTATACAAATCAGCAGATAAAGAACGCTTCTAGCGAGGACAATCTTGACCAGGAAACAATTTTGCAGCGGCTTGAAAAAGAAAAACTTGTAGAAGATTATGAAAGCAGAATAGATTCCCTTCAAAATATAATAGAAGAAATTAGAACATCAAACATAGCGGATAAAAAACTCTCCATTAATGTTCTTTCTAAAAAGTTTTCTGATGAAATAGACGGGCTTGATCCAGTCCTTTCTGATGTAAAGGCTAAAAAAATTATTACGGACGGGGCAAAGCTTCACCAGGAGGATTTTATTCTTTCTGAATATGCTGATAAATCAAAAGTTCATAGCGAAGAACTTTGCAATGCGCTTAGCGATGCGGAAGAAAAATTTGAAAACTATTCTTATTTATATGGAATTTATTCTTCTCTTCCGATGAAAAATTCTATTCCAAGCTATATGCGAACTAGCCACAAGTTTGTAGTTAACGCGACAAATGAAATTGTGAAAGCGTCCGCACAAAGCGTAAACGAGCTTAATGCAAAGCTAGAAAAATCAGAACGGGAATGTTCTGTTTTAGATTCTTTGGTTCAGTCTGTATTGGAAAAAAATAATGCTATGGCAATGGTTGTATCTTCTTCTAAAAAGAATGCGCAGGTTTACGTTAGCCAAGAAATTGCCGAAAACCTAAAAAAACAAAGAATAGATGCGAAGCTAAAAATCGAAGAAAAAACTATTTTAGGACAGCTTTACGAAGAAAAGGGCATATTCTTTTTTGAAGAATTAAAAAAGGAAAAAGATTCAGAAAAGACTGACTTATCTTTTATAGAAAAAGGAGCTTTTGTATATAGTGCGCTTTAAAAATATCGTGTTTGCAAAAATAGCATTTACATATTATATTCAATAGTAAAGATATAGGTGGATTAATGACAAATACTCAACAAGTTTCTGAAAAAACTCTTCCTCTTAGAATTGGTATTGATGTAGGTTCAACTACAGTAAAAATTGCAGTTATAGATGATAATGGTTCTTTGATTTACGGAGATTATCAAAGACATCGCGCAGATATTCGAAGCACAATAATTTCTGTTGTCTCTCAGGCTTTTGAAAAAATGACAACAGAATTGGGATTTTCTCAGGAGCAGCCTATAAGTGTGAAAGTTACAGGTTCGGGCGGACTTTCTGTTTCCCAGTGGTTAAACATACCTTTTATTCAGGAAGTTGTTGCCGCAACGACGGCTGTAAAAAAAATAATCCCGCAAACAGACGTTGTTATAGAACTTGGCGGCGAAGATGCTAAAATAACTTATTTTACAGGTGGCGTTGAACAGCGCATGAACGGAACTTGCGCAGGCGGAACAGGCGCGTTTATCGACCAGATGGCTGCTCTTCTTGAAACTGATGCAGAAGGTCTAAACAAGCTTGCCTCTGGCGCTAATACAATTTATCCGATTGCCGCGCGTTGCGGAGTTTTTGCAAAGACAGATGTGCAGCCGCTTATCAACGAAGGTGCTAGAAGGGAAGATATTGCCGCTTCAATTTATCAGGCTGTTGTAAACCAGACAATTTCTGGGCTTGCCTGCGGAAAACCGATTCGTGGACACGTTGCATTTTTAGGCGGTCCTTTGCACTTTATGGATCAGCTTCGTTATAGATTCATAGAAACCCTTCACTTAAAAGATGATGAAATTATAGTTCCTGAAAATTCACAGCTGTTTGTCGCTCAGGGAGCTGCTTTTAGCGCGGAACGCTCTTTTGTGTCTGCGGAAGGGGAAAAATACAATTTCCCTTTGATAAAAGATTTTAAAGAAAGTCTTAAAAATCTTGTTGGCGCGGAACTCAGCGAAGTCCAGAGGCTAGAACCTCTTTTTACCAGTGTTACAGAATTGGACGAATTTAGAAAACGCCACGCGCAGGAAAAAGCTATGCGCGGCTCTTTGGAAAATACTGTCGGACCTGTGTTTTTAGGTTTGGATTCAGGCTCTACAACAACAAAAGCAGTATTAATAGATAAAAAGGGTAGAATTCTTTGGGATTTCTATGCGCACAATCAAGGAAATCCTGTGGAACTTGCTGTAAGCGTTTTAAAAGATTTGTATAAAAAGCTTCCAAAAGATGTTTACATTGCCCGCTCTGTTTCTACAGGTTATGGAGAGGCTCTGTTTCAAGCCGCTTTTGGCGTGGATGCTGGCGAAGTTGAAACAATTGCTCATTTTAGGGCGGCAGATTTTTTTGTTCCTGGAGTGGAATTCCTTTTGGATATTGGCGGCCAGGATATGAAGTGCCTGCGTATGAAAGACGGAGCTATAAATTCCATTCAGTTAAACGAAGCCTGTTCTTCTGGCTGCGGTTCGTTCCTAGACAACTTTGCAAACACAATGGGGATGGACGTAAAGGAATTTGGAAAAATCGCCCTTATGGCAGATAAGCCTGTGGATTTAGGAAGCCGATGCACCGTCTTTATGAACAGCCGCGTAAAACAGGCTCAAAAAGAAGGAGCTTCTGTTGCAGATATTGCGGCAGGTCTTTCGTATTCTGTTATAAAAAACGCGCTGTTCAAAGTAATAAAACTTAGAAAAGCAAGCGATATTGGAACAAAAGTTGTTGTTCAGGGCGGAACGTTCTTTAATGACGCAATCTTGCGCGCCTTCGAAAAAATTGCAGGTGTCGAAGTATTCCGCCCGGATGTAGCCGGTCTTATGGGGGCTTATGGTTCTGCGCTCATCGCCTACGATCAGTGGGTTGATTTAACAGCTCCAAAACCAAGCGATCCTCCTGGAACAAAGCCTTACGACATTCGCTCAAAAATTGCAAAGCTTGAAGATTTAGAAAATTTTCATGTTGAGCTAGAAAGCCGCCGCTGCGGAAAATGCCAAAACAATTGTCTGCTCACAATAAATACTTTTACCACAGGAAGCGAAAAGCGCGTCTTTATAACAGGAAACCGCTGCGAACGCGGAGCAGAAATTGAAGGAAACGTTATAGATGCTTCAAACAAGGCGAACACCGCAGTTGATGAAACTGGCGAAAAAATGCCAAACCTTTTTGAATGGAAATACAAAAGACTTTTTAATTACGTTCCATTAAAACCTGAAAATGCGCCAATGGGAGATGTGGGAATTCCCCGCGTGCTCAATATGTACGAAAATTATCCTCTTTGGTTTACATTTTTTACAAAACTTGGATTCAGAGTTGTTTTAAGCCAGCGTTCCAGCCGCAATGTTTATGAAAAAGGAATAGAAACAATTCCTTCCGAATCAGTTTGCTATCCTGGAAAAATAAGCCATGGTCATCTGGTTTCTCTTCTTCAGAGGGGCGTAAAATTTATCTTCTATCCTTGTGCTCCTTATGAAAAACAAGAAGATTCCGGGGCTGGCAACCATTACAATTGCCCAATTGTAACAAGCTACCCAGAAGTTCTTAGAAACAATGTTGACGAACTTAGACAAGATTCTTCTATAAAATACATGGATCCGTTTCTTCCGATTTACGACAAGCCTCGCTTGGCTAAGCGACTTTGCGAAGAACTCTTGCCGGCTTTTCCTTCTCTTACAGAAAAGGCAATCTGCAGCGCAGTTGATGCGGCTTGGGCGGAACAGGAAAAATTCCGAGAAGATGTAAAAAATGCTGGCGAAGAAGCCCTTGAAAAAATGATTCGTGCCGGCGGAAACGGAATTGTTCTTGCAGGACGTCCTTATCACCTTGATCCAGAGATAAATCACGGAATCCCAGAAATGATAAACGCGTTGGGGCTTGCCGTCTTTACAGAAGATTCTGTTGCTCATCTAGGCTCAATCGAACGTCCTTTAAGAATTATTGACCAGTGGGTTTACCACAACAGATTGTACCGCGCGGCGAATTTTGTAAGCGGAATGCCAGATTTAGAAATGATTCAGCTAACTTCGTTTGGCTGCGGTCTTGATGCCGTTACTGCAGATCAAGTTGACGAAATAATGCGTTCTAAAGGAAGAATGTACACACTCATAAAGATTGATGAAGGCTCAAACCTTGGAGCGGTTCGAATTAGGATAAGGTCTTTAATTGCTGCTGTAAAGGAGCGTCAGCGTCACCATAGAAAACCTGTTGTAAAGTCAGCCTCATATCATCGTCAGGTTTTTACAAAGGAGATGAAGTACACTCATACTATTATTGGTCCGCAGATGAGTCCAATCCACTTTAGAATTTTACAAAAGGCGTTTGAAGCTTGCGGATATAATTTTGTAATCTTAGATGCAGTCGATCCAAAAGCTGTTGAAGCTGGATTAAAATATGTAAACAACGATGCCTGCTATCCATCTATTTTAGTCGCTGGACAAATGATTGCGGCTCTTGAATCTGGAAAGTATGATTTAAATCATGTTTCCTTAATTATAACTCAGACTGGCGGTGGCTGCCGCGCAACAAACTATATAGGATTTATAAGGCGTGCTTTAAATGATGCTGGCTGGGGACAGGTTCCTGTTCTTTCGCTTAGCGCGCAAGGGCTTGAAAGCAATCCTGGATTTAAAATAACACCTGGACTTTTGCACCGGCTTGTCATGGGAATTATGATTGGCGATGTGCTTATGAGAGTCCTGTACAGAACCCGCCCTTATGAAGCCGTGCCTGGCAGCGCGAATGCGCTTTATGAAAAATGGAATGCGCGTGCGGAAAAGCAAGTAAAGCATTTCAGCCTTGCAGGGTATCACCGCTTGCTAAAAGGAATAATAAAAGACTTTGATAATCTTCCTTTAAAACCTATAAAGAAGCCTAGAGTTGGCGTTGTCGGCGAAATTCTTGTAAAGTTTCATCCTACGGCGAACAATCAGATTGTTGAAACTATAGAAAGAGAAGGCGCAGAATGTGTTATGCCTGATTTGGCAGACTTCTTCTTCTATTCGTTTGCAACTGGTATTTTTAGGCACGAGGAATTGGCCTTTCCTAAGAAAACAGAGCGGAATGCGCGCCTTTTGGTTTGGTTTTTGGATCTTTACAGGAAAAAGATGAAGAAGTTCCTTGAAAAGTCGCACCGCTTTGAAGCGCCTTCTTCAATATACGACCTTATGAAAGGAGTTGACGATATTGTTCAGCTTGGCAATATAACCGGCGAAGGCTGGTTTCTCACTGCCGAAATGGTCGAGCTTATCCGTGAAGGAGCTCCAAGCATCGCTTGCGTTCAGCCGTTTGCTTGTCTTCCAAATCACGTTACTGGCAAAGGAATGATAAAGGAGCTTAGAAGGCGATTCCCGGAAGCAAATATATCTGCAATCGACTACGATCCAGGTTCTTCCGAAGTCAATCAGTTGAACAGATTGAAACTTTTGCTTTCAAACGCGCCGGTGGGAAGGCATCCGGATGAAGAATCTGATGGAAAAATTCACAATCCTGATGGAACTGTTTCAGAGCCAGTTATAAAACTTGCAGAAGGTTCAATGCTTATGACGGATCCCGAACCTGTTCAGTTGTCTTCTGTGCCTATTGAATCTGGCGGAATGGAAATTCCTGAAATAAGTTTAAATTCTCAATCGGAAGATTAATTGGAGCGTTATGAAAAAACTGAAAGTTTTTTTTACAGTCCTTTTTTTTGTTATTTGCTCTTGGAATGTTTTTGCGGCTTATAGCCAATACGGAATACCCGATTCTTCCGAGATTAGAAAAAATTTGATTGAATCTTGGTTTGAAGCTCCTCTTTCTGAAGTTAGAATGAATCATCCTGAAATTCGGACTAACAGCGCAGGACAACAGTTTCAAATAAGGCTTGAAGAAACAAACGATGTTTTTGCAATCATTGTAGCCCCTTTTAGAAAAATGACGATTGATGTCATTTCAGATAAAGGAAAGACTACCGTAATGCAAGATACCTATCCGGCTGATGCTCCTGGCGGTTGGGTTCTTACAAAAGACAAAAAAACTGGCAAGGCTTTGCAAGTCCGCTACTACTTTGCCGCAGACAGCGAGGTCTTTGTTCAGTTGGTTCCAGACGGAAAAGCCGCCTACGCTGATTTTTTGATTTACAACTGCTATGTTTCAAAAGGAAGCCCAACTGGAATAAAGTTTGAATACTTTTATACTGCAAGTTTTGATAGCCTTGTTGAAGTCACAAAAGAAACGCTCCCTTGGAAGTATATGAAAATCTATCCTTCTGATTATTCTTATTCAAAGCAGATGATAGGTGTAATCCGCAGCAAATTGCCGGATTTTTTATACACAGATGACGTTATGTACGACGAGAAAGGAACTTGCGTCCATATTTCTACAGGAAAGCCTTTTAAAATTTCTGAAGAAGACAAAGGTAAAACTCTTGTAAGCGGCTTGGGATTTTTAAAATGGATTGGCGATGGAATTGTAGAGCCTCTTACAGGCGGTCGTCTAAAAAGAGAGCCTTTGATAGAATCTACAATAAAATATAAAGATGTTGGATTTCAAGGTGTTTTGAGCGAATCTTATGCGATTTCGCTTTCGTGTGATTGGATTCGAAACCTTGCAAGCGCTCTTGTTTCTGTTAGAAACAACAGAAGCTATATGTACGATGAATCGGGCGCAGATGTTACAATAGAACCTTTTTCTGCTGAGCGAACAGAAAATGGGGTTGCAGATGCAAATAATTTTATAAAAAATACAGGTTATTCTGTAAAAGTTTTAAAATCTTTGCTTTATGTTCTTGCAAGCGACGAGCCGGATTCTTTTTATTTTGGAGCAGTTAGGCAGATTGACAGAAAAGTTCCTGAAGTAAAAGTCTTTAATGAAAGCGCTGTGTTCTTTCCTTACTTTGATGAAGATAAGCATTTTAAATGCGTTGTATTCAAAGATGGCAAAGAGATTTTATTTGAAGATTTTTATAATCTGTATTCAGATGATTATATTTTTCTTGCTCGTGCAAAATGCACAGATAATTTTTTCCCTCAGTAGAATAATTGCTGAACGGAGCGTCTTATATGAAAAAGTTTTTTGTAAAATTGTCTTTTTTATTTTTATCAAGTTTTGTTTTTGCGCAGACATCTCTGCAAAGCGATGTTTCAATCTATTATGAACTTTCCGCCGCTTATAGCAACGGATTTTATCCAGGAGTTGTTCAGTGCGCGGAAAAGCTTTTGTCAATGTATCCTGAATCTGCGTACATTGGTTCTGCAATGATTCTTGAAGGCGAAAGCTTAGCAAGATTAAAAATGTATGAAAAAGCTCGTGATGTTCTTCTGTTCTATAAGCAGTTTGATGCCGATGCTGCTCTAAAAAATCAGGCTATATTTTGGCTTGGACAGTCCTGCTTTGAACTGGAAGACTATAGTTCCGCGCTTTCTTTTTACTACGAATATTGCAGCTTAGCAGGCGAAAAAGCGAAACTTTATCCGCTAGCCATTTTAGGAGCAGCCCGCATCTATTATAAAAAAAGTGATTTTGAAAAAGCTATTCCTCTTTTTGAATATGCCGTTAAAAATGGGCAAAGGTATACACAATCAGATTTTTATGAATCTTTAATAAAACTTTCTGATTCTTACAACAAGGCTGGGGCTGCACAAAAAAATATTAATCTGTACGAATCTATAACGCAAGAAAATGTTGGTTTGTTGAATTACTGTTTGCTTACAGAATATGCAGGCGATTCCTATTTTGAATTAAAAGAGTATAAGCAAGCATATGACAAGTATATTTCTGTTCTTGAAACAGGAAACGCAGAATTTGCGGCGGCGTCATTGAAAAAAGCTTACAATGTTTCTTCTTTATACAAAAATCAAGTAGGAACAGAGCCTGGCGCGGTTTTGCAAAAAGTTCAGCAATCGTTCAGCAAAAATCCAAAGCTCTTATGCGAATTTTGGGTTCGCTTGGGAACGGATGCTTTTTATGAAGGCGATTACGCAAAAGCTTCAAAGTATTTTAGTGAATCAGACAAAAATTCTGCGCCAGAAATTTCAGAATTTTCGGCGATGTATAAAGCTCTTATTTTAGCAGGCAAGAATATAACGGTTGAAAGTTCTCTTCTCGCTTATAATTTTTTATTACAAGCTTATGAAGAGCAAAAAAAACTGGAAAATCCTCGCTACCAGAACGAATATCTTAAATTGCTTGCAAAATTTTCAGCTTGCAGTTCCTTATGGAAAGAGTCTTTGGAATTTGCCTCTAAAGTTAATCCGCAGGACGATGTAAGCCGCTATTATAAAGCATTGGCAGATTACAACTTAGGCAATTATTTAGATTCTGTAGAAATCTTAAAAAACACAGCTACTGAGCAAACAGAGCTTTACGCTCTTTCCTTGGCGCAGATGCAAAATCTTAAGGATTCCGCATCTGTGTTTTCAAAGTTAGAAGAAAATTTTGGACTTTCACAAGAGCAGAGGCTTAACTATGCAAAAGTCTTGTTGCTCAGCGGAAGGTATAGGGAATCTCAAATTCAAAGCGCAAAATGCTCGTTGAACGAAGCGAATTATATTTTGGGACTTTCGCAGTTCAATACAAAGTCCTGGCCGTATGCGGAAAAAAGTTTTAATTCTTTTATAAAATCTTCTGATAAAAATAAGAAGGAACTGCAGAAATCGCTTTCTTATGCTTGTTTTTATAAGAGTTATTCACAGTACAGGCAGGGCAAAACAAAGGATGCATATATAGGACTTGAGGATTTCTTAAAGAAATGGCCAAATCATGAGCTTGCTTGGCCTGCAAAAATGGCTGCGGCGAATAGCGCTGTTCAAAATGGAAATTACAAAAACGCCTTAAAAATGGCAAGCGACGCTGTAAAGACTTCTGCAAGCAATTCTTCTTTGGAAGAAGCTGTTCTTTTGCAGTCAAATATCCTTTGCGATATGCAGGAGTTTGGCAAGGCTTTGGATTTTTTATCTCCATACTTAGATTTTGGCGGTTCGTTTGGAATGAATGTTCTTTTTCAGACTGGCCGCATTTACGAAAATTTAGGAAATGCCGAGCAGGCTGACTTTTACTTTAAGAAAGTTTCCGATTTGTATTTGCGAGAAAAAACTGGCGAAGAAGCGATGTTTAGGCGTGGGGAACTTTACTACAGCAAGGAAAACTATTCCCTCGCCTTGCAGCGTTTTTCTGAATATATTTCGCGCTACGTAAATGGCAGCTTTGTGGATGCCGCCATGTATTTTTCTGCGGACTGTTTTGCAAAGCAAGGAAACCCAAAAAGAGCGGTTCTTCAAAACCGTGTTCTTGTGCAAAAGTTTCCAGAAAGCGCGTACATCTACGCTGCTGAAAAAAATCTTATGAATCTAAACAGAAGCCTAGGAAACTATCAGGAGGCAATCGAAAACGCTCAATATCTTCTTTTAAAATACACTGAGCAAGCCAAAAATGACGGCGTTGAATCCACATTGCAAGTCTTAAGGCAGCTTTCAAATGGAAAAGATGAGGCTGTGCTTGAAAAAGAAGAGGAGTACAATCAAAACGGCGGAAAAACTACTCCTTTAGGAAGAAAAAACGGGACAGAACTCGCAGCTTTGTATGCAAAATCTTCAGAGAGTTCTAGCGAGGCTGTAAAACTTGCCGAAGAGTTGCTTTTAATCCAGCAAAAAAATCTTGAAAAAGAAAGTCTGTACGCGGCTCAGAACGCTAAGCTTTTAGGCGAACTTTACAGGGCGGCGGGAAAAAATGTTGAGTCTGCAAAAAAGTTTTTATTGGCGGCAGAATATTTTAGAATGAACGCAAATAACGATGAAAACGCCGCGTATTCAATGTATGGCGCATACGACGCTTTTATTGCGGCAAATCTTATTGCAGATGCAAAGCAAACTGCGGAAAGTTTAAAAAAACTGTATCCTTCTAGCGAGTATTCAAAGTCTATAAAAAAATGGTAAAAAGGTAGAAAAGTTATGAAAAAAAATAAACTCTTGTTTTCAATTTTTTTTGTTTGCACGGTATGTAATTTTCTAGTTGCTCAAGCTTCAGAAAATCTTGATGAAAATTTGGACGAAATTTCTCTTCCTGAAGTTTCTACAGTTGTGTCAGGCGGAGTTCCAAAGGTCGGAAAAAGCGCCGTTCCTGATTTTACCCAAATTCTTCCATCTGATGCGGAAGGACGCGCGGATTCTATTGTTCCGCAGTTTCCAAAGCTTTCTGTTTCTGAAAAAGATTCAACTGATGTCGATGCTGTAAAAAATGCTGTGGAAACAAAAGATGTTTACGTTGAAGGGCTTGCGGGCGGTGGCTTTCCTGGATTTTACATTGGCGATTTTTCAATCTATCGCCAGTCTGGAATGAATCCTTTTAAAATTTCTTTTAGCCACAAAAGTTCAAACGGTTTTGCAGGGAATTCTCTTACTGATGGATTTTTTCAAAAAAACACAGAAATTGGAGCTCAAAAGACTTTTTCCGATAAAACTAAAAAACTTGATTTAAGCGCAAACTATTCTTCCTTTAATGACGGTCTGCAAAGCAATGTTAGTTCGATTAGCGATGTAAGCAAGGAAGAGCTTGATGTAAAAGTCGCTTACAGCCACGATTTTAAAAACAATCTTTATTTGATAGCAGATTTTGGCGGGGACTGGTACAATCGCTTCGCTTGTATTGTGGACAAAAATGAAAATCAAATAGAACCGTTCGAAAAGTATATCAGCGTGCTTCATTTTTCTCCGAAAGTAGATTTTTACTGGGCTAACCAGAATTTAAAATTGGGGCTTTCTGCTGCAGGTGGATTTCAAGTTGACGCGAATGATTCTGTTGGCGGCGAAAAGGCTGCAAGCAGAGGCTCTGCATCTTTAGATTTTTTGTGGACTTATAATTTTTTAAAGCTGAATGCGAACTTGGGCGTTGTTTTTGGAAATCAAACTGGCTATATGCCGGTAATAGTTCCTTTTTCGCTTGGAATAGATTTATCTTTTCCTACAAGCCTTTCTTCAAGGAAAGTTTATTTAGAGCTTTTGGGCGGCTGCCGTTCAGAAGAAAGCCTTGTTTCTACCCTGGAAAAAAAGTATCGCTTTTCAGTGTT
Organism: uncultured Treponema sp.; assembly: GCA_934667505.1. Classification (GTDB taxonomy): domain Bacteria; phylum Spirochaetota; class Spirochaetia; order Treponematales; family Treponemataceae; genus Treponema_D. The sequence continues at coordinate 33,106 of CAKULY010000005.1, read as the reverse complement.
TTCCGAACTGCCCGCAGAAACTTCAGACTGGTTTGCAAGCGTTAGTTTCATGCTTCCTATAAAAGATATTTTTACTCTTAATTTTAATTCTGATTTTTTGAAAACAGCTTTCGGAAACGGAAACTGGATTCCAAACTACAACGACGAATCAACCTTGCGTTTCGGTCAGTATGTTTGTAAAAACGAGGAAACAGCACAGTTTAATACAAAACTGGATTTTTCTGCAAAATTTAAGATTGCGAATATTTCAGCATCATGGAAATCTTTTTGGATAGATGTGCCTGCATGCGAGGTAAAAAACTCTATTGTAGCCAGCATAAATGTTCAAAGCGAAAGCGCGCGCTGGGGGGCGAACGGCTCGTTTGCGATGGCGCTTGCTTCTGGAGAAGATTTTACTCCAGATATTGAGCTTTCCGCCTTTGTAAGGCTTTCTTCTGCAGTTAGGCTTGCAGTTAGTGCGACTGATATTGTAAAATTGCTTAGCGGAAAAGAGCGAGTTTATGCAGGAAAGTATATTGAACAGAGCGGAAGCGTTTGCGTTTTTGCAAAATTCTTTTTCTGATTTAGGCTTTACTAAAAAGTTTGCGTTGCAAACTTATTTATCAACTGCAATTTTTTACTTCGTTGCGGAATTGCAATAAAAAGTCAATCCTGAAACTGAAGTTTTAATCTTGGCTTTTTATGGGAGATTATATGTTTAGTACATTAAAGGCTGGCGGAATTATAATGCTGCCAATTATTCTGTGTGGAATTATCGCGACATTCATAATTATAGAACGTTGCTACTACTTTTACATTATAAAGAAGCGTGACATAAAGCTTATGTTTGATTTAAAAAATCTACTGGATGAAAAGAATTTTGAAGAAGCAAAACAGGTTTGTATGAATGCAGATACTCCTTGCTCTCAAGTTATAAAAAAGGCATTGGACTGCCGCGCCTGGGACGAAAAAGACATGAAAGACGCTGTAGAGGCAGAAATGACTGCAGTTGTTCCACGTTTTGAGCATCTGCTTACAGGTTTAGGCACTATTTCAAATATATCCACTCTGCTAGGGCTTTTAGGCACTGTAACTGGGAACATCAAGGCGTTTGGTGTTCTTGGCGGCGGCGGAACAATGGGAGATCCAGCCTTGCTTGCCGGAGCAATTGCAGAAGCTCTTGTAACAACTGTTGCAGGTCTTGTGGTTTCTATTCCTTCGGTAATTTTTTATAATTATTTTGTTTCTAGAGTAAATAGAAGAATTTCTGAAATGGAATCAAACGTTACAAATGTGTTGATTAAAATTACAGGCCGGGTAAAGCAATGAAATTAAAAGCAAGAAGAAGCGGCGTTCATGCCAATATTGACATGACTCCTATGCTTGACGTTGTTTTTCAGCTTATCCTGTTCTTTTTGGTTTCCACAACTTTCGCTATGCTGCCTGGAATAAAGATGAATCTTCCAGAAAGCACTACTAGCGAAAGCACGTCAAATTTAGGAATCACAATTACTGCAGAAAAAAATGGAAGTCTCTGGTTTAATGACAAGCCCGTTACCTTTTCGACCTTGCCAAAAGAGCTTTTGTCATTTGATACTGGAAAAGTAAAAAAAGAAGATTTTCCAGTTTCCATTGAAGCAGACTCTCAGGTTACAAATGGAAATGTCGTAAAAATTCTGGATGTTATAAGAAGTTGCGGCTATGCGTCCGTAAACCTGCGCACTAAGGAAAAGTAAGCTAAAATAATGGCTGTTTCTATTTTGTTTCAGCGCAGCAGAATTTTTGAAGTGTTCTTTTTATGGAAATAATTAAGGGAAGAAAAGAGTGCAAAATAAATTTTTTAAAATAATAAATTCTGGAATTGATTCTAGGGCAGCGGATTCTACTCAAAAAAAGGCCATAAAAGTTTCTTTGATTTTTACACTTATTTTATGGCTCATCCTTTTTGTATTTTTTGCAATTTCTCCAGCATTTAAAGCTCAGGAAAAATATAAAATCGTAAAAATTGTGCTTGAGCCGGTTTCTAAAAAATCTGTAAAAGAAGAAAAAAAAGAATCTTCAGCCGCGGATAAAAAAAATGCGCCTGCGGAATCAAAAAAAACTGCTGTTGAAAAAAATGACTCTTCAAAAAAATCTGTCGCAGAAAAACAGCCTGCGCAAGAAAAAAAGCAGCCTGCAAAAACTGTTAAAACTGAAAATCAAAATCAAGTAAAAAAGACAGAAACGCAAGAAAACTATAAAAAGTCTTCCTATACGATTAAAAAAGACTTGGAGCAGTCTTGGCAAGAACAAACGTCTGCAAAGAAAAAATCTTACACCGCCGACGATTTTGATAGTATGTTTGAAAAATCTACAGTTACTTCTTCGTCTTCTAATAATAATCAAGCCCCTTCTGCAAGTTCTTCTGTGCCTAAACAAAGTGCCTTGCAAGGAGCCGCTGGCATTCTTGCAGAAAGCGCAAACGGTCCAGTTGTCGCATCTTCGGCTGAAACAACTTCTGCTCAATCATCAGCTTCTGAATCTACGGTAAGCAGCTTAGGCAAAATCGTTGCCGCAGTTTCTTCCTCTAGCGGAGAAATCAGCGCAGCGCCATTTTCCAGTTCTTCGCGTTCATCTGATGGAAAAGTTTCTGTAAAGCTTGCAGACGGCTCTTCAAGGCTTCTTATAGAACCAAAAGAGCCTGTTATAAAAATTTCTTCTGAAAACGCCAGTCTTATAGACAGCTCTAGAACAGTTTTGATTACATTTAGAATTTTGGCTTCCGGCAACATTCCTTCTGGCGGAATTATCTTTAAACCGAGCGCTGCGATTCCTGAGCCAATTCAGTCTGAAATTAAAGAGCAAATTTCGCGCTGGCGCTTTGAGCAAGCAAAAAATGATGGACAGGCAGGCTTTGAGTATAGTATCATATTAAGATAGTGTCTTTTTGGAGAATATCGTGATTAATATTAAAAATGTAGGCGAAATCGAAGCAGTTGCCTTTGATATTGACGGAACTTTATATCCTCAGTGGAAACTTCATGTAAGAGCGATTTTTAATTATGTCTTTCATTGTATTTTTTATCTTCATTATGGAATTGTTCGCTCTAAAATGCACGGAATAAAACCGGCTGCAAATTTTATGGAGTTGCAAGCTCAAAAGATGGCGGAAAGAGTCCGCAAATCTCCAGAAGAAGTTCAAAAAAAACTTGATAGAATAGTCTACAAGGGGCTTGCTCCTTATTTTAATCACATTCCTTGCTATAAAAATGTGCCGGAAACTTTTAAAAAACTTAAAGAATCAGGATTAAAAATAGCGCTCCTTTCGGATTTTCCTCCGGAGCAAAAAGGCGAGATTTGGGGTGTAAAAAAGTATTGCGACGTTATTCTCGGAACAGAAGCTCTAGGCGCTTTAAAGCCAGATTCTTATTCATTTATAAAAATGGCGGAGCAGCTAGGCGTTGAGCCTTCAAAAATTCTTTATGTGGGAAATAGTTATAAATACGATGTAGTTGGAGCGCACAACGCTGGAATGAAAACCGCATATTTACTTCCATTGCGATATAGACTTTTTAGAAAGCAAATAAAAGATTCAGAGATTTGCTTTTCAAACTATCGTCAATTTATGGATATTGTGTTAAAATAGTCAGACTTTCTGAAATACATTTTTTTGGGTGGGAAACAAAAAATGCAGATTATTACGATTCTTATAGCAGGTATTATAGCCGCCGCTGTTTCTTATGCTTTGCATGTAGTTGATAAAAATAATCAGTCTATGGAAAAAGTAAAGCGATATGCTGACAAGTGTCTTGGCGAATTTGATTCATACTTTCATGGAAAAGAAAAAAATCTTTCGAATGTAACGGCAGAACTTGACACAAAACAGATACAAGCCGTAGCCGCGGTAAACCGTCTTGAAAAACAAATTGCTGATTTTAAAAAGATGACAGAAAACCTTTCTTCTGATTCAAACGCTGTTAAGAATATAGAAGAAAAAATTAATTCTTACGACAAGTTTGTAAACGAGCTCATTGAAATGACTGCCAAGGTTGAACAAAACCTTGAAGCCTTAAAAAAAGAGTCTTTGATTATAGAAAAGGTTAATTATCGCTTAAATGAACAAAAAGGCGATTTAGACAGGCTTGAAAAGCGGATTCCTGAAATTTCAAAAGAATTTTCAACAAAAAATGGCGAACAGCTCAAGGCGCTTGGAAACAGGCTTCTTTCAGAATACGATAGCCACGGCGAAAAATTAAAAGCTGATTTTATTGCGATTGAAGACGGGGCAAAGAAGGCTTTAAATTCGTTCCAGCAGGAAATAAACGGTGTTTATGAAGAAGCTAGCTTGAAGGCAGAAAAGCTTGAAGATGAAGCATTTTTGCATCTAAGCAAAAGAACGCAGGATAAGACTGATTCTTATACAGAACAGCTTGAACAAAAAACTGAAGAGCTTCAAAAGCAGATTGATGAAAAATTTAATGCGCTTCAAGCCCTTTTAGAAGGAAAAAGTTCTGCGCTTGTTTCTAATGCAGATTCAAAGGTTTTAGAGTTTGATAAAAAATATAATCAGATTTATCAAGAACTGTCCATAAAATTTAAGCAGAAATCTTCAGAGATAGAGCAGAAAATCGACAATTCAAACGCAGATATTCATTCTCAATTAAAAGATTCCAGTGATTCAGTAATTGAAAAACTGAAAGAAAAGTTCGTGGAACTTGATTCAAAGTGCCGCGGGTATATAGACAGTTTTTCAAACGATTGCGGCGAAAAAATAAATTCTCTATGCGAAAAATACAACAAGCAGTTAGAGCTTGTCGGCGGAAAAAGCGATTCTAGGCTTACAGATTTGCAGCAGAAAATTTCTGACACTGAAGAAAAATGTAAAAAACAGATTTCTGCGCTTGCAGAAAAATATAAACTGCACTTGGATTCCATTGTAGAAAAATATGATTCTATTTTGAATTCAATTGACGGAAAAAATGAAAATAGAATTGCAGAGTTGCGGCAAAAAATTGACGAATCCGACTCTGTGTGTTCTCAGCAGGTTTCTAGCTTCCAAGAAAGTTATCTTAATCAGCTGGACCAAATGCAGCAAAAGTATCAAGTTTCTTTTAAAGAATTGGACGAACGGTTCTCTCACAGTTCTGGCGAACTAAGCACGCGCATTCAGACTGTAGAAAGCTTTTACAACGAGAAAGAAAACAGCATAAATGAAGATATTGTTGAAAAAATCGAAAGTTTTGGTCAGGCGTACCGCCAGCAGATTGATGATTTGAAACAAGAATTTGAATCTAAATTGGAAAGCGCAAAGGATAATTCTTCAGAACTTTCTCAGATGATTCAGGAAAATTCAAAAAATATGCAGGCTTTTCAAAACGTTATCGATTCAAAAATTGCCGAAGTTCAGCAGACTTATTCGTCTTTGTTTGAAGATGCGATTGCAAAGGCGAGCGAAAAAGAAAATGTTGCTTATGAAAAGTTTAGCCTTGAAGCGGAAAATAATATAGAAAAGTACAATGCAGAGCTTCAAAATAAAATAGAAGATGTTAAAAATCAGCTTTCTGAAACTTTAAATACAATCTCGCGCGATGTAGAAACTTCTGTGCAAACGGCGGAATCTACTGTAGCTAGAGTTAGGCAGGAATGTGATTCTGCATTTGCAAGGGTTGAAGAGGTCGAGCCTGAGCTTACCGAAAAAGTTAAAGCCATTGATAAAAAAATTGAAGAATTTAAGCAGACTTCAAATAAAAAAATGGCGGAACTGGATGAACTGTTGCATAATTCTTCTGACAAAATACGAATGGCTTGCGAACAGCAGCAAGCTGCCGCTTTGGCAAACGTGGACGAACAGCTTTCTTCTTATAAAAAAGACTTGGAGTACCGCCTTTCAAGAATTGAAGCCGGCGGCAACGACGTTGATTATCTTGAAAAGAGTTTAAAAGCTGCGATGGATGAAGTGAGCTCTCGTGTTTTAAAGTCATTTGATACGTTTACTCAAGAACAGCAAAAGCGTCAAGAACAGTTCGCAAATTCAGTAAAAGAAAATTCCGAGCAGGTTGAAAATGAGCTGAACGCAATAGAAGAAAAAATGGAGCAACTCAAGCAGACTTCTATTGGAAACATCAGCGAGCGTTTGCACGGCTTTGAAGAAGACTTCGACCGCGATTTAAAAACTCGCGCTGATAAAATAAATGAAGATTTAATTTCTTGGAAAAATTCATTTGACGGAAAAATAAATACATTCACAAATGACTATGAAGATTCCTTGAAAGCAATGGAAGCTGGTTACAGCGAGGAGTTAAAATCAAGGCTTGCAAATCTTCAAAAAAAGACAGAAGAACAGACTTCTAGAGTAAAAGTCGGGATTGATGAAACCGTTGATTCTATTCAAACCCAGATGACACAAATAAAAAGTCTGGTAGGAACTTTTTCTTCAGAAATGGAAGACAAGGTTAATGGTGCAAATTCCAAAACAGATGAGTTCATGAAACTTACGCTGGAACGAATTGAAAAGAATATGAATCTTCAGTTAGAAAAAGTTCAGACGGAAATGCTTCAAAATTTAAAGACTTTTGAAGAAGGGGTTCACAGCAGGCAGGAAACAAGCTCTTCTACAATAGATTCCGCTCTCGGCGAGTTTAACACCTGGAAGCAGCAGATAAAGCATCAGTTTGATGAGTCTAAGCAGATGTTTGCAACTGAGCTTGAAGGGTTAAAAGAACTTTCTCTTAAAAAGGTAAAAGATGCTGAATCCTATATGGAAAATGAATATCAGCAAATCCTTGACCAGTCTGAACAAAAGATTGAAGAACTGGACGGCAAGACGCAAAAGTCTTTGGAAAGTTATGAAAACCGAGCAGATGATATTGTAAAAACTCTTGAAACTATGTACGAGCAGATGCTTAAAGATACTGAAGAACGCGTAAAAGTTCAAAATCTTGATGCCTCTAGAAAGATGCAAGAATTAAATACTGAAATTCAAAATCTTTCTGAAAAAAATCGCAACGAGCAGACTGCCTTTGTTATGAAAATTCAAGGCGATTCAAACGAAATGTTTACGCGCATGAGCGAATTGAAAAAAGAGCTTGACGCGATTAGAACCCAGATGGGGCTTTACGAAAAAGCGGAGCAGATGAAAAAGAATCTTGATGATAAAATTGAAATCTTAAAAGATGATTTTGAGCGTCTTGAAAAATTTAAGGATATGTCGCTTGCAGTTACAGGTCAGTTTAATGATATTTGCAAGATGAAGGAAGAAACTGAGCAAAAAATAGAAGATTTCAAGAAAGAAGAAACAAAAGTTGACGCCATTGAGCAAAAGTATGGCAAGCTGATTCAAATATCTTCTACTATCGATCAAAAAATCAGCGAGCTAAACACTACTTACGATGATTTGCAGTCAATGGAGGTTAGCGTCCGTGATTTTAAAGACTCATTAGCATCTATTTCTGCCCGCTACGACAGACTTGATCAGAAAAAAGAAGTTATTGAACGTGTAATTGCGGATGTAGACACGTCTTTTGAAAATCTAAAGAATATCGAAGACAGATTAAGAAGTTGTTCGCGTCAGTCGGAAACTTTGCCAGAAGAAATACGCGATGTGCAAAAAAATGTTGATGATATTCTAAAGAGTTCTCCAAAGATTTATGATGCGGCGGAAAAACTTTCTAACTTGCAGAGCATTATTTCTGAAACAGAAGAAAAAATTCAGCAAATCAATTCTGCAAGAAGCGGCTTAGGTCATATAGAGGAACGTCTGCTGGATCTTGATAAGCAAGTTGGAATAAAACTTGATGTTTTAAAAACAATAACCGCTTCGGAAGTTAAATTAAATCCTCCTAAAGAAAGTAGAATTACACCGCAGATGAAAGAGCAGGTTAGATTTTTAAAGCGTGAAGGCTGGAAAGATGAGGAAATCGTAAGACGTACAAAGCTTTCACTTGGAGAAGTTCAAATGATTCTTGACACTCGTCCTGATATGGACCTTTAGCCGTGAATCTTGCTTTTGCGAGTCGCTTTGATTTAAGTTTTATATGAACCTTAAAACATCTGGCTCAAGGTCTTGAGCGAAAGCGTACCTTGACCAGACTATCTTGGAGATTTTATGAAAAAGAAAAATCGTTTTGTTAGTATTTTTGCTGCAGTTCTTTTTGCAGAATTGTTTTTATCTGCAAGCTCTATTTTTGCCCAGCCAAAAAAAGATGTAAAAGAAGGCGCAATCTTGCACTGCTGGTGCTGGTCTTTTAAAACTATAGAAGAAAATCTTGAAGCTATAAAAGAAGCTGGGTTTACAGCTCTTCAAACTTCTCCAGCAAACGCTTGCGTTGTAGGCGATTATGGGGAGCTTAATTTCATGAGCGATGACCTTACTGGAAAGTGGTACTATCACTATCAGCCTACAGACTGGAAAATTGGCAATTATCAGCTTGGAACTAGGGATGATTTTATTTCCATGTGCAGAAAAGCCGATGAGCTAGGAATTTATGTGATTGTTGATGTTTTGCCAAATCATACAACTCCTCGCTTAAAAAATATCAGTCCAGAATTTATAGAAGCCGTTGGTGGAATGGAAAAACTCTTCCATAAAAACAACGACCACGGAATAAGAGATTATTCAAACCGGCTTGAATGTACTACAGCGCAAATGGGAGGTCTTCCAGATGTAAATACTGAAAATCCCCTGTTTCAAGCCTATTACATGAAGTATGTAAACGACTTGATTGATAATGGCGCGGATGGTTTTAGGTACGATACTGCAAAGCACATAGGTTTGCCAGACGACCCGAAAGACCCTTATAGCAAAGAAAACAACTTTTGGCCGATTTTTACGGGAAAACAGGATTTGAACGGCGAAAGAGTCCACAAAGCTGATGAGCTTTTTATCTATGGCGAAGTTTTGCAAGGCGCTAATTCTAGAGAATCAGATTATGCAAAGTTTTTTCCAGTTACGGCGTCGAATTATGGTGAAGTTTTGCGCATGGCAGTCAGACTTGGAAAACTGAACGCTAAAGGTCTTTCAAACTGGAAGCATCCTAGCCCAAATAATATTGTAACTTGGGTAGAATCCCACGACACTTATGCTAACTATGGCGAATCTGCAAAACTTACAAACTGGCAGCTGCGCATGGGCTGGGCTATTGTCTGCGCTCGCGCTCAGGGAACTCCGCTTTTTTTTAATCGTCCTCAAGGAGCAGAGGCGACTCAGTTTCCTGGAGTTTCTAAAATAGGTGATATTGGTAACGACGAGTTTAAGAATCCTGAAGTAGTTGCCGTAAATTCCTTTAGGAAAGCCATGATTGGTGAGGATGAAAAACTGCTTAACGGAAAAACGACTTCAGTTCTCTTTATAAAAAGAGGGGAAAAAGGCGTCGTTATGATAAATGCAAATGATTCCGGCTCTGAGAAAATCTCGCTAAAAATAGACTTGCCTGATGGAATCTATGTTGATAAAGCGAACGGCTTAAAGTTTACTGCAAAGGACGGAGTCCTTTCTGGAAAACTTCCTCGCAAAAAAATTGCAGTAGTGTACTAATTATTTTTTAGCAAAAGGCAGGTGCACCAAGCTTCTACGGCTTGACAGTTTCCTATGTCGCCAAGTTTTTCGCCTGTCTTTGCCTTTACAAAAATGCGTTCCTTTTCAACATTTAAAATATTTGCAATTGATTCAATGACTTCGTCCCTTTTTGGAAGGAATTTCGGTTTTTCTAGTTTTATTACGCAATCTAAATTTACTAGCTGCCAATTTTGATTTTGAATTTTCTTCCAAACAGTCAAAAGCAGTTCTTTGGAATCTGCATCCTTCCATTTGGATTCTTCTGGCGGAAAAAAGCTTCCTATATCGCCCATTGAGCAAGCGCCCAATAGCGCGTCTATTATGGCGTGAATCAAGACATCGCCATCGCTGTGACCGTCTTCTCCTTTTTCAAAATCAAATTCAACGCCCCCAAGCAAAAGTTTTCTGCCTTCTTTTAAGCGATGAATATCGTAGCCTAATCCCGTGCGTATTGCAGAAACATTCATTTTATTTTCCTTGTAGTCTTCTGGGAATGTAATTTTTCTGTTTTCAGGAGTTCCTTTCGTTACTTTTACTTTTCCAACATAGTTTGCCCAAATTTCAGTGTCATCGGTATACTCGTTTCCGTCATTTTCTGCGTTTTCATGCGCTTTTAAAAGTTTTTTAAAATTAAATCCCTGCGGAGTTTGAACGGCGACCATAGAGCTTCTTTGCAAGTGCCGCTGAATAAAACCGTCTTTATCAATAGTCTTTTGAGTATCAACGGGAGTTATTCCTGGTACTGCCGCGCCAAATCTTTGAGCTTCTAAAAGAGTTTGAGCAATCGTTTCGTCGCATACAAAGGGGCGCGCTCCATCGTGAATAAGAACGGTTGAAGGATTTTCTGCAGATAAAAGTCTTAGCCCGTTGAATACGCTTTGCTGCCTTGTAGCTCCCCCTTCTGTAAAAAGGAGCTGGACTTTATTTAGCCTTTCTTTAACGAAACTGTCTGCAAATAGCGCATTTTTGGCATTTTCTTTACCATTCTTTGGGGTAACAACGACTACAACAGAAATAGAATTTGTCTCAAGAAATTTTTTTACGCATTCTGAAAGAACTGTTCCGTTCCCCAGCGGCAAGTATTCTTTTTTTTTGCCCCCCATTCTGGAAGACGAGCCTGCGCAGAGTAGAATTAGCGCATTTTTTGAATCAGAATTCATCACCGTCGTCATCAAAATCTTCATCATCTGACGATGAATTGCTTCCATTTGAAATATCTTCATCGTCGTCTTCATCGTCATCTTCGTCGCGGCTTTGTTTTTTAGAAACAGGCATATCATTCATCAAGTCGTCGTCTTCATCTTCAAATTCTTCTATAATGTGCTTTACCTTTGGAGCGGCTCCAGGTGGCTCAAGCTTTGTATGAATTTGCGATTCAACTTCTTTTTCTTCAAGCCCCATTGCAAAAGATATTTCATCGATTAAAAGTTTTTTTGCAGAATCGTAAAGTTTTCTTTCTAAGATTGGAAGTTCTTTTACTTTGCTTCTGTTGTAAAGGCAGCGCACAATTGTCGCAATATCAGAGATTGTGCCTTTTTTTAAAAGATCTAAGTTCATTTGGTATCTGAGTTTCCAATCTGAAGTAATCGGTTCAAAATCTTCTGAAAGAAGGTCAAGCGCTTTTTTTGCTTCGTCTGCAGAAACAATAGCCCTGATTCCTAAATCTTCTGCTTTTTCTACCGGAACTAAAACTATCATATCTGAAGCTGCTATATAAATCTTATAGTAGACAAGTGTATTTCCGCGGAAATCTTTTTCGAAGATTTCTGTAATTTTTCCAACGCCCTGGCTAGGGTAAACAATGTTTTGGTCAATTTTGAACTTTGTTTCACTCATAATTTTATCATTATATCATATTTTTAAGGCAAAATCAAATTGTTAAGATAGACACTATCTTGTAATTTTGTCATTTTTTTTATATAGTAGAAAAACTGCCTTTAAAAATATTTATACATTATAGATGAATTTGCTCCGAAATTGATGGTTAGGCGGTGCATTTCGTCTTAAAATCAAGGAAAATATGGAAAATTACGAAGATATGGACGATGAAATCGTTCAAATGGAGCAAAATTCTGAAGAATCAAAAAAATCAGATATTGAAAATGAAGAAGATGAGATTTCTTTTGCAGATTTAGGGTTAGATGAAAATACCCTTGCCGCAGTAGAAAGAAAAGGTTTTAAAGTTCCTTCGCCGATTCAGGTGCTGGCGATTCCTCGCCTTTTAAATGGAGATGCGAACATTATTGCAAGGGCAAGAACTGGCACTGGAAAAACAGCGGCTTTTGGACTTCCGATAATTCAAAAAGTAAGCTCTCAGCCAAAAGGTACTGTTAGAGCTCTTGTTTTGGAGCCTACTCGCGAACTTGCAATTCAAACTTGCAACGAAATGCAGTCTTTTACAGAGGGGAAAGGTCCTTCGACATGTGTGCTTTACGGAGGAGCTTCCTATTCAATTCAAATAAAGGAACTAAGACGCGGCTGCGAAATAGTTGTTGGAACGCCAGGACGCATTCAAGATCATTTAGAGCGGGGAACGCTTGATATTAGCAAAATTGATTATTTTATTCTGGACGAAGGCGACCAGATGCTTGATATGGGATTTATAGACGATATTGAAGCTATTTTCGCAAAAGCAAATCCTGATTCAAGAATTTTGCTCTTTAGCGCCACAATGCCAGCTCCTATTTTAAAGATTGCCCAAAAGTTTATGGGTGATTATGAAATTGTAGAGGAAGAAGGCGTTGTTGACGAACCGTTGCTTATTGACCAGAAAGTTTGGATTGTTCGCGAAAGTGAAAAACTAGAAGCCTTGGTTAGACTCATAGATATTTCGCCAGATTTTTATGGTGTGGTTTTTACTCAGACAAAAAGCGATGCAGATTATGTTAGCCGTTCTTTAGACGAAAAAGGATATGAAGTGGCTGCCTTGCACGGAGATATTGCTCAATCGCAGCGCGAAAAAATCCTTTCAAGATTTAGAATCAAAAAAACAAGAATTCTTGTCGCAACCGATGTTGCCGCTCGTGGAATTGATATTTCTGGACTTACGCACGTTGTAAACTATTCATTGCCTTTTGACGGGGCGACTTATGTCCATCGCATTGGGCGAACTGGCCGCGCAGGTAGTCAAGGTACAGCCGTTACTTTTGTGACTCCTTCAGAAACTAGAAAATTAGGCTACTTGCGCCGCGCAGTAGAAAAAGCTAGCAAAGGAGAAATGAAGGAGGAAACTGTTCCTGACGTAGAGAAAGTTATATCTGCAAAGCAGGCCAGGCTTTTTTCAGAATTAAAAGAGAAAATCGGACTTTCAGAAACTGACGAAAATAAGGCTGACGCAAGAGCTGAAGCTTCTTTAGAGCAGAATGATGTAAATGATCAGCTTTCTGAAAAATCTGAAGATTCTGAAAATATAAATGCGAAATCTGCAGCGGACTCTTGTGAATTATCTTCAGAAGATAACGAGCCAATCATAGAAGAAAAACATTATGATTTAAAAAAAGTTCCTCAGATTTACGAAAAAATGGCAGAAGAACTATGCTCTATGCAAGAACCTGAAAAAATCTTGGCTTCAGTTCTTTCTGTTATGTATGGAAATTCTTTGGACCGAAGCCGCTACGGAAAACTTTCTGCAAGGGCAGATTCTTCTAATCAACTTAGAATTTACGTTCAGCTAGGTCGCCGCGATGGTTATTCTGCAAAGGACCTCGCTGACTACTTTAGTCAAATGCTGCACATACCTGGAAGGATGGTTGATCGAATTGACATTTCTTCAAACTTTTCTTTGGTAAGCTTGCCAAAAGAGGCTGCAAAAAAAGCACTTGCATTGGCTCAAAGCAATCGTTCTATTCCTCATATGCATATCGACATAAAGGAAAGCGACTCTTCAAGAAGTCGTCGCGGTGGAGGAAGAAGGGATTTTGGAGGTCGCGGACGAGGCTTTGGCGGCGAAAGTGATTCTAGAAGAAGGGATTTTGGCAGAAGAGATGGGTTTGAACGCCACGAAGGAAGAAAACGGGATTCTTTTAAGCAGCGTTCTAGCCGTCCTAATGTTCACACGCCAACTGAAAGAGCAGGCAGCGCAGGGCTTTATAAACAAAAAAAGAGCAGGGCGGAAAGGTTTTAATATGGCGGACTTCAGCTAGATAGATTCTGCGCGAATTGAATCTAGCTTTGCCAGGCGTTCTTTGTCTGGGGTTATGCACAGATTCTTTTCGTTTGATGGAAGAACCAAGCCTTTAGGACCATTTTTTGCTCTTCTCAAGTGTTTTACCTGGGTGTAATAAAGATCAACTTTTGAATTATTTCTTGCTTTTGAATAATAAACTGCAAGATTTGCCGCATCTAAAAGAATATCTAAAGGGACGGTTTTTCCAGGCCTAGCTTTTATAAACACATATCCACCAGAAAAATCTCTTACGTGCAGCCACATATCAGAACCTCTGACATTATGGCGAAGAAGCTCGTCGTTCTCGTTTGCATCTCTTCCCACAAGAATATACCAACCGTTTACAGTGTAGTCTAAACCGGGATGTTTTTTCTTTATCTGCTGCTGCGGCTTTGAATCTTTTCGTAAAAGCTGCTCAATTTTTACAGGATTTTTTTCATTTTGAATTTCAGAATACTGTTTTTCAAGTTTGTTTAACCTTATTTTTAGAATTTCTATATCGTGCGTAAGAGAGCTTATGCCGGACTTAGCTTTTTTGTAGTTTTCGTAGTAAACGGCTGCATTTTCGTGAATAGTTTTCTTAGGATCTATAAGAATTTTTACAGTCTTGCCACTTTCGTAGTCAACACATTCTAGAAATTTGGAATCTTTTTGAATATTTGCGCCGTTTGCAAGAATTAAATCTCCGTGGTGGCGAATAAGGTCTGCGTTTTCAAAGTCCTTCTGTTTTTTTTCAAGGCGTTCTAAGGCGCAAAGCATACGGCTTTTTGTGGAGTTGTACCATTTTTCAGCCTGACTAAGCAAGGCTTCTCTTGAAAGACTTTGCGCGTGTTCGCTATACCAAATGTCAACCTTTTGATTAAAACTTAATTTAGGAGCATTTGGATTTTTTTCTGCAAAGTCTGCTTGGATTTCGTCAAATGCGCGTATTGCCCATTCTTTTTGCGAGGCTTTAGAATTTTCTTCCTGCACGCAAAAACGCTGTCCTGCAATTTCGCCCTTGTTTGGTCTTCTGTACATTGTGTCAATAATAGTTCCGTCTTCATTGCACAGGATTACGTTTGCGGCTCCGCTCCAAAGCCTTATGTATAAAATAAAGTTTTCTTCCGCGTGCGAAAGTTTCATTTCTATAATTCGCTGGTTTCCAATTTGTTTGCAGCTCTTTATTCTTGCTCCTCTGATTTTGGATTTTAAAAGTTCCATAAATCTAAGCGGTTTTTCGTTTTTTGTAATTTTTTTTCTTGTCTCATTTATTCTGCAGCTGTTTGGTGCTGTGCAAATAAGCAGAGTTTTAGGCGTTGCGTTTCCGTAAAGATATAGCGCTAACGTATCAAATCCTGGCTGGATTATGTCTTGAATTAAAAATCCTTCAATATTAATTTCTTTAAGAATTAAATTTATTTCGTTGCAGTTTAGTGACATGCATTTATTATAAACGATTTTTTATTTTTAGTTAGCCCAAATGCCGAGTTTTATATAAATTGCAAATTCGCTTATGCTTTTATTCATTTTCCTAGAAGCTCGATATTTTGGCTAGCTAAAAATATTGCCACAAAGATTTTATTTTAATATAATATATATGATTAAAAGTTGTGCTTTTTAGTAGTTGCGTAGGTGTTCCTAGTAATTTCTAAAAAGTTTGGCTTTATAATCTCATAGACTTTTGGAGGCTTTTTATGACAGAAGGTACAAAAAAATTTTTAATAGGTGTCGCAGTTGGTGTTGCTGCCGCTGCTGTTGTAAAAACAAGCACTTTTCGCAAAGGATGTGCAAAAATTGTAGCTGGCGGACTTCAGTTAAAAGATGATGCTGCTGAATATTTTGCTACAATAAAGGAAGATGCAGAAGACGTAAAAGCAGAAAAAGACGCTCAAGCGAAGGCATAAAAATGAATTTTTCAGTAAAGCATTCTCTGCCGGGTCGGATTAGAGTTAGTTATAACAAGCATGAGGTATCTGCTAGGCAAGCGGCTCTGGCTCAGAGTTTGCTTTCTGAACAAGATGGAATGACGAGCGTTGATGTAAACTACACAACAGGAACGTTCCTTATTTACTATGATCAAAAAAAGTTCGACGAAAAAAAAATAAAAGCCTATTTTATGGCTCTTTCTGACAAATATCTAAAAGATAAAGAGCTTTTGGATGCAATCCCTGAGCCTCAAAAACAAGAAAATCTCTTGTATACGTTGGCGGTTATGTCGCTTTCTTTTTATATAAAAAAGCTGTTGCCAATTCCAATACGAGTTCTTATGCATGTATATTCTCTTTCTCCGAGAATTTTGAATGGATTAAAACACATTGCCTGCGGAGAAGTTTTTAAATCTGAAGTTCTAGATGCCGCTGCAATTTCAATGGCTCTTATAACTGGAGATTCTCGCACTGCATCAAACATAAATTTTCTTCTTGATATTGGTGACACAATCGAAGACTTTACTAGAAGAAAGTCCTACAACGACCTTGCAGATAAACTTATTTCTGACAATGACCCTGTGCAAAAGGTGGAAGGCAACACTGAAAAAAAGATTTCGCTTTATATGCTAAAAGTAAACGATACAGTTGTGGTTCGCACGGGGGGGATTATTCCTGCAGATGGAACTGTTTTGCGTGGAGAAGGGCTTGTAAACCAGGCTACAATAACTGGCGAGCCTCTCGCGGTAGAAAAACGCAGCGGTGATTCTGTTTTTGCAGGCACTATTGTTCAAGAGGGGGAAATTTTTATAACTGTGCGTGCAGTGGGAAGTCAAACCAAAGTTCAAAATATTTTAACAATGATAGACACTTCCCAGCAGTTAAAGGTTTCTTCGCAAATCCGTTCAGAACACCTTGCTGACCAGCTTGTAAAATATAATTTCTTGCTTTCGGCAGTTGTTTTTATGTTTACAGGCAGCCTTTCTAAAGTTATGGCGACTTTGATGGTCGATTATTCTTGCGCGATGAAGTTGGCGGCTCCTATTGCAGTTTTAAGCGCGATGAAAGAAGCTGCTGAAAACGGAATAATAGTAAAGGGCGGAAAGTATCTTGAAGATGCTTCTGTAGCCGATACTGTAGTTTTTGATAAAACAGGAACTTTAACAGAAGCTTCGCCGAAACTTTCCCATATTCTGGCATTTGAAAATCATACTGAGGAAGAAGTTCTTGCGCTTGCAGCCTGTCTTGAAGAGCATTTTGCGCATCCTGTGGCATCTGCAATTGTTCACGCCGCTAAAGAACGCGATTTGCAGCATCCAGAAGAGCACGCAAAGGTTGAATATATAGTTGCCCATGGAATAGCATCTTCTTTATACGGAAAAAGGCTTCTTATTGGAAGCAAACACTTTATTTTTGAAGATGAAAATGTTTCTAAGCCTAAAGAACTTGATGAAATTCAAAAAGAAGCTGTCCAGAAAGGCGAATCTTTGCTATATCTTGCAGAAGAAAATCAGCTTATAGGAATATTTTTTGTAACAGACCCTGTTCGGCCGGATGCGGCTTTTATTGTAAAAAAACTTCATGAAAATGGTATAAAAAATTGTACCATGATAACAGGAGATGACGAAGGAGCTGCTAAAACTGCAGCTTGTATGACAAAGGTAGACCATTACGTTTCCCATGCTTTGCCAGAAGATAAAGTTTTGTATATTAAAAAGCAAAAAAAGGCTGGTCACAAAGTCATAATGATTGGGGACGGAATAAATGATGCTCCCGCCCTGGCTTGTGCGGATACAGGTGTTGCAATGGGAGACTGCGCTGCAATTACTGGCGAGACTGCTGATATAATCCTTCCTTCAGAGGATGGGCTAAAAGGTCTGTATAAAACCAGGGTCATGGGGCAACGCCTTATGAAAAAAATTGATACAACCAATAAAAGCATTGTCGCAGTAAATTCTGCTCTTATGGCTCTTGGTCTTATGGGGCTTATAACTCCTTCTGCCGCGGCCTTGCTTCATAACGCTTCTACGATTATGTTTAGCATACATTCTGCAAAACCTCTTTTGCGTTGATTTGGTGGATTTATGTATGTTTCTTATATTCCTGGAAGGCTTCGCGTTCGTGATGCGATTTTTAGAGTTGAAGAAATTAGGCTTGCAGTCGAATCTGCTGTAAAAGAAATTTGTCCCGATGTGCAAATTTCTTTTACAGAAAAAACGTCTAGCATTCTTGCAATATATCCGCCAGAAGCAGTGGAGCTTGAAAAACTGAAAAAAATAGTTCCGTATTTGCTTAAGATAGAACCAAAAGTTCGCTTTTATACGCCTAAAAAAAAGCAGGAAGTCTTAGATGGCATAGAAGTTATAAAACAAAAACTAAAAGAAATTCTTTATAGCCAATAGACAAAACTTTTGAAATATGTAAAATTATCTCTAATGAAAATGAATATTCTTAATACAGTTCTAGCCGTCCTCGTCTTAATGCCTTTGCATTTGTTCGGATAGTTCGTATTTGTATTTAAATATTTTTTTATGCAAAGCTTTCCGAAATGGAAGGCTTTTTTTTTGCCCTATATAACTTTTGCGAGGTTTTTATGAAAAAAACAGGTTCACAGATTATTGTAAAATTGCTTGAAATGCATGGAATAAAAATGGTTTCAGGAATTCCTGGCGGTTCAATTTTGCCCCTTTATGATGAAATTGAAAAATCCAATATCCGCCATGTTTTGGTTAGGCAAGAGCAAGCCGCAGGTTTTATTGCTCAAGGAATTGCTAGAACTACCGGACTTCCTGCAGTTTGCCTTGCTACAAGCGGACCTGGCGCAATGAACTTGCTAACCTCTATTGCGGATGCTCGTTGTGATTCTATTCCCATAATTGCAATTACGGGGCAGGTAAATACCTCTCTTATTGGTACGGACGCTTTTCAGGAGGCTGATACATTTGGCCTTTCTTTTCCTATAACAAAGCACAGCATCATGGTAAAAACACCTGAAGAGCTGCTAAAAGCAATTCCATTGGCATTTAAAATTGCTGTTTCAGGCAGACCTGGTCCTGTTCTTATCGATGTTCCTCGAGATGTGCAGTTAAAGACCTGCGAGTTTGATAAATGGCCAGAAGTTTCTGCAGAAAACAAGTCGCTTGCTAATGCTAGTTCTGCAAAGAAAACTGCCGCCTGCGATTTTACGCCTGTGGTAAAAGAATTAATGAATTGTGAAAAACCTGTTTTGTACCTTGGCGGAGGCTGCAATTCCTTTGAGGCTTCAGAAGTTGTTCGCACTTTTAAAAAACTGTACAGGCTGCCTGTTGTAAGTTCTCTTATGGGACTCGGCTGCATTCCAAAATCAGATAAAGATTTTGCAGGAATGATAGGAATGCACGGCTCTTACGCTGCAAATGTCGCTATGCACGAAAGCGAGCTGGTTCTTGCCGCTGGAGTTCGTTTTGATGACAGAGCTACTGGCGTTGTAAGCAAGTTTTGTCCAAATGCGAAAATTATTCATATTGATATCGATGGTGCAGAAATAAATAAGATTCTTAATGCCGATTTAAGTTTTGTTGCAAAAGTTGAAGATGCTTTTCCTTCAATAAATAAAATTTTAAAAAATCTGCAAAAGGATTCGTCTTTTTCAGAAGAAAAAAATAAAAAACGGGAAGACTGGGCAGATTTTGTAATAGAATTGAACAGAAAAAATGCTTCGCTTACAGAAGGCTCCCCTTTGGAAACAGAAAAAAATTCTAACTTTAAAAATAGCGTCAATCCAAGAGTTTTAATCAGTAGTATTCCAAAACTTGCAGAGCAAGCCGGATTAAAAGCGGACGACTTAATCGTAACTACCGATGTTGGCCAGCATCAGATGTGGGCAGCTCAGTACTATCCTGTGGAAAGACCAAGAATGTTTTTGACTAGCGGTTCTTTGGGAACAATGGGATTCGGGCTGCCTGCGGCGATAGGTGCTGCTTTTGCAAATCCTCAAAAAAGAATCGTTTGTTTTAGCGGCGACGGTTCTATCATGATGAATATTCAGGAACTTGCAACTCTTGCGGAAAATAACTTGCCAGTAACGGTTATTGTCTTTGAAAATGGAACACTTGGCATGGTTTACCAGCAGCAGAAATTTCTTTTTGAAAAAAACTATTCTGCAAGCCAGTTTATTCAAAGTCCGGACTTATTAAAGATTGCAAGCGGCTTTGGGTTGGAAAGTTTTGATGCGGATTCTGATAAAGATTGGCACAAAAAAGCTTTTGCTCCAGACAGAGTAAAAAAGCCTTGCTTTGTTCGCGTTCGTGTTGATCCTGAGGAAAACGTACTTCCTTTTGTTCCCGGCGGAAAAGCTAATATCGATTCAATCCGAAATTAAAAAAACGCTTTCAGCGAATTTCCAATTTGTTCAGACGGTTGTGCTCAAGCTTCGTTTGAATTGGTTTGGGGTGCTATGCAACCTTAATTATTCTTATCGTACAAAATCTTCACAAATTGTAAATTCGCTTACGCTTTTGTTTATTTTTCTAAAAAGCTCGGCTTTTGACCTTTTGGGGTTAAAGAGGAAATGCGTTTTTGAATTCTTTTAGCAATTCAGCAGTTTCTATGGATGCATCGAAATTTGTGATATTTCCTTTTTTTGAATAGAATTCAATAAGAGGTTCTGTCTGTTCGCGGTAAACATCCATTCTGTGAAGGATTGATTCCTGCTTGTCATCGTCGCGCTGGATTATTTCTCCTTCGCACTTGTCGCAAACGCCTTCTTTTTTTGGAGGAAGGGTAAGCGTATTGTAGTTTGCTCCGCAAGCTTTGCAGACACGTCTTGTGCTAAGCCTTCTGATTACGGCTTCGTCTGAAATTTGAAAGTTTACTACAGAAACTTCAGGGCAGATTTCTGTAAACATTTGAGCCTGAGGAATTGTTCTTGGAAATCCATCGAGAATAAATCCGTTCTTGCAGTCTTCCTGCGAAAGCCTGTCTTTTACAAGTTCGCAAGTAAGGTCGTCGCTTACAAGAGAGCCAGAATCTATTATTTCTTTTACCTTGATTCCAAGCGGAGTTTTGTTTTTGATATTTGCTCTAAAAATGTCTCCTGTTGAAATATGTGGTATTTTGTAATCTTCTGCAACTTTTACTGCAAGAGAGCCTTTTCCTGCTCCTGGTGGTCCTAAAAATATGAAATTCATTTTAGAATTCTCCTTATAAATTTGTGTTTGGAACTATGCCTTTTGTGATTTTATAAAAATCGACTTAGACTTACTATTTTATTATAATTTTTTATGGTTCGCAATTACTTTGTCATTTTGAGTTCATTATTTTTTAGTTTTAAAGTTGAACTCTGTGGCTTTCATGCAATTTGCCTATGCAAGTTTTTAACTTCGTTCTATTACAAAGAATGCTGTCTCGGTTTTCCAGTTAAAAATTGTAGTTTTAGTTGCGTTTTCCAAAAGATAAATTATTTTTTGCAAATCTGGAATTCCTAGCGCAAGTGCAATTTGTTTTCCGTATGCAGAGCAATCTTTGTCGAACCATTTTTTTATTTCTTCAGGCATTATTCTGCGTTTTTCATTTGTTTTGTGTATTTCGAAGTTTACTTTAAATCCTGCTTTTGTGAATTTTTCAACTATAGTGTCGGCATCCCAGTTGAAAAGCGGATTTTCCTTGTTTGAAAAAAAGTGATTCTCTGCCTTTTCCATTTTTTGCAGAATTTCGCTATAAGAAGGTTCTATATTCGAAGTTAGGATTTGCTCTTTTATAAGATTTGAAATGTGCTGTCCGTTGCAAGGAATTTTTTGCGAAATAATCACTTTCCATCCTTCTGCAAGCGGATTTTCTAAGTCTTCTTCAAAATCTTCTTCATCTGAATTGCTTGGGTCGCTAATGGCAGAAAGGTCTTCCATTTCAGACTGGATTGATTCTTCTGCTTTTTTTTGGTCTGTAAAAACTTTGCCGTTTTTAGAATCTGGAAATTCAATTTTTTTAAGGCTTTCTGCAAGGGTTGTGATTCCAGTTACAGAATTAAAAGGGTCTCTGAAGAAAATTCTGTCAAAAACAGTGCCTTTGTACTGAAAGTTTAGCAAGAGATTTTTAAAATCGTTTTCGCTCATAAAGTCCGGGCTGGAACCTTCAGGTCTAAATTGCAAGATTGGGCGGTCAAGATTGTCTAGCGTGCGTGAATACTGCTCGATTATTTCCATTCCTTTTTGCGAGCGGCAAACTCCGCAGGTAATTCCTTCCGGTGTTCTGCGGGAAACTTCCCAAATTAGAAGCCCGTCGTCCGCATTCCATACAAGGCTTCTGTGGTGGCGCAATAAATTTGCGCTCTCAATCATCGTGTTTCTGATTCCCAAAAGAATTTCTGCCCTGTTTGAATCTATGCGGGCGCGCCATTGCTTGTCCGCCTTGTCTAAAGCGTTTTCGCGGGCATTATCTACTGGGCTAAAGGTCAGGTTTTCTTCAGGAGATTTTGAAGAACTTTTAAAATGCTCGTCAATCCACCACTGGCTGATTGGATTTTCAAATTCGCTGCCTTGGTCTTTGCTTTGATTTGGCTGCTTTTCAAGAATGGCAGCAATTTGCAGTTCCCGGCGGCTCAAAACATCGTTTCTGATTGTGGCTTCGTAGCCTTGCGTGGTTGGAGTGTAAAAGACTCTGCCCATAAGCGCGTCCGGAAGATACTGCTGGGCAACCCAGTGGTCGCGGTATGCGTGCGGATAAAGGTAGCCAGCTCCGTGTCCAAAGCCTTCTGCGTCGCGGCTTGAGTCTTTTAAGTGATTTGGAACTTCCGCATCTTCTTTTTCAACAGAAGAAAGCGCATCGAAAAAGGCCATGCTGCTGTTTGATTTTGGCGCAGTTGAAAGATAAAGCGCTGCATGGGCAAGAAAATATCTTCCTTCGGGCATACCGACGCGGTCAAAAGCCTGAGCGCAGCTTTCAACTACAGAAACAGCTTGCGGGTCGGCAAGACCTGTATCTTCGCAGGCGGAAATAAGCATTCTTCTGAAAATAAAATGAGGGTCCTCGCCGGCAATAACCATTCTTGCAAGCCAATAACACGCTGCGTCTGGATCTCGTCCCCTTAAAGATTTTATAAATGCGCTTATAATGTCGTAATGGTAGTCGCCGTCGCGGTCGTAAAGAACAACTTTTTTTTGAATCGATTCTTCGGCAGCTTCTTTTGAAATATAAATTGTGCTTCCTGCTTCTGGAACTGGCGGGGTTGAATACGGTTCCCACCTTTCTGGAGTTGTTTCTACAGCAAGCTCTAAAGCGTTTAGCAAAGAACGGGCGTCTCCATTTGCGGTTTCTATCAAATGTTCAAGGGCTCCGTCCTCAAAAGTTATTTTCCATCTGCCGTAGCCGCGCTCTTTGTCTAAAAGAGCCTGATTTGCGGCTTTTAACAAATCTTCTTTAGTAAGCGGTTTTAGTTGAAATACTCTTGAGCGGCTAACAAGAGCCTTGTTTACTTCAAAAAAAGGATTTTCAGTGGTCGCCCCGATAAGAATTATAGTTCCGTTTTCAACCCAGGGAAGAAGGGCGTCTTGCTGGCTTTTGTTCCAGCGGTGAACTTCATCTACAAAAAGAATTGTTCTGCGGCTGTAAAGATTGAAATAATCTTCCGCCTGTTTTATGGCGGTTCTTATGTCTGCAACTCCTGTAAGAACGGCGTTTAATGTAATAAAGTTTGATTTTGTATGGTTTGCGATTACCCTTGCAAGAGTTGTTTTTCCGCTTCCTGGCGGTCCGTAAAAAATTACAGAAGTAAGCTGATCCGCTGCAATTGCGCGGCGAAGAAGGCGGCCTTTGCCCACAATGTGGTCTTGCCCAATGTATTCGTCAAGATTTCTAGGCCTCATTCTAGCGGCGAGAGGTTCTCGAATTTTGTTTGAGTTTGAGAATAAGTCTTCTGTATTCATACAAAGATTATAACAGTTTTTTGTTTAGGTTGATATACAAATCTTTAAAATGTATAATTTTATAAATGAGCGTACAAAGATTGGATAAAATATTGTGCCACGAAGGCTTTGGCACTAGAAAAAGCGTTAGAAAAATTCTTAGAGATTGTGAAGTTCTTGTGAACGGAAAGCGAATAACAGATGCTGGATTTGGAATTAATCCCGATAAAGATTCCATTAGCATTGATGGCGAGGAACTTTTAATAAGAAAGAATGTTTATTTAATGATGAATAAAATCTCAGGGGTTGTTAGCGCGAACAAAGACGGCTTGCATCAAACTGCATTTGATTTTCTTGATGATTGCTATAGAACTCCATATTTTGAAGAGCATTTGCATCTTGTTGGCAGGCTTGATATTGACACCGAAGGGCTTTTGCTTTTTACAACGGATGGCGCGCTGACTCACAGAATCACAAGTCCAAAAACACATTTTCCAAAATCGTATTTTGTGCGCCTAAAGAATCCCGAAGCCAATGAAAATCAGGAAAAAATCGCGCAGGATTTTAAAAATGGAATTGAAATTCCGCCAGAAGGAAACGAACTTGGATTTTTAGCAAAACCCGCAGAAATCCAGTGGAAGTCCGAAACCGAATGTGTTCTTACCATAAACGAAGGAAAATTTCATCAGGTAAAAAGAATGTTTTTGGCAGAACAGAACGAAGTTGCCTATTTGAAACGCATTTCAATCGGACCGCTTAAACTGGACGAAAAACTTGCCGCCGGCGAATACCGCGAACTTACGGATGAGGAAGTTTGCGAGTTGATGAAAGCGTAAAAATTAAAGAGGCCAGTTCAACATTCTGTTCATTTCCAGAACATTTTGTTTCCATTCTTCAAAAAGCCAATCTGGTTTTATTGGGCGGGCCTTGCATCCGTTTGAAAGAACCCAGCTTTTTATTTTAAGTGATTGTGTGCTTTCAAATTCAATTGTAGTTTTGTATTTGCTTTCTTTGAAGCTTTGATTTTCTGCCCATTTTCGCTCTTTTATGATTGTCCTGGCTTCTCCATAAAATTCAATTTTGTAGTGTTCTTTTTTGCTGCTGAAAAATCCGCCGAAATTTGAATTTCCAAGTCGGTTGTTGAATTCAAAATCTTTTGGCAAGGTAAATTTTTGTTCAGTTAGGGTTATATTTTTCATTCTTGCAAGTGAAAAAATCCGCTCTTCATTTCGCAATTCGTCAAATCCAAAAAGATAACAAATTCCATTGTCTAAAACAATCTGATAAGGATGGACTTTTCTTTGTTCGGTTTGTTTTCCCCAACGATTTGTGTAATCAAATTTTAGAATAAGATTTTTGTTCAATGCGTCTTGAATGACATTCCATAAATTTTGGTTTATTGCAACTTCTTCTGTTGGCGCAACTGTAATTCGTTCGATTAATGCAGTATTTTTATTTATACAAGATTCCGAAATCAGGTTTATAAGATTGCAGGCTTCTTTGTAAATTGGTGTGTTTTTATAATGTGAAAGCAGATTTTTTGCGGCAACCAGAGTGTTAAAATCTTTTTCTGAAAGATAATTTTGAAAATTCGGTTCATAATTTTTTGTATAGAAAAAGCCTTTCTGATTATAATCGTATTTTATAGGTGCATTCATTCTGTCTCGCATATATTCAATATCGCGGCTTATGGTTGCTGCACTGGATTCTGTTTCTTTTGCAAAATCATTTGAATTAGGAAAATTTCCAGTTTTTATCATTTCATGGATTTTTGAAAGTCTTTCTATCATCCTGTAAGTGATTTTTGTCTGTTTGCTCATATTTTTATTATACCACATGACTTTATCATTTCGTGAGGGACTAAAAAATATGTAAAAAAAATCAGTATATCGTTTTAAGATAGAGTGGGCGAGTTATACTTTTCACCATGAAAAGCGATGGTTTGAAAGAAAAATATTATGTTGTTTAAATTTTTTGAGATGAATTTGGCAAAGAAAAAGCGTCTTGTTTTTCAAGATATTGCTCTACTGATTCTGCAAAAAGTTTTTGCAAATCAGAGGCAATGGTCTGCTTTTGAAAAGGAGTTGCCTGTGCATTCGTGTTTTCAGGAAGAAACAGTGTATAAACGTCAGTTTGAAGAGCATTTGCCAGTTTTGAGAGCGTTTTCTCGCTTGGCCAGCGACGGCAACCTTCTATATCGTTCATCATTTGGAAAGAAATTTGAGCTTTTTCTGCTAATTTTTCTTGAGAAAAGCCCAATGCTTTTCGCGCTTTTTTTAAGTTAAAGGAAAGTCGTTCTTGTAATAATTTTGGAGTCATTTTACTTATTGTAAGCAAGTTTTTTAGATAGTTGTACTTGTGATTAGCAATAAGTGTGATATAATTTATTTTGCTGATTGCAATACTTTTTATGAATTTATATGGAGATTTTTATGAAAGACAAATTAAAAAAAATTCAGGAAGAAGTAAAATCGTTTGCAGAAAAAATAGTTGAAATAGCTAAAACAGACGGGAAAGTCCGTGATTTATATAAAGGTACAAAAATCTTTTTTAGTCCTGTTGTAAAAAATCCAAAATTTATGTTTTTGGGAATAAATCCAGGAGTATCGCCTGCTGCTAAAGGTGACGAACTTAAATGCGAAGTTGAGCCTATGAAAAAAATGGACTACAGCGCAGAAGATTATAGATTGGCAAACGGGTGGAAATATATTTTTGGCGAAAAAGACGAAATGTTGAACCGGATGGACTTGCTGGAAAACTCTTTTAAAACGAATTTCTATTATGTTACAACAAAGGATATGGATTCTCTTTATGAATTGCTAAATCTTTTGAAAAACAAATATGACTTGCCCGAAGAAAGTTTCTTTAAGCCTTGTGAATGGACAAAGACGTTGATTAGCATTGTAAATCCAGAATTTATTTTGGCGGAAGGTTTTGCGGTTTTTAAGGAACTGAAAAAAAGATGTTATCCGGACATGATGTGCGATTCAACTCAGTGGGGAAACAACGAAAACTACAAAATTGGATATATAAATAATGAAGGAACTTCTGTTGAAGTTATTGCCTGCAGACGCCGGTATAGCGATATAGAAAATGCCAGCGAAATTGCAGAAATCATAAAATCAGAATGTTTGAATTAAAATTAAAGCCAAAAACTGGAGGAAAAAGTTATGGCGGAATTTTATTGTAAATGCTGTGGGGAAAAGTATTCTAGCGTTTCAAGTTTAACAGGCGGTCATTGTTCACGTTCTTCTTCTGGAAAGCATGAATTGTTTGAAGGAGAAACTGGCGGTTATTATTATTGTTGCTATTGCGGAAGTAAGTATCAGTTTTTATCTAGTTTAACTCACTCTCATTGCTCAAGAAATCCTGATGGAAATAATCATGTGCCGTATGAAGGTAGTGAAAAGTCTAAATATACTTGCAAATATTGCGGTTCACAATATCAGTCATTGTCTAGTTTGACAAGTGTCTATTGTTCAAAGTCTCCAACAGGAAAACATTTTCCTGCAAAATAAAGCAAACTGAGCAAAAAAATGAAGCAAAAATCGCAGGAGCTGAAAAAATCAATTCCACAAAGAATTCTTCCTTATGTGGATGGCGAAGCAGATTCAATCTTTGAATATTTTATAATTTTTGTAATTATTTTGAATTCCGTTGTTTTGGGAATTGCAACGTCGCCGAATATTTCTGCACAGTTTCGCACTGTGCTGGATATTATTGATAAAATTTGTCTTGCGATTTTTGTTGTTGAGCTGGTTTTAAAATTTATTGCGTATAATAAACATTTCTTTTCGGCTTCAAAATGGAATACTTTTGATTTAGTCATTGTTCTTGTTTCTATTTTTGGAACTGTTCCTTACTTTTCAATTTTCCGTGGGATAAAAGTTTTTAGGGCGTTTAAACTTGTAAAAACTTTAAAAACGCTTAGAGTTGTAAAAACCTTAAAAATAATAAACAGCCTAAAGCATCTTCAAGTGATTCTAAAGGCTATTGTTTTTGCAATTCCAAGCATAATCTGGACATTTTCGCTTCTGCTGATTGTTTTTTATTTTTATGCGATTATCGGGGTTAATTTATTTGGCACGGAATTTTCAGAAACTTTTGGCTCTTTGGGAAAAGCTTTTTATACACTTTTTCAACTTATGCTGTTCGATGACTGGGGAAACATTACCCGCCCAATTTTAAAAGAATTTTCTGCTGCCTGGATTTATTTTGTAAGTTTTGGAATAATTTCTGCCTACACAATATTGCAAGTTGTAACAGGAATTGTTGTTGAGTCCATTCAAAATGTAACAGCAGATAAAAATCATAAAATTAAAGAACCTTTAGAGCCGGAAAAAACTACCGTTACCGCACTTGAAATAGAAAATCTTTCAAAACAAATATCACATCTTGAAAAACAGATTTGCGAATTGAATACAAAAATGCAGAATAATGCTAAATAATGACGGTATTGCTCATATAGAAGAGGTACTTATGGAAGAAAATTTTGATCCAAACAAAAAATTACAAACAGTTGCAATCAAGGAACTCGCAGGATTTACGTTCATAATTCCTGATTACCAAAGAGGTTACAGATGGACTCCCATTGAAGTTGAAAACCTTCTGGATGATATTATAGAATTCAAAGATAAAACAGATGGAACAGATTACTATTGTATTCAACCACTGGTTCTCCTAAAAAAAGGCGCAGAATATGAAGTTATAGATGGGCAGCAAAGACTGACAACTTTATATTTAATTCTATTGTATATAAATAAAACCGTATATAAAAATGATTCAACATTTTATTCCATAATTTATGATAGTGCAGGAAGAGCATCTAGTGAATCTTTTTTAAAAAATCCTGTAAAGGAAAAAGCTCAAGATGATATTGATTTCTTTCATATTTATAAGGCTTATCAAAGAATAACAGAATGGTTTGAAAACAAAGAACCAAATGACCTTTTACGTAATAGTTTTGCAAGCAGCATTCTTAATACTATTCTTCAACAGTTAAGATTTATTTGGTACAAGGTAGACGACTCAGACGGTACTCCGATTAATATTTTTCACAGATTGAATGCCGGTAAGATAAAATTAACAGATTCAGAATTAATAAAAGCCCTGCTGCTTTCCGAGGATTCTATAAAAAAAACATTGAAGTTATCCCCTATTGAAGATGAAGAACTAAAACTTGAAGTGGAAAAAGCAAATAAAAAAACATTGCTATTAAAGCAAATTTCAATGGCTGCAGAATGGGATCAAATTGAACATAAACTTCATGATACAGAATTCTGGAGTTTTTTATCCAATATAGATAAAGCTACAAGAATAGACTTGCTTTTTGAGTTATCTACTCCAGAAAACAAAAAGCCATTTGATTATTTTAACACCATTTCTAAAACAAAAGATTTTTTTGAAATATGGAAAGAAATTGTAATTAATTTTGAAACTCTGCAAGAATGGTATATAGATAAAAATCTTTATCATCTTATCGGATACATTATCAATGAAAATATTTTGTCATTAAAGGAAATCCTTGATTATTATAAAAGCTCAAAATGCAAAGATAGAAAAGGCTTTAGGGATTTTTTAACAGAAAAAATTGCAGACACAATTAAATCAATCAATATTGACGAAATACATTATAATGGTGAATCAGGGAATCGCAGTCTCTATAGAATATTTAATCTTTTCAATGTAATGACGGTAGATAAATCTGGAGAAAATCAAAGATATCCTTTCTCAAAGCATAAAGGAACTGTTTGGAGTATAGAACATATTCATGCCCAAAATTCTCAAGAATTGCAAAAAAGAAAAGATTGGTTTAATTGGTTAGATTACCAGTTCAGAGCATTATCAAAAGTAGAATTTCCAAATGAACCTGATAAAGAGCAGAGGCGTGTGGAAAATCTTTGTCGCATTCAACTTGAGTTACCAAAGTTTAAAACAGATGGAAAAGGATTAGAAAAAATATTTCGAGAGATAGCACATGATGTTGAATCATTATTAAATGATTCTAAAGATGATGATTTTATGCATTTAATAAGTAATCTTGCATTATTAGGAAAAAATGATAATTCAGCATTTAATTCTTCAACTTTTGCTGCGAAAAGATTAAAGATGATGGAATTAGATAAGTCAGGCTCTTATATCCCGATATGTACAAGAAATGTCTTTTGTAAATATTATAATCCGGATGCAGAGAACTTTTCCTTTTGGACAACAGAAGATAGAAAAACATACAGGAAGTCTATTATAGATACACTAACAGAAGCTGGATTTCCACCAAAATACAATGATGGCTCAAATATTGAGAACGAGGAAGATTAAGTTATGAATGAAACCTTTAATACTTATACATTTATTGAAATTCTCAACAAATGGAATATTATAATTCCTGTAATTCAACGAGACTATGCTCAGGGAAGAATTGATGAGAAAACAAATAAAATACGAGATAATTTTATTGAATCAGTAAAATATAATCTCAATAACAATAATTCTATGACATTGGATTTTGTTTATGGCAAAACAGAAGGTCTTGATTTTATCCCTTTAGATGGCCAACAACGCTTGACTACACTTTTTCTTTTACATTGGTATTCCATTCAAAAACATTCTTTTGGGAACGAAGATGAGAGAAATAATGTGGTTTCGCTACTTGGCAAGTTTTCTTATAAAATAAGAGAATCTGCTTCTCGATTCTGTTTGTTTTTAGCCAATTTAAAAGAAATAATTCAGACAGACAGAAAACTCAGCGAGCAAATTGAAACCAATAAGAATTTCTCAACTATATGGAAAAATGACCCTACTGTAAGTGGAATGCTAGTAATGCTTGATGAGATTCAGGAAAAATTCCTAGATTTCAAAGAGGATCTATATGAATTATTGGTAAATAAAAAGCTTATTACATTTCAATTTCTTGATATGAATAGTAAGTCATTTAAACAGAGTGATTCTTTATATATCAAGATGAACGCAAGAGGAAGACCTCTAACAGACTTTGAGATATATAAAGCAAATTTCGAAGATAAACTCGATAAAATAGATTCTACTTTAAGAAGTGAGTTTTCTAGAAAGATAGATGGTGTCTGGCAAAATAAAATCTTTTGGAAAAAATATGGGGAAAAATCTGATGATGCCTTCTTAAATTTTTTTGAATTAATTGAATTATATGAACGCATTCTTAGTAATGACACTAATGAACAAACTCAAGATGATTTTTACAAAATTAATGCTTGGAATAAATCTTCTGCATTATTACTTATGAATTGCTTGAACTTTTTTGAAACTCATACGAATACAGAAAGTTTTTTTAAAACCATTTTTTCTCTTGATAACTATGAAACAAATAAAGTTTGTTTATTTCAAAAGGATATTGATTTATTTGATTTATGTATAAATCCTGAAAAAAAGGCAGACATAAAAAATTCCATTATGTTCTTTGCCGTCTTGAATATGATACAAAATAATTCTATTGATACATACAAATTAAGAATCATACGAAATCTGGCTTGGAATAGTGAAAATGAATTGCGCTTTAATAATTGGCATGAATTATTCACTGAAGTAAAACTAATTTGCTCAGATGTTAATAATTTGACTAAAGTAAAAAAATTTAACACCAATCAAATTAATGAAGAAAAAGAAAAGTTTGCATTTATTTCTAATAATAAACAATTGAAGGAGACATTATTTGAACTCGAGGATTTGGCTATTTTCAAGGGACATCTAACAGCCCTATCTTATAATGACAAAAATTTAAAGGAATTACACGATACTATTATCTCATATTTTTCTAATAATCCGAATAGCAATCAAAATGCAATTCTATTTGGAAGAGCGATGCTATCTTATGGAGATTATGCAGAATACTATTCAGATACGAAATGGAAATATGTAAATTCTGAACAATCTCTAGCTGCAATTTTACATGATGCTTCCAAAGACACAAAAGATGGTATAAATAAGACATTTACAAGATTAACAATGGATCTTGGGAAGAGCACAATTGAAAGTATTATTAACAATGCAGTTAATAATTCCAGTAAAGATGATTATATATACTATTATATCAAGTATCCTGAAATGCTGAGAAAATCTAAAAAAGGTTTAATGCAATGGGAAGAAAATTTTAAAATGGCTTGTTTGACCGGAGAAACTCTCCGCGGGTGGTGGTATGATCCCTATCTCTATACTGTGTACAAGCATTTACCGGCGGAAATTCAAGAAACATTAGGAACAAAATTCTTAAAAAACTTAGGTCATTTGGATGATTGCAAACCACTCACAATAAATAATTGTGAAATTCTTCCTGTGGGTTCAGGATGGAGAATTACTAGAAAATCAAATACTGTCGAGTATCAAAAACACTTTGAGATTTTAAATAAAAGATTGAAAGATGGAGTATTAATAGTTCCAAAAGATGTTGATAGGATTGAATGTTGTTGTTCTTTAATAAAAGAAATTTATAACTGGAAGGAATAATCTCAACTAATCGGATCCCCACAGAAGGCCTTCCGCCTGCATCCTTTGTAATAGGCTCCCATCCAGACACTGTCGAATTGTTCGGCGGCGTTTTTTATAAAGTCTTTGTTCCACGTCCGTCTTTTACATATAAGTCTTTAATATCGGCAGTGCCAATCCAAAGCGTTTTCTTGACCGTTTTTATTCGCTCGATTACCTGTTCGTAATGAGATTCGTTTTATATATAGAGAAATTCTTCATTTTCCAAAATTATCTTTTTAGTGGCGATGCTCTTAGAAGGAGGAGTATCAGAAGATTTCTTGCTAGCTGAAGTAGATGACTGATTGTTCACAGTTGCTTTCTTTGTAACTTTTTTTGATGTGGATTTCTTTTCCGTCTTTTTCTTTTCAAACATAACATTTCCTATTATACCATCTAAACCACAGTATTTTCCATGATATTTCTACAGAGCTCTTTTACAAGCCTGGGAATACTTTGCAACTGACATTGCTGCTGAATATACTGCTTCTTGTACCATTCAATTAAACTTTCACGTTCTTTATAGAGATTTTCAATTTTATCCTTTAACACGCTTTCTCTTTGGGATAATTTTGATAAACAATCTTTTTTATCTGAATACTGGACTTCCATTTTCTTTTTTAAGTTGGTTCGGATTACCGCAATCCCTTTTTTCTTTGCAACAATCGTCTGTTCAATAGTCTTTTGTTCCTCTCTTGCATTATTGATTATTAAGTCTGAAAGATGCTGAAAAACTTCAGGCATTTCCTCATTTTTCTTTATTGTTTGTTCAATATCATTATTTAATTCATCTATTTGTTTCTGAAGTTCATTAATTTCATTCATAATGGCTGCAATTCGTTCATCAGCAAGAGCTAAAAGAGCTCTACTTTCTTCGATTATTTTAAGTTCACGTTTAAGTGGAATCGCCTTTTGCTCAAGAACAATATCGGCTTTCATTTCTGGGGATTTGATAAGATCAAACTTGAGTTCAGCTGGATTAATTTCTTCTACATTGATTTTGTCACCGCGGTAATTCCAAATTGCGTCTATGCGGCTGGCTTTTTCATCGTGTTTCTGATAAATAAGGGAATCCAATGAGTTGTACATAAGCGGATAAACTATATGAACTTTTTTCTGCCGGTTTCCCTGGCGCCAGAGACGGCCTTCTACC